>MHDI01000087.1 GCA_001804915.1 Nitrospinae bacterium RIFCSPHIGHO2_02_FULL_39_82 | reverse complement strand
GTTCCTTCTTTTCTCTTGCATTTCACACCTCCTAAGGTTGTATTATAACCTAACCTTTCGGTGTGTCCGCTATTTCGGGGGAAGTCCATTCATAATGTTTTCCTTATTTTTTGATTAATAAATAACACATTGTTTTTTAAGTTTATTCAACATTATGATGGATTATAGAAATTAGAGGTGAGATAGTCAAGGAGAAAAATTATAAAACCTTTGAAAATGAAGAGGAAATACAATATAATGGCTTTGGACTGCATCCCCGCAGCGCTGCAGAGGGCATTTAAGGAAGCAGTAATAAAAGCGGGCATTACAAAACAGGCATCTGTCCATACATTGCGTCACAGCTTTGCAACACATCTTCTTGAAAATGGGTATGACATCAGGACGATTCAGGAACTCTTGGGACACACCAATTTGCAGACCACAATGATTTATACGCATGTGGCGTCAAAAAACATACTTGGTGTGCGGAGTCCACTGGATAAATGAATATTAAAGGCTTCTTTTTTTGAAAAAGTGTAATCTATAATATTTCGTATATGTTAAATGCAATCTTAGATTTTGACAGAAGTATTTTTTTGATGATTAATAACGGATGGGCGAATCCTTTTAATGATGTCCTATTCGCTGCATTGACTCTTCTCGGCTCGGATTATGCAACAATTCCGATTGCCGGAATATTTTTATATGCTGTTGATAAGCAAAATTTCAGGAGGAATTTCATTCTCTTACTCTCCGCCCTTCTGGCAGGAGGGATTATTGTCCATCTCCTGAAAGAGCTTATTGACAGACCCCGCCCATTAAGCGATATGTCGGAGTTAATCAAGGAGGGTAAGGTTCATATAAATGTAATTTATCACCCTCTCAGAGAAGCCTCATTCCCATCTGGGCATTCCCAAACCATCTTCACAGCAGCAACTGTCTTAGGGTATCTTTATAAAAAATATGTCTTTATTCTATTTGTTATAGCCTTTCTTACTGCCATATCCCGTGTGTATGTAGGTGCTCACTATCCACTGGATGTGCTGGCAGGAGGGACTATTGGAATTATTCTTTCAATTGCGATAGTCTTTATATTCAAGAGATATAATTTATGATTCAGAAAATAAGAGATGCTTTTAATAAATATGAAATGGGGAGCTTTTTGATATAGAGTGGATTTTAAATTCACCACTATTTAGACCTACAGAGAAATATCGGTAGCTGTCTTCTTCACAATCCCTTTTACTTATAATGATTTTTTCAGTAAAATTCAGTAAAATTTTAGTTGACAAAATAAATATTTAACATATAAAATGAAACTTTATGTTTATGCTGGCGTAGCTCAGTCGGTAGAGCAGCTGATTTGTAATCAGCCGGTCGGGGGTTCAAGTCCCTTCGCCAGCTCCAGGGGGAGGTTCCCGAGCGGTCAAAGGGAACAGACTGTAAATCTGTCGGCGATGCCTTCGGAGGTTCGAATCCTCCCCTCCCCACCAGAGAAATGAAGATTGACGATTGACGATTGGGAATATGTAAGGGGTTTTTCAATCTTCAATTGTCAATCGAAAATCATCAATGAATTGTATGCGGGAATAGCTCAGTTGGTAGAGCATCAGCCTTCCAAGCTGAGGGTCGCGGGTTCGAGTCCCGTTTCCCGCTCCACGCCCGCGTAGCTCAGTGGTGGAGCGCTTCCTTGGTAAGGAAGAGGTCACCGGTTCAATCCCGGTCGTGGGCTCCAGAAAAGCATCATAATGTCAAAGAGCCAAAGACAAAGTCTTTTGTTCAATCTTCAATATTATGACACTTTGACTCTATGACACCAATTAATGGAGGTGTGGTATGGCAAAGGAGAAATTTGAGAGGACGAAGCCCCATATCAATGTAGGGACTATAGGGCATGTGGATCATGGTAAAACTACACTTACAGCAGCAATAACGGAAGTATTATCCAAGAAGGGGCTGGCTGAATATGTTCCGTATGACCAGATAGACAAGGCACCGGAAGAGAGGGAGAGGGGTATAACTATAAGCATAGCCCACATAGAATATCAGACTCAGAACAGGCATTATGCCCATGTAGACTGTCCTGGGCATGCGGACTATGTAAAGAACATGATAACTGGAGCTGCCCAGATGGATGGGGCTATACTTGTGGTGAGTGCAGCGGATGGGCCTATGCCTCAGACGAGGGAGCATATACTATTGGCAAGGCAGGTAGGAGTACCATACATGGTAGTATTTATGAACAAAGTGGACATGGTATCAGACCCGGAATTAATGGAACTTGTGGAACTTGAAGTAAGGGAACTACTGACCAAATATGAATTTCCTGGAGATGAGATACCGATAGTAAAGGGTAGTGCATTACAGGCATTACAGAATCCAGACGATGCGGAGAAGAACAAATGCATATGGGATTTAATGGATGCCATAGACAAATACATTCCCACCCCGAAGAGGGATATAGAGAGACCATTTATGATGGCGATAGAAGATGTATTCAGCATAAGCGGCAGAGGAACGGTTGTAACCGGCAGGATAGAGAGAGGGATAGTGAAGGTAGGAGACGAGATAGAGATAGTTGGCATAAAGCCTACCCAGAAGACTGTAGTTACTGGAGTAGAGATGTTCAGGAAGATACTTGACCAGGGGCAGGCAGGGGACAATGTAGGTGTATTATTGAGGGGGACAAAGAGGGAGGAGGTAGAGAGGGGGCAGGTATTGGCTAAGGCTGGGGCTATAACACCTCATACGAAGTTTGAGGCAAGCATATATATATTAACGAAAGAAGAAGGAGGCAGACATACACCCTTTTTCAAAGGATACAGGCCTCAGTTTTATTTCAGGACAACGGATGTGACTGGTATAGTGGAACTACCTGAGGGTGTTGAGATGGTTATGCCTGGAGATAATGTTACTATGAAGGTGGAGCTTATAACACCTATAGCTATGGAGAAGGAATTGAGGTTTGCAATAAGAGAAGGTGGAAAAACTGTAGGGGCAGGTGTAATCAGTGAGGTGATAGAGTGAGGGACATAATTCAATTAGCCTGCAACGAGTGTAAAAACAGGAATTATTCCACCACAAAAAATAAAAAGGCAACTCCAGATAGACTGGAATTTAAGAAATATTGCCATTTCTGTAGAAAACATACAGTACATAGAGAGATAAAGTAAATATCAAATATTAGATATCTGGTATTATCTGTTCCGAATAAAATGAGGAATCTACCCTTTTGCAGGCCAGTAGCTCCAATGGATAGAGCGCCGGTCTCCAAAACCGGCTGATGGGGGTTCGAGTCCCTCCTGGCCTGCCAATAACTTTATTTTGAAAGATTTTCAAAATTTAATTTATGGAATATATAAACAGAATTAAAAATTTCTTAAACGAAGTAAATATAGAAATAAAGAAAATTTCCTGGCCAACCCGCAAAGAGACGGTGGCTACCACTTCAGCTGTTATCATTTCAGTTTTTTTGATTGCATTTTTTCTTGGATTGGTTGACTTTGGTCTTTCAAAATTAGTGGAGAGGTTAATAAAATAAATCAAAATTCAAAATGCAAAAATCAAAATTATGGATTCCTTAATTTTTATATTTAATTTTTAATTTTTGCTTTTTGTTTGACAGAGGGGCTCTTTACAGATGGAGAAGAAATGGTATGTTGTTCATACTTATTCAGGATATGAAAGCAAGGTAAAAACAGGCATGGAAGAAAGACTCAGGATGAGCGGCATGGAAAACAAGGTCTCTCAAATCCTCATACCTACCGAAGATATAGTTGAAATAAGAGGTGGTAAAAAAAAGATTTCCAGCAGAAAATATTTTCCTGGTTATGTAATGGTAGAGATGGATATGGATGATGATGTATGGTATGTAATTAAAAATACTCCCAAGGTAACAGGTTTTCTCGGCGGGACAAAACCCACCCCATTAGAAAATGAAGAGATTAATCGTTTATTAGAACAATTGAGAGGTGAAACTACAAAACCGAAACTAAAGGTTATTTTTGAGAAGGGAGAGCCTGTAAGGGTTATAGATGGACCGTTTGCAAATTTTTCGGGGGTAATTGATGAAATGAATGTAGATAAGGGCAGGGTCAGGGTAATGGTAACTATTTTTGGAAGACCAACTCCCATAGAACTTGAGTTTCCACAGATAGAGAGGGAGTAAGGGAGGTTATATGGCTAAAGCTAAAGAAGTAACTGCAATGATAAAATTACAGATTTCTGCTGGACAGGCAAATCCATCTCCTCCGGTTGGGCCTGCCCTCGGTCAGCACGGGGTTAATATAATGGAATTCTGCAAAGCATTCAATGCCCAGACTAAGGGAAAGGAAGGTTCTATAATCCCTGTGGTAATAACAGTATATTCAGATAGAACTTTCACATTTATTACAAAATCCCCGCCGGCATCAGTCCTATTAAAACAGGCTGCAGGTATCGCTAAAGGTTCATCTGAACCAAATAAAACAAAGGTTGGTAAGATTACCGCGGCTCAGGTCAGACAAATTGCCGAGGCAAAGGCAAAGGACTTAAATGCCTATGATATAGAGGCGGCAATGAGAATAATACTTGGAACTGCGAGAAGTATGGGGATTACAGTGGAGGAATAAAAAAATATGGCAAAATTTGGAAAACGATACATAAATGCAACATCTAAGATAGACGGGCAAAAAGAATATTCCCTGGAAGATGCCATAGCACTATCAAAAAGTTTAGCTACTGCTAAATTTGATGAAACAGTTGAAATAGCGGTTAGATTGGGTATAAAACCTCAGCAGACAGACCAGATGGTAAGAGGAGGTATGGTTTTGCCTAAAGGGATAGGTAAGAAAACAAGAATACTCGTTTTTGCCAAAGGAGACAGGGAAAAAGAGGCAAAAGATGCAGGGGCAGACTTTGTCGGTGCAGAAGATATGATTCAAAAGGTTATGGGTGGATGGATGGAGTTTGACCGGGTGGTTGCAACACCTGATATGATGGGTGCTGTGGGAAAACTTGGGAAGATACTTGGGCCACGAGGACTCATGCCCAATCCAAAATTAGGCACTGTCACCTTAGATATTGTAAAAGCTATAAAGGAAATACAGGCAGGCAAGATAGAATTCAAAACAGAGAAGGCTGGGATAGTTCATGCTCCAATTGGCAAGGCAAGTTTTAAAGCAGAAGACCTTATTGAAAATGCAAAGGCATTTCTTGAAACTCTTGCAAGACTGAAACCGGCATCGGCAAAGGGGCATTATTTACGAAGCATTGCCGTCTCAACAACCATGGGACCCGGTATTAAGATAGACAATGTCCAAATTTCAAATTTACTGAAAGTAAGCTAAATCCGCAGAAAGGAGGGGTGAGGAAAATTGGCTGACGAAAATAAGGAACAACAGGTAAAAGAACTTCACGATAAACTTATAAAAGCAAAGGCAGCTATTTTTGCAGAGTATAAAGGTCTTACTGTAGATGAGATAACCCAGTTAAGGAGAATGTTGCATAATGCAGGTGCAGAATTAAAAGTAGTTAAAAATACCCTTGCCTTGATAGCTTCAAAGGGGACACCTTTTGAACCGGCATCAAAGTATTTTTTTGGTCCAACTTCTCTGGCAATTGGGTATAAAGACTCTGTAGCTCCCGCAAAGATAATAGTTTCTTATGCCAAAAAGGCTGAGAAGCTTAATATTCGTGGAGGGGTTATAGAGGGGATTCTTATGGGAGCAGAGGATATAAAGAGATTATCTGAATTACCACCAAAAGAAATTATACTTGCAAAGGCACTTGCCTGTATGAAGGCTCCTGTTACCAATTTAGTTGGTATTCTGCAGGGGGTTATAAGAAATTTCGTTTATACCTTAAAGGCAATAGAAACAAAAAAAGGAAGTTAAGAAGTTAAGAAGATGAGAAGGTGAGAATTTCTCAACTTCAAATCTTCCCAGCTTCCCATCTTCCATTATTTAAAAGGAGGGAAATAGTATGGCAGAGGTATCAAAAATTAGTAGGGATGATATTATATCTTACATTGAGAACATTTCGGTCCTTGAGCTTTCTGATCTTGTAAGGGAAATGGAAAAGAGATTTGGCGTTACTGCTGCAGCTCCTGTGGCAGTGGCAGTAGCAGCAGGGAGTACTACTGCCGGTGAAGCTGCTGCTGCAGAACCAACAACTGTCAGTGTAATACTGGCAAATGCTGGGGATAAGAAGATTCAGGTAATAAAGGTTGTAAGAGAGCTAACAAACCTTGGACTTAAAGAGGCAAAGGACCTTGTGGAGGGTGCCCCAAAACCTGTAAAAGAAGGTATAAAGAAGGAAGAAGCCGAGGCGATGAAGAAGAAACTGGAAGATGTAGGGGCGAAGATAGAGATAAAGTGAGTGAAGCGAAGAATTTAATTTAACTTTAATTGAGGACGTTTTGCATGAATACAAAAAATTTTATACAACGCAAGGACTTCGGCAGAATCCCTATCATAATTGATATTCCTAATCTGATAGAGGTTCAAGAGAAATCGTATGATAGATTTATTCAGAGAGACAGACAACCATTAAAGAGGGAAAATAAAGGATTGGAAGAGGTGTTCAGGAGTATCTTTCCCATACCCAATTACAAGGAGACTGCATCTATCGAATATATTGGATATGAAGTAGGAATATGGGAGTGTAACTGCGGTGAATATAAGGGATTAGGTGGTGAGGGTGTAGTCTGCGAAAAGTGTAAAAAAAAATTGGTCTATAAAGAAAAATACAGTACTGAGGAGTGCCGCCAAAAGGGAACCACCTATGCTGACCCCCTCAAGATTATGGTACAGCTTGTAGTTAAAGAAAAGGATGAAGAGGGTAAAAGCAGTGTCCGTGAAATCAAAGAGCAAAAGATATATCTCGGTGAGATACCGCTTATGACAATAAGCGGAACATTTATTATAAATGGAGTGGAAAGAGTTATAGTAAGCCAGATGCACCGTTCTCCCGGTGTATTTTTCTTCCACGATAAAAGTAAAGGGTATGCCCTCGGCAAGATTATATACTCCGCAAGATTGATACCTTACAGAGGTTCCTGGCTCGATTTTGAATTTGACCAAAAAGATATACTTTATGTAAGGATTGACAGAAAGAGGAGGTTTCCTGCTACTGTCCTGCTTAAGGCTCTTGGATATTCTTCAGAGGAAATCCTTTCGATATTCTACGAGTCTATAAAGATAGACTATCATCCCGAATCTAATATGTTCTCCATGAAGGTTTCAGATCTACTGACAGGACAAAAAGCCCGAGAGGATATTATTGACCCCTCTACAGGTGAATGTATAGTAAAGGCGCAGAGGAGAATAAACAAAGGCATTGTAAAAAGGATGGAGTCAGCAAAGATAAAGGCTATCAATATAAGTTCTGAAGATATGCTTGGAAAGATATTGGCAAGCGATGTGGTAGATGAAAAAAGCGGGGAGGTGCTGTTAGAGATAAATACGGAGATTAACTCTGATATGCTGGAGATTATAAAGAAAAATAAAATAAAAGAGTTATCTGTTCTTCATATTGATGAACAGTATAACGATACATCTCTCAGAGATACGCTGCTATCAGATAAAATAAATACTACCGAAGAGGCATTTAGAGAGATATATAAAAGGATAAGACCCGGAGAACCTCCTACTATTGAAACAGCAAAGCTTCTTTTCAAAAATCTATTTTTCAATTCAAAGCGTTATGACCTATCTGAGGTAGGAAGACTCAAATTAAACAATAAACTGGGGATAAACCTCCCATTGAGTCAGAGACTTTTGACCGCCGAAGATATTGTAGGAACGGTAAGATATCTGCTCAATCTCCGCAAGGGAATTGGGATTGTAGATGACATTGACCATCTCGGTAACAGGAGGGTGAGACCAGTAGGCGAATCTTTGGAAAATCAATTAAGAATAGGGCTTGTCAGAATGGAACGGGCAATTATAGAGAGGATGAATATATCAGACATTGAGACTGCAATGCCTTACGACCTAATTAATTCAAAACCTGTAACAGCTGCAATAAAGGAGTTTTTTGGGAGCAGTCAACTCTCTCAGTTCATGGACCAGACAAATCCACTCTCAGAAATTACCCATAAGAGGAGATTATCTGCACTGGGGCCTGGAGGGCTTACAAGGGAAAGGGCAGGCTTTGAGGTAAGGGATGTCCACCCAACACATTATGGGAGAATATGTCCCATAGAAACACCGGAAGGGCCAAATATCGGGCTTATTGCATCCCTCAGCACTTACGCAAGGGTTAATGAATTTGGTTTTATAGATACACCCTATAGAAAGGTAAAAAATGGCAAGGTAACAGATGAAGTGGTTTATCTATCTGCAATGGAGGAAGAAGGATATACGATTGCCCAGGCAAATGCCGCTGTAGATTTGAAGGGAAATTTTGAAACAGAACTGGTTTCGGCACGAAAAGGAGGAGAATTTGTAATGGTATCTCCCGACAAGATTGATTACATGGATGTATCTCCGAAACAATTGGTAAGTATAGCAGCATCTTTAATCCCTTTTCTTGAGCATGATGATGCAAACAGGGCATTGATGGGTTCAAATATGCAGAGACAGGCAGTTCCTCTTTTAAGGACAGAGGCACCTATCGTAGGGACAGGAATTGAGAGGATTGTGGCAAGGGATTCCGGAACAGTAGTTTTGGCAAAGAGATCGGGAAAAGTATTGAGTGTGGATGCCAATAGAATTGTTATATTAGCTGAGGGAAAGGAAAAAGATAAAAAGACATCCAATGTAGATGTTTATAACCTAATTAAATACAGGCGGTCAAACCAGAATACATGCATAAATCAGAAACCGGTTGTTAATATCGGAGATAAGGTGAAAAAGGGAGATGTAATTGCAGATGGACCTGCTACTGAGAGGGGTGATCTGGCACTGGGTAGTAATGTCCTTGTCACCTTCATGCCATGGGAGGGCTACAACTTCGAGGATGCTATTATAGTCAGCGAAAGACTTATAAAGGAAGATGTATTTACCTCTATCCATATGGAGGAATTTGAAGTAGAGGCACGTGACACAAAGCAGGGGAAGGAGGAAATCACCAGAGATATCCCAAATATAAGCAAAGAGGTATTGAAAGATCTGGATGAAAGTGGAATTATCCGTATAGGTGCAAAGGTTAAACCTGAAGATATCCTTATTGGCAAGATTACACCTAAGGGAGAAACTATTCTTTCTCCGGAAGAAAAACTTTTAAAGGCAATTTTTGGTGAGAAGGCAGGGGATGTGAAGGATACATCACTCAGGGTCCCGCCTGGTATAGAAGGAACAGTAGTAGGTGTAAAGGTTTTTTCCAGAAAAGGTATGGATAAAGATTCAAGGACATTAACAATAGAAGAAGAGGAACTGGCAAAACTCACAAAGGATTATGAAGATGAGATTGATATAATAAAAGATGAAAGAGATAAAAAGATTAAAGGGCTCCTGCTCGGTAAGGTTGCCGCAAAGGATATAAAGTTAGGGAAAAAAACCATAATTCAGAAAAGGAAAAAATTAACAGAGGATGTCTTGGAAAAACTCGATGGTAAGGACCTTTTAAGCATAGGGGTAGTCGAAGCGAATACAATGGATGAAATAGAGGAGGTTGAAGAGACTGCACAGGACCAGATACATGCACTGAAAACCTTAATGAATGAGAAGATATCAAAAATGAAAAAGGGGGATGAACTATCACCCGGTGTTATCAAATTGGTAAAGGTATTCATTGCAATGAAAAGAAAACTGTCTGTAGGAGACAAAATAGCAGGAAGACATGGCAATAAAGGTGTCGTCTCAAAGATTGTTCCTGAAGAAGACATGCCATATTTAGAAGATGGCACACCTGTAGACATTATTTTAAATCCCCTTGGCGTGCCGTCAAGAATGAATGTCGGGCAGATATTAGAGACTAATATTGGAATGGCTGCAAAAAAACTGGGGATGCATATAGCTTCACCTGTGTTTGATGGTGCCAAAGATGAAGATATAAGAGAACTTCTACGGAAGGCAGACTTTTCGGAAACTGGAAAAACAACCCTTTACAACGGCAGAACAGGTAAGCCCTTTGACCAAAAGGTAGTAGTTGGATATATCTATATGATGAAGTTACATCACCTTGTTGATGACAAGATTCATGCAAGGTCAACAGGTCCATATTCTCTGGTGACACAACAGCCATTAGGTGGAAAGGCACAATTTGGGGGGCAAAGGCTTGGTGAAATGGAGGTATGGGCACTTGAATCATATGGAGCGGCGTATACATTACAGGAAATGCTTACAGTGAAATCTGATGATGTTGAGGGTAGAAAGAAGATATACGAAGCCATCGTAAAAGGTGATACTACATTGCAACCAAGTATTCCGGAATCATTTAATGTGCTTGTAAAAGAACTCCAAAGTCTAGCTCTGGATGTAGAACTGATTAAAAAAGATGAGAAAGAGTGACGAATGACAAATGACAAATGGAAAACATTCTTTAATTTGTCAATCGTCAATTGTCATTTTAAAAGGAGGATATAATATTGGATAAATTTAAAGAGCTTTTTGAAAAATCGAAAGAACCTCTTTCCTTTGATGGAATCAGGATCAAGCTTGCCTCTCCGGAGAAGATATTATCGTGGTCATTCGGAGAGGTGAAGAAACCAGAAACCATAAATTACCGGACATTCAAACCTGAAAGGGATGGACTCTTCTGCGGAAAGATATTTGGTCCCGTGAAGGATTGGGAGTGTATATGTGGAAAATATAAGAGGATGAAATATAAAGGTGTGGTATGTGAAAAGTGTGGTGTAGAGGTTACACTCTCAAAGGTAAGAAGAGAGAGGATGGGGCACATAGAACTCGCATCTCCGGTAGCACATATCTGGTTTTTTAAAGGACTACCAAGCAGAATCGGGAATATACTTGACCTGTCAATCCGTGAACTTGAGAGGGTAATATATTTTGAAAATTACATAGTAACTGATCTGGGTGACACGCCCCTAAAAAGTGAGAGGCTCCTTACAGAAGAGAGATACAGAAAATTGAGAGAAATCTATGGTGATAGATTTAAGGCAGATATGGGGGCAGAGGCAATTTATGAGCTATTGAAAAAGGTCGATATGGAAAACCTCTCAAAAGAATTAAAAGAGGAATTAAAATCAATTACCACTGTCCAGACAAGAAGAAAATTTATAAAAAGATTAAAAATAGTGGAGGCATTCAGAAAATCGGGTAATAAACCCGAGTGGATGATACTTAAGGTAATTCCTGTAATTCCTCCTGAACTGAGACCACTGGTTCCTTTAGAGGGAGGTAGATTTGCCACATCAGACCTTAATGACCTATATCGTCGGGTTATAAATAGAAATAATAGACTTAAAAGATTGATGGAACTCAATGCCCCTGAAATAATTATAAGAAATGAAAAAAGGATGTTACAAGAGGCTGTATCGGCTCTTTTTGATAATGGACGACGTGGAAAGGCATTAAGAGGAACAAATAAGAGGCCTCTCAAGTCCTTAAGCGATATGTTAAAGGGGAAACAGGGACGGTTTAGACAAAATTTGCTTGGAAAGAGGGTAGATTATTCAGGCAGAACAGTTGTTGTTGTTGGTCCTGAACTTAAATTTCATCAGTGTGGCTTTCCAAAAAAGATGGCTCTGGAGCTTTTTAAACCCTTTATATTCCATATGCTGGAAAAGAAGGGATATGCCACAACTATCAAAAGTGCAAAGAAGATGGTAGAAAAGGAATCTCCTGAGGTATGGGAGGTGCTGGATGAGGTAATAAAAGACCATCCCATACTTTTGAACAGGGCACCAACACTTCACAGGCTTGGTATTCAGGCTTTTGAGCCTGTTCTGATAGAAGGAAAGGCTATAAGAATACACCCACTTGTCTGTGCTGCCTTCAATGCGGATTTTGATGGAGACCAGATGGCTGTACATATTCCCCTTTCAATGGAGGCACAAATAGAGGCAAGGGTCTTAATGCTATCAACAAACAACATACTCTCTCCGGCTAATGGAAAGCCCATTGCTGTTCCAAGTCAGGATATAATTCTTGGCTGCTACTACATGACGAAAGTCAAGGGGGGAGCAAGGGGAGAAAACAAGGTATTTTCAAATGTATATGAGGTAAGGAGTGCCTATGATGCCGGAGAATTGGATCTCCAGGCAAAAATAAGAGTAAGAATTAATGGAGAATTGGTATCTACTACAACAGGGAGAGTTCTCCTATATGAAATTGTACCCCCAGAGATACCCCTTTTAAAGATAAATAACCTGATGAATAAAAAGACCTTATCTGATCTGATAAGCGAAAGTTATTTAAAGGCAGGCAGAGAAAAGACTGCGGAATTCCTTGATAAACTCAAAGAGTTGGGGTTCCGGTATGCTACAAAGGCCGGTATTTCTATATCTATTAATGATATGCGTATCCCTATTACAAAAGAGAAGTTAGTTGGAGAGGGAAGAAAAGAGGTTTTGAAGGTAGAGAAACAATATAGAAATGGACTTATCACCAATGGCGAGAGATATAACAAGATAATAGATATCTGGGCACATGTAAATGAACAAATCGCAGATGAGATGTTCAGAGATCTGGAGTCAGAGGATAAGAAAATAATGGAAGGGGTAGCTGATAAAGATACAGATTTTAACGCTATATATATAATGGCAGATTCAGGGGCAAGGGGAAGTTCGCAACAGATAAGACAGCTTGCGGGCATGAGAGGTCTTATGGCAAAGCCTTCAGGAGAGATTATAGAAACTCCCATTACAGCCAATTTTAAAGAAGGACTTACAGTTTTGCAATATTTCATATCAACACATGGTGCAAGAAAAGGATTAGCAGACACCGCACTCAAAACTGCAAATTCCGGTTATCTCACAAGGAGACTGGTTGATGTGGCACAGGATGTAATAATTAAAGAAGAAGATTGTAAGACGATAAAGGGTATTGAGGTGGAGGCACTTATTGAGAGCGGGGAAATTGTTCAACCCTTGAATGAGAGGATACTTGGCAGAATTACTCTTGAAGATATACTGGATCCGTTTACAGAAGAGGTAATAGTGAAGGCAAATGAAGAGATAGATGAAGAGGCAGTGGAGAAAATTGAAAATACAGGAATAGAAAAGGTTAAAATCCGTTCTGTTCTTATATGTGAATCCCATGAAGGGGTTTGTGCAATGTGCTATGGGAGAAATCTTGCCACAGGTGAACTGGTAACAATGGGTGAGGCAGTCGGTATAATAGCCGCCCAATCAATTGGTGAGCCGGGGACACAGCTTACCATGAGAACATTTCATATCGGTGGAACTGCAAGCCGTGTCGTAGAACAGACCACACTCCAGACAAAAAAAGGTGGGACAGCAAAATACTTTGATATCAGAACTGTCATAAATAAAGATGGTGATATTGTAGTCATGAACCGGAATGGCTCTATAGTAATTCAGGATGAACAAGGAAGGGAGAAGGAAAGGTATAAAGTTGTTTATGGTGCAAAACTGAAAGTAAAGGACGGGCAGAGAGTACCGGAAGGACATACACTTGTAGAGTGGGACCCATATACCATGTCTATTCTCACCGAGGTTAGTGGAAAGATTGCCTTTGGAGATATAATAGAGGGCGTAACGGTTCAGGAAAAAACTGATGAGGTAACTGGACTGGTACAGAGAGTAATAATGGAACATAGAGAAGAGAAACTCCAGCCAAGAATATCCATTAAAGATATTAAAGACCAAAAAAAAACCATAGGTAGATATCTTCTTCCGGCAGGGGCACATATCGCCGTATCTGAAGGTGAAGCAGTCTCAGCTGGTGACATAATTGCAAAGATACCAAGAGAGACCACAAAGACGAAGGATATTACAGGTGGTCTACCGAGAGTGGCAGAACTGTTTGAAGCAAGAAGACCTCACGAGAAGGCAATAATTGCCGAAATAAATGGAGTAATAAAACTCGGCGGATTTGTTCAGGGAAAGAGAGTAGTTACTATTATTGGTGATGATGGAGAAAAGAGAGATTACCTAATTCCAAGGGGTAAACATGTCAGCGTTCACGATGGGGATAGAGTTAAGGCGGGAGAACCATTAATGGATGGTGTTGTTGACCCGCACGATATATTGAATGTCCTCGGAGTAGAAGAATTGCAGAAATATCTGGTTAATGAGGTGCAAGAGGTTTATAGGCTACAGGGAGTCCAGATAAATGATAAACATATTGAAATTATAGTAAGGCAGATGATGAAGCATCTGATCATTGAGGATGCTGGAGATACAGACTTTCTTGTTGGAGAGCAGATACCTAAAAATGTTTTTATGCGAAAAAATGAGGAGGTCATCTCCGAAGGTGGAAGACCTGCAAAAGGCAGACCCACGCTTTTAGGTATAACAAAATCTTCTCTCAGCACAGAGAGCTTTATCTCTGCTGCCTCTTTCCAGGAAACAACTCGGGTTCTCACAGAAGTTGCAGTAAGCAGTAAGGTGGATTATTTAAAAGGCTTGAAAGAAAATGTAATAATGGGGAGACTTATTCCGGCTGGTACCGGTGTTAGAAAATATAGAAATATTAACATCGAAACCGAGAAACAAATAGAGAATGAAAAGAAAGAAGTTGCTGAAATGAAATTGGTATCAACAGAGTAAAATCTGCTTGACAATAATTTTCTAAGTTGTTAACATTAAAGTTTATTATGCAATTTTAAAAGGGGTTGTTTTGCAACTTAATTTTTGTTCTGTAACAGGTCAAGTTTGGAGAATATAATTGCCAACCATAAATCAATTAGTAAGACAAGGTAGGGAAAAGGTAAAAAACAAGACCAGCAGTCCTGCACTGATGAGATGCCCTCAAAAGAGAGGAGTATGTATCAGGGTTTATACTACAACTCCTAAAAAGCCAAATTCAGCGCTGAGAAAAGTAGCGAGGGTCAGATTAACCAATGGAGTAGAAGTTACCACTTATATCCCGGGAGTAGGGCATAATCTTCAAGAGCATGCAATTGTTCTGATAAGAGGAGGTAGAGTCAAAGACCTCCCGGGTGTTCGCTACCATATAATAAGGGGAACTCTTGATACCTTGGGCGTCCAGAACCGCATGCAGGGACGGTCAAAGTACGGGGCAAAGAAACCGAAGAAACAGTAAAACAATGCTGATTGACGATTGACAATTGAAAATTAACAGGTGGAAAAATTCAATATTAATTTGTCAATTGTCATTCATCAATTGAAGGGAGTTTTATGGCAAGAAGAAAAGTTACTATTAAAAGAGTAATAATACCTGATCTTAAATACGATGACCCTGTTATTGCGAAGATGATAAATATAATTATGAGAGAAGGGAAGAAGAGTCAGGCAGAATCTATTGTTTATAATGCACTGGAATTGATCAAGAAAAAGGTTAAAGATGAGCCTCTCAAGGTATTCAAAAAGGCAATTGATAATGTAAAACCTTTGCTGGAAGTAAAGCCGAAAAGAGTGGGAGGGGCTACTTATCAGGTGCCAGTAGAGGTTAGACAGGAACGAAAAATTGCACTTAGCATAAGATGGATAGTCAGCAGCGCCAGAGCAAGAGGAGAAAAGACCATGCAGGAGAGATTGGCTGCAGAGATTTTAGATGCCTTTAATAAAACTGGTACTGCTATTAAAAAAAGGGAAGATACTCACAAGATGGCAGAAGCAAACAGGGCTTTTGCCCATTATAGATGGTAATGGAGTAAAAGCATGGCAAGAAAAGTTCCATTAGAACGGGTAAGAAATATCGGAATAATAGCCCATATAGATGCAGGTAAAACTACAACTACTGAAAGAATTCTGTTTTATACAGGTAGGACTCATCGTATAGGTGAGGTAGATGAGGGGACAGCTACAATGGATTGGATGGAACAGGAGCAGGAAAGAGGTATAACTATTACATCTGCTGCAACCACTTGTTCATGGCTTGACCACAGTATAAACATAATTGATACCCCCGGACATATAGATTTTACCGTAGAGGTGGAAAGGTCTTTAAGGGTTTTAGATGGAGCGGTTGGTATCTTTTGTGCTGTAGGTGGTGTCCAGCCTCAGTCAGAAACGGTATGGAGACAGGCAGATAAATATAAGGTGCCGCGTATAGCTTTTATAAATAAAATGGACCGGGTTGGTGCAAATTTCTTCGGGTGTATTGACCAGATGAAGAACAAACTGGGGGCGAATCCGGTTCCCCTACAGTTACCATATGGTGCCGAAGATAATTTTATAGGTGTTATAGATATTCTAAAGATGAAGGGATTTACATATCAGGAAGATGAGGCGAAAGGGAGTACATATCGTGAGGTTGACATACCTGCAGAATATAAAGATAAAGCTGTGAAATTAAGAGAGAGGCTCTTAGAAATAGCGGCGGAACAGGATGACTTATTAATGGAGAAATATCTCGCTGGTGAAAAGTTATCAAACGAGGAAATTGAAGGAGGTATCAGGAAGGGGGTTCTATCCTTAAAGATAACTCCTGTTTTATGCGGAGCATCTTTTAAAAATAAAGGGGTTCAGCTCCTCCTTGATGCAGTAGTAAAATACCTTCCATCTCCTCTGGATATCCCACCTGTGAAGGGAATAAGTTCCAAAACAGGAAAGGAAGATGCCCGTAAGGCGGATGATAACGAGGCATTTTCTGCTCTTGCATTTAAAATAATGACAGACCCATTTGTAGGACACCTGACTTTTTTCAGGGTATACTCAGGGGTTCTCACCGCTGGTTCCTATGTATATAATCCTGTTAGGGATGTAAAAGAAAGGATAGGACGCCTTGTCAAAATGCATGCAAATAAGAGAGAGGATATGGATGAAATAAGGGCAGGTGATATTGGTTCTGCAGTAGGTTTAAAGAAAACATTGACAGGAGATACGCTCTGCAGTGAGGATAAATCAATAGTCCTTGAATCAATGCAGTTTCCACAACCTGTTATATCCGTTGCCATCGAGCCAAAGACAAAGGCTGAGCAGGATAAACTTGGTAGTTCTCTCAATAAATTGGCACAGGAAGACCCCACCTTTAAAGTAAAGGTTGATGAAGAAACAGGACAGACTATCATTTCCGGAATGGGTGAACTCCACCTTGAAATATTAGTTGACCGTCTAAAAAGAGAGTTTAATATAAATGCCAATGTCTCAAAACCCCAGGTTGCATATAGAGAGACTATAAAGAAAGAGGTAGAGGCTGAGGGTAAATTTATTCGCCAGTCGGGTGGAAGGGGTCAATATGGGCATGTATGGCTAAAAGTTGGGCCATTAGAGGTAGGTAAGGGATTTGCATTTGAAGATGAGATAGTAGGCGGGGCAATACCAAGAGAGTATATACCTGCTGTACAAAAGGGTGTAAAGGAGGCATTAGAAAGTGGAGTTCTTGCTGGCTATCCTGTAGTTGATGTCAAGGTAACCCTATTTGATGGGTCATTTCACGAGGTAGATTCATCTGAAATGGCATTCAAGGTTGCAGGGTCAATTGCCTTCAAAAATGGCTGTAAAAAGGCTAATCCTGTAATGCTGGAGCCGATAATGGATGTAGAAGTGGTTGTTCCTGAGGAATATATGGGTGATGTCATTGGAGATTTGAATTCCAGAAGGGGGAAGATAAACGAAATGGAACAGAGAGGTAATGCCCGAATAATAAGGTCTTTTGTCCCACTTTCGGAGATGTTTGGATATGCCACGGATCTCAGGTCAACAACTCAGGGCAGAGCTACATATACAATGCAGTTTAGCAGTTATGAAGAAATTCCAAAAACGCTAAGTGATGAGCTTATATCTAAGGCTACTGGTGGGCTAAGAGAAAAGGTAGCAGTATAATAAAAAATTTCAAATTTAGAAGGGAGGGCATATGGCAAAGGAGAAATTTGAGAGGACGAAGCCCCATATCAATGTAGGGACTATAGGGCATGTGGATCATGGTAAAACTACACTTACAGCAGCAATAAC
>MHDI01000086.1 GCA_001804915.1 Nitrospinae bacterium RIFCSPHIGHO2_02_FULL_39_82 | reverse complement strand
CCGGTTAAAAATGGTTAAAAAAGTCCCTTGATTTTAAAATGGTAAAGAGTTATATTATAACCAATCCGATAAAGACTTTTAAAAAACTAATTTGTTTGGGAGAAAATGCCTGTGGATAAAGACATAGAAGAATCAGCATTAGGAAAAGACTATCATCTTTTTTTCATTGATGCACAAAAAGAAGGTGAAAAATTAAAGGAGCGTCTGTTTGAACTATACCTTCTTTATACCTTAAGTAAAAATTTAAACCTCTCCATGCACTTAGATGAACTCTTCGAGAAGGTCATAAAACTTTTGAAGGACTCTCTCAAAATAGAGGATTTCTGCCTTATGCTGATAAATGAAGAACTTAATGAGCTTAAGGTATGGAAAGCAAATGAAATTACTTATAACACAATAAAAGATATAACATTTAAAATGGGAGAGGGGGTTTCAGGGATTGCAGCCCAGACAGGTGAGCCTATATTAATACAGGATGTGAGTAAGGATGACAGATTCCTTTATTATAGAGGGAAGTTACCGAACATTGGGTCATTTATGTCTATACCTTTAAAATTGGCAAATGGCAAGGTAATTGGGGTTTTAAATATCCATAAATATACAATTAATGCCTTTAAAGAGACCGATAAGGTATTTTTTAGTGCAGTGGCAGAAAATGTAGCCCATACTATTTCGAGGGCAAGGATTTATGAGAAGACTCAGAAAGAGGCTATGTTTGATGGTCTTACCTCACTATGCACGCGAAGGTATTTTCTGGAAAATGTACACCGGCAGTGCAGTAAGGCAGAACGATATAGGGAGGTCTTTTCTATAATTCTCATGGATATAGACTATTTTAAATACTTCAATGATACCTATGGACATCTGCTGGGGGATGAAATACTCAAAAAAATGGCATATCTATTAGAATCTAATATCAGACAGAGTGATATTGTCAGCAGATACGGGGGAGAGGAATTTATGATACTCCTGCCGAAAACAGACAGAGATGGGGCATCATTGATTGCAGAAAAGCTCAGAAACCTTGTGGAGAAAGACCTTGCAATGGATAGCAGAGGCGAGAAAATAACAATAACTGCAGGTGTGGCAAATTATCCCGAGGATGGAAAGACTGTAGAGGAGATAATAGCAACGGCTGATAAACTCCTCTACTTTGGCAAGGAGAGTGGCAGAAATAAGGTGGTCAGTCACATACCTGATATGAAAGAATCTGAGATTGATGAAAAAAGGCAGAGCAACAGGTACAATGCCGCATTAAGGGCTGTCAGAGGAATAAACCGGTTACAGTCTATTGAAATCAGAATAAATGATAAAGAGTGGAAATTATGTGCCCTCAGGGATGTCAGCCAGAAGGGGTTAAAGGGAGAATTAGAAGGCAGGGTTAAAATCGGAGATATTTACACCTGCAATGCTGTTCTATCTTCTGCAGACCATGAACCCTATTTGTTCCGTATTAAAATTGTTCAGGCAAAGGAAATTCACCATAATAGATACCAGATTGGGGCGGAGATAATAGATGAAGATGATAAGTGGGAAAGAATATTTACACTCTTCACTCATTGAAATGCCCTTCACAATTTCAGAAGGAGTAATTGTAAGGCAGCTCAACTAATATTTTTTTGAGATTTATATTGCTTTTTTCTCCAGTATCGCCTGAATTATTGCCTCTGCTGCAAGCTTACCATCTACAAATGCCTGTCCTGACAGCCTCCATATACTCCCCCTCTGTTTTAATACATTCAGTTCTATCCTGAGTGTATCACCAGGAACCACAGGTTTTCTGAATTTAGCCTCATCAATACCTGTAAATAGGGGAATATATTTATCTAAATCTTCTGACCCCCCTTCAATTCCCCCCTTATTAAGGGGGGATACAGGGGGGTGAGATTGTCTGACCGAATAGAAAGCAAGTATTGCCCCCAGTTGTGCCATAGATTCAACTATTAAAACACCTGGCATTACAGGGAAGCCGGGGAAATGCCCCTGAAAAAACGGTTCATTCACCGTAATACATTTCATGCCTACAATCCGCTTTCCTGCTTCTATCTCCAGAACCCTGTCAACCAGCAGAAATGGATAACGGTGAGGAATATATTTTTTGATTTCATTTATATCCATAAAATGTAAGAAGCAATGAGCAATTAGTTTAATAAAAACTCTACTCTCTCATTGCCCGTTGCTCATTGCTTATTCTTGTTTTCTATCTTCTTCTCCAATTCCCTGACCCTTTTAATTAAATCAGGCAGCTTTGTAAGTCCAATCTGAATCCTTTTCCATAGATTATGTTCTATGGCTGGGAAACCTGAGTATATACCGCTTTTCAGGTCTCCGGTAACCCCTGACTTTGCAGCCAGAACAACTCCATCACCAATATCAGCATGGTCTGTCAGACCAACCTGTCCTCCCATCATCACATTCGCCCCGATATTACAACTCCCTGAAATCCCGGTCTGCCCTGCTATTACTGTATTGTTACCCACCGTTACATTATGAGCAATCTGAACAAGGTTGTCAATCTTAACCCCCCTTTTAATTACAGTGCTTCCAAGTGTTGCCCTGTCTATACAGACATTTGCCCCTATCTCCACATCATCTTCTATTATTACATTTCCAACCTGCGGCACCTTTCGCTGATTTCCATCTTCGTCTTTCACAAATCCAAAACCATCACTTCCTATCACAGCCCCGCTGTGTATGATGGCATTTTTACCAATTATAACATTATGGTATATGTTCACATTTGAATAGATAACTGAATCTGCACCTATTTTTGATTTTCTTCCTACAAATGTAAAAGGATATATGACAGTCCTGTCTTCAATCTCCACATCATCCTCAACGCAAACAAAAGGATAGATTGTAACATCTTTACCGATTTTACCTGTTTTAATAACTGACCTGGAATCTATCCCTTTTGCCGGATGTATATATTGTCTTTCATAAAACAGCTCAACCAGAAAAACCATTGAGAGATGCGGATTTTCTACAGATATGTAAGGCATTGTCACATCAGATGCCTCAATATTAAGCCCCTCTTTTAAAATAACAGCGGAGGCATTGGAATTTTTTAACTCCAGGAGATATTTTCCGCCTGTAACAAATGTAATATCTCCCTTCCCTGCCCTATTTATCTCTGCAATACCTGTAATATCAATATCAGGGTTACCATCCAGTTTACCATTCAATATTCTTGCTATTTCACCAAGTTTCATATAAAGACAAGCAATGAGCAATGAGTAATGAGCAACGAGTCTTATTACTCATTGCCCTACCCATTGCTCATTGCTTCTTCTGTTCATCGTATCTTTTTATCAACTTCTCCGTAATATCAATGCTATCAGTGGCGAATAAAACAGTATTACCCCTTTCCAGTATAATTGTGAACCCCTCCTCCTGCCCTATCTTCTGAACAACTTTAACCAGTTCTGAAACTACTTTATCTGTCATCTCCCGTTCCTTAATCATGATATCTCTTTTCACATCCTCTCTATATCTCTCCAGATCCCTGCCCTTCCTCCTGTATTCCTCACCCTTTCTATCCCTCTCCGTATCTTTCATCATAAGCCCCTGTTTATTCAGTTCATCTTCTATTTTTTTTATATCCTCCTCCTTCTCCTTGAGTATGGCAGTTTCTTTTTCAATATCTTTTTTAAGTTTCTCCATTGCTGATTTGCCGGCAGTGGACTGATTCAATGCCTTCTGGATATCAACATATCCTATCTTTAATGATTCTGCAAAGGAAATAGAAGATGTAAGATGCAAGATGCAAGATGCAAGAAAAATAACTTGGAACTTGGAACTTGTAACTTGTAACTTATTTTTTAATGTTCTCATAAATCCCCCCCCAATTATTGATAACTGACGACAAACAACCGACGACTAACAACCTTAGTTGTTGTAAGTTGTAAGTCGCAAGTTGTAAGTTACTAGAATGCCCTTCCTATAGTAAAATGAAACTCGCTTAAATTTTCCCATGGTTTCTTATCTAATTTAAATCCCCATGCAAAACTTATGGGACCTACAGGAGAAAAGAATTTGATTCCAAATCCCCAGGCATGCCTCATACTGCCGAGGTCAAAGTCATTGCTGTTTGTCAGAGATATATCCCCCTCTTTTCCATAGACATTTCCCCTGTCATAAAATAAAACCCCGCGGATATACCTGGTGAATGGATACAGGACTTCAAAATTAAATACCAACAGAGACCTTCCGCCAATTGAATTTCCTACTGTATCCCTTGGACCTATATTATTAAAATTGAACCCCCTGAGCGACTCAGCACCACCGAGAAAGAATCGCTCAAATATTGGTAACTCTTTATCGCCGTGTCCATCGGCATAACCGATTTTTCCATGAATCATAAACACAAAATTCCACCAGAGCGGATAATACCAGCTATTTTCACCTATCAGTTTATAGTAGTTTATACCTCCAAGCGGACCGCCTGCATACTCTCCATACAGATACTGTCTTGACCCTTTCTGGGGATTAAAAAAATCATCTCTCGTATCTCTTGTAACAGAAGGTGCGATACTGCTGGTTGTCCTATCTCCCTCCTGGGAAAGAAGGAAGTATGAAGCCGATGTTTTATTGCTTATAGATATTCTGACAAGTTCCTGCTTGTAGGAGATGTTGCCCCATGTATATTCATCAAGCGACTTTCCAAATCTTATGCTGCCACCCTGATTCCTCGACAAATAGCTGAAAAACTCCCTTTCTGTATTAAAGAGACTAAATCCTGCCAAAAGCTCCTTGTCAAAAAGTCTCGGTTCTGTGAAATCTATTTCATAGTCTTTCCGAAGAGATGAAAAATTAGTATTAAGGGCAAGTCTCTGCCCCCTTCCAAAGAGGTTGCTATTTGATATCTGGGCAAAAAACATGGCATTTTCAAAGGAACCATATCCGGCACCTACACTGAGAGTTCCGGTTGACCTTTCTGTAACTTTTACATCAAGGTCAATCATATCCTCTTCCCTGCGGCTCTTCTGTTCAAAATTAACCTCCTCAAAAAAGCCGAGATTATTCAGCCTCTCCCTGCTCCTCCTCAATCTGGCACTATCAAACAGGTCTCCTTCCTGCAACCTGAATTCACGGCGAATTACATTATCCTTCGTCTTATCATTACCATAGATATTTATTCTCCCTAAATATACCTTTCTGCCTCTCTCAATTTTAATATCTATATCCACCTTTTTAAGATTATCATTAACTTTTGTTGTTGGTATTACATCTGCAAAGGCATATCCCTTTTTTGAATACATATCTATTATATCAAATATACTCTTTCCAAACTGTGACCTGTTGAATATATCCCCTTCTCCCGACTTAAGGGCACTTCTAATCTCACTTTTAGAATATACCTCATCACCCTCTACATTGACAGTCCCGATTCTATACTGTTCTCCTTCAGTTAAAAAAATGGTTATATAAATCCTCCTTAATTCTTTATCAACTTCTATTCTGGGGTCTTCTACCTTTACTTTTATAAAACCATTGTCATGGTATAGGGATTCAAGCTTCAGAACATCTGTCTTTACCACCTCTTTTCTATATGCTCCGGAATTTGTAAACCACGAGAAAAAACCTTTTTCCTGAGTATCAACAGATTTTTTGAGGGTATCTTCATCAAAGAACTTATTGCCAAAAAATTTTATGTCCGTTACATAAACCTTTTTCCCTTCCTCTATTTTAAATTCTATATCAACCTGATTATTCTCCACCTCTTTTATTGCCACATCTATACTGGCAAAGTAGAATCCCTTTTCCTGGTAAAGTTTTTTTACGGACTCAATATCCTTACTTACAAAGTGATTTTTAAAGTGTATACCCTTTTTTAATGAAAGTTTTTTTGTTATTTCAAAGCTCTCCACCTCTTTATTACCTTTAATTTTTATCTCTCTTATAAATGGTTTTTCCCTTACAATATATGTAACCCTTAATCCCTCATCAACCTCCTCAACATCCACTTTTATATCATCAAAATAGCCAAGTTCATATATCCTTTTTATGTCACTTTTTACCTTTATGGCTGAATATGTCTCTCCCTCCTTAAGGTTTAAGTAATATTTTATAGTTGATTCATCAACCCTCTCATTCCCTTTTATCAATATCTGAACAAGAGGCTTGTCAAGGTTAATAACTTCTGCACTTAAAGGGGTCAGGCAGAAAAACACCTGAGCTGTAAAGAATGCAGACAAAATTATCAATAATGAAAATTTTTTGAGAGAATCTATGTATCTTATGCGGTATCTTGAATATAATATTAAGGATAGGCAGCAGGCAGCAGATAGCAGATATCTGGTAGAGGAATAATTACCCTCTTTATCACCCACCCTATCTAATATCTCCTGTCTATTGCCTATTCCCTTCAGCAAGTGCCAACCAGGTCCTTTTTTCCTGCGAAGGTCAATTCATCACCTTTCAGCTTTACATATATGGAAACTGTATTTTTAAGTTCCCCGGATAGTATCTTTTCTGAGAGGGGGTCGCCGATATATTTCTGGATTGTTCTCTTCAGGTGTCTTGCCCCATATAAAGGGTCATACCCTATCTTTGAAAGCCATTCCTTTGCCTCACTATCTACATCTAATAAAACACCCTCCTCAATTAACTGCGTATTCAAATTATAGAGGAGAATATCCACAATCTGAAGGATGTGTTCCTTCTCAAGGGGATGGAATATAACAACATCATCTATGCGATTTAAAAATTCAGGGGCGAAGGTCTTCTTAAGTTCCGATTTGATGATATCTCTGTATTTTTTAAACGAAGCCTCTTCCCCCTCTCTCTGAAATCCCATGGAGAGTCCCTTCTCCAAAAACCTTGCATGCAGATTAGATGTCATTATTAATATTACATTCCTGAAGTCAATTGTCCTTCCATAATTATCTGTAAGCCTTCCATCATCCATTATCTGAAGAAGCATATTGAATATATCAGGATGTCCCTTTTCTATCTCATCCAGCAATACAACAGAGTATGGTCTTCTCCTCACCTTTTCAGTAAGCTGTCCACCCTCCTCATAACCAATATAACCGGGTGGTGCCCCTGTAAGTCTTGAGGCACTGAATTTTTCCATATACTCAGACATGTCAAGCCTTATAATAGCCTTCCTGTCACCGATGAGATATTCCGCAAGCGCACAGGCAAGTTCGGTTTTTCCTACACCAGTTGGACCAAGAAAGAGAAATGACCCCATAGGCCTCCTTATGTCTTTCAAGCCTGCCCTTGACCTCCTTATTGCCCTGCATATCACCTCTATTGCCTCTTTCTGTCCAACTATCTTTTTTGATAGTTCTGCTTCCATCTCCTGCAATTTTCTTGATTCCTCTTTTTCAATCTTGGATAATGGAATACCGGTCATCCTCGAGATTACATAGGCAATATCCTCCCCTGTTACTTCTGTCCTTGCCTCTCCCTGCAAATTTTCCCAATTTATCTTCAATTCCTCCAAGTCTTTCCTTAAATTTTCCTCCCTGTCTCTCAACTCTACTGCCTTTTCAAACTCCTGCGCATCAATTCTTTCTTTCTTCTCCCTGACCACCTCATCAATATTTCTTTGCAATTCCCTTATTTCGGGTGGATAGGTAACCTTCAGCAACCTCACCCTTGAGCAGGCTTCATCTATTACATCTATTGCCTTATCAGGTAAAAATCTATCATTGATATACCTATCGGAAAGCTTAACTGCAGATACAATTGCATCTCCCGTTATCTTAGCCTTATGATGAAGTTCATACTCATCTTTCAATCCTTTTATAATCTGTATAGTCTCTTCAATCGTTGGAGGGTCAACAATTATGGGTTGAAATCTCCTCTCCATGGCACCGTTCTTTTCAATATATTTCCTGTATTCATTCAGTGTAGTTGCACCTATACATTGTATCTCCCCTCTTGAGAAGGCTGGTTTAAGCATATTTGAGGCATCTACAGAGCCTTCTGCAGCACCAGCACCTATCAGAGTATGAATTTCATCTATAAAGAGGATTATATTTTTTGCCTGAGTTATTTCCCTCATTACAGCCTTCATCCTTGCCTCAAACTGCCCTCTGTATTTTGTACCGGCAATGAGCGACCCAAGGTCAAGTGAGATTAATCTCCTGTCATAAAGTGTCTGAGGAATCTCTCTGCTTATAATCCTTTGCGCAAGCCCTTCAACGATAGCCGTCTTACCAACTCCAGGTTCACCAATCAGGACAGGATTATTTTTTGTGCGGCGTGACAGTATCTGGATTACCCTCTCAATTTCATCTGTCCTGCCGATTACCGGGTCAAGCTTCCCTTTAATTGCAAGTTCAGTGAGGTCTTTTCCGAACTCATCCAGTGCAGGCGTCCTGCTTGCCTCTTTAGTCTGTAATACCGGCTCTCTTAAGAGACTGATAGTTTGCTCTTTTATGTCAGAATACTGAAGACCAAAACTACTCAATATACGATAAGCAACCCCATTCTTCTCTCTTATCAAGCCGATAAGGAGATGTTCGGTTCCTATATAACTATGCCCCATAAACCCCGCCTCTTCTACGGCATACTCCAGCACTTTCTTTGCCCTGGAGGTAAACGGGATATCACCTATAACCAGTGTATTTAAACCATGGGGAAGGTTCCTTTCAATCTCGGGCTTTAACTGTTTTATATCTACCCCTAATCTCTGCAGAACAAGAATTGCTATGCCGCCGCCATCTTTAATTATGCCGAGAAGTATATGCTCTGTTCCGAGGTATTCATGCTGATACCTCTCTGCCTCTTCTCTTGCAAGAATAATTACCCTCCTTGCCCTTTCAGTAAATTTTTTGAACATATTCAATCCTCCCCCTAAATTAGCAATGAGTGCTAAGTAATGGGCAATGAGTTTTTTTACTCGTTGCTCATTGCTCATTGCTTACTATCATCCCATCTGCCAATCTTATTACCCTCGTCATCCTTTTTACAAGCGTATCATTGTGCGTTACTATAACAAAGGTTTGTCCCATTTCTCTGTTCAGTTTATAAAGCAACTCATAAACATCTTCACTTGTCTTGCTATCAAGATTACCAGTCGGTTCATCTGCAAGGACAAGCTGGGGATTATTTATGAGTGCCCTTGCCACTGCCACCCTCTGTTGCTCTCCTCCTGACAACTGGCCTGGTTTATGATTTATTCTATCCCTTAATCCAACCTCTGTCAAAATTCTTTTAGCCTCTTTAATTGCCTCATCTTTGCCTTTTTTACTTATAAGGACAGGCATCATTACATTCTCCAATGCGGTAAATTCTGGCAGCAGATGATGAAACTGAAATACAAAGCCGATTTTCCTGTTACGGAATTCTGCTAACTGAATATCGGTCATTTTGAAAATGCCCTGACTATTAAATATTACATCTCCCTCTGTAGGTCTGTCCAATGCGCCAATTATATGAAGAAGTGTGCTCTTTCCAACACCTGAGACACCGACTATTCCAAGCATCTCCCCTTTCATTATACTAAAATTTAAGCCCTTTAAAACCTCTAAATAATCATCTCCAACTTTGAATGATTTTCTAACCTCCCTGATTTGTATCAGTTCTTCCATAATTAGCAATGAGCAACGAACAACGAGCAATGAGTTAAGAATGGTATTCCCTCGTTACTCATTGCTTATCACCCATTGCTTATATTTACTCATACCTCAGTGCCTCCACGGGGTCAAGCCTTGAAGCATTCCATGAAGGATATATGGTTGCAAGAAAACTTATAGCTATTGCCGATATGGAGATATATAAAAAGTCAAAGAGGTTCATTTTTACAGGAAGGGTATCAATTTGATAGACATCACTTGGGAGTTTTATAAAATGATAGGTATCAAGAAGTTCGCAAAGAAAATATCCACCCAAACAGCCGATAATCGTTCCTGCAACACCTATAATCAGTCCTTCCGTCATGAAGATTTTCATTATACTCCTGTCCGTTGCACCCATGGATTTGAGTATCGCTATATCCCTCCCTTTTTCCATGACCATCATTATAAGTGTCCCGATTATGTTGAAGGCGGCAACAACTATTATTAATATAAGTATAACAAACATGCCAAACTTTTCAAGCTTCAGGGCTGAAAATAAGTTTTTATTCATCTCCATCCAGTCCCTTGTCCAGTATGGAAAACCGAGCATATGATGTATTTTATCAGCAATACTATCTGCAATATAAATATCATCAACCTTTATTTCAATCCCTGTTACAGTTTCACCCATATTAAAAAATCTCTGGGCAGCAGAAATGGAGATAAGTGCAAGGTTTGAATCGTATTCATACATGCCGGTCTCAAATATACCAACAACCCTGAACTTTTCTACCTTTGGTACAGTCCCCATCGGGGTTACCCTTCCAAATGGAGAAATCATATCAACCTTATCACCCATGAAAACAGCAAGATTTCTTGCGAGGTCTTTACCTATTACAATACCCTCCAATTGGAGTTCGGAGTTTTCTACTCCTAACTCCTGACCCCTGACCCCTGACCCCTGACCCTTCAAAAATCTCAACCCACCCTCTTTTATCCTATTTGCCAAATCTGTAACTTTAGCCTCAAGGTCAGGGTCAATACCACGAACTGCAATTCCGGATACATTGTGAGCAGATGTCAGCATAACCTGATTGAAGATAAAAGGAGATGCGGATATCACATGCTCAACACCTTCTATCTTTTTTATAATCTCTTTATTGTTTTTTATGCCACCCTCATTATTTAATACCACTACATGGGAATTTGTTCCCAGAATCTTATTCCTCAAATCTTCCTGCATGCCGCTCATAACAGAGATAACCACAATCAGGGCAGTTACCCCCACAGCCACACCTCCTATGGAAATCCATGTGATAAGGGATATAAATGCCTGCTTCCTCTTTGCCTTCAGATAACGGAGACTAATAAAAAATTCGTAGGACATATAAAAAATAGTTGCAAGCTCATAAAGTTGAAAGTTATAAATTAGAATGAATTTATAAACTTTATGAACTTTACAAACTTTATAACTTGATTCATTCCTTCCTCATCTGCGGAAAAAGTATTACATCCCTGATTGATGGGGAATTTGTAAAGAGCATTATGAGTCTGTCTATGCCGATACCCTCTCCTGCAGTCGGTGGCATGCCGTATTCCAGCGCCCTTACGAAGTCGTCGTCCATCATGTGTGCCTCTTCATCCCCTGCCCCTCTCTGAAAAACCTGCTCATCAAACCTCTCCCTCTGGTCTATAGGGTCGTTTAACTCTGTATAGGCATTTGCGAGCTCTCTTTTTGCTATATAGAGTTCAAACCTCTCCACAAGTTCAGGATTATCCCTTTTCTTTTTTGAAAGAGGTGATAAATCAAGTGGATAATCTGTAATAAAGGTGGGCTGTATTAATTTCGGCTCTACAGTATAATCAAAGAGCTTCTGCCATATCTTTCCTTTTGTATCTGACTTTGTAATTGGCGCACCCAATTCTTTTGCAAACTTTAATGCCTTTTCCTCATTTTCCAATATATCAGGACGGACACCTCCCAATTCAATTATGGCATCTCTAAAAGAATATCTTTTCCACGGCGGCGATAAATCAATTTTTTCGCCACCATATTCTACAACAAATCCCCCCAGCACCTCTTTTGATAGAAAGGAGAACATCTCCTCAGTAAGATTCATCAGGTCATTGTAATCAGCATAAGCCATATAGAACTCAAGCATTGTAAATTCAGGGTTATGCTGTGTGGATATACCCTCATTTCTAAAATTTCTGTTTATCTCATAGACCCTCTCAAGACCTCCTACCACAAGCCTTTTTAAATAGAGTTCAGGTGCGATTCGTAAAAATAGATCCATTCCAAGTGCATTGTGATGGGTCTTAAATGGTTTAGCAGCAGCCCCACCGGGGATAGACTGCATCATAGGGGTTTCAACTTCAAGAAAGCCCTTACTGTTAAGGAAATCCCTCATCTTCTGGACAATAATGGTTCTTTTAATAAAAACATCCCTTACCTCTGGATTGACAATCAAATCTACATACCTTTGTCGGTATCTTATTTCAATGTCCTTTAAGCCGTGCCATTTTTCCGGGAGCGGCCTTAATGATTTTGTCAGGAGTGTTATATTTTTGACATGAATAGTCAATTCCCCTGTCCTTGTGCGGAATATTTTGCCAGCTATGCCGATTATATCGCCAATATCAAAAGCAGAAAACACCTGATAACTTTCATCACCAACTTCATCCTTCCTCACATAAATCTGTATCTTCCCTGATGAATCCTGTATATGGCAAAATGTAGTCTTTCCATGCTCCCTCCGCGTCATGATGCGTCCTGCAATGGTTACCTCGTCATTGACCTTCTCCAATTCTTCTTTTGGAAGGACTCCATATTTCTGTGCAATAAAACCTATGGTATGGCTTACTTTGAATCTATCAATATAAGGCTCTATGCCTGAATTTCTCAAATCCTGTAGTTTTGCCCTTCTCAACTGCATCTGTTCTGAAATATCTTCCATTGAATTTTACTCCTCTACAAGTTTAAAAACCATTTTCTTAAATTTATCTATCCACCCCATGGAGTTAGTGATTATTTCATAAACCTTACCAAAATCTATCTTCTCATACCTGTGAATCATGAGGTTTCTGAACCTTGCCATTTCTATTAATACATTAGAAACATCTGCTGGTATCAAATTATTTTCCTTCAATAGATTAAAACAGTCTCCATAAGATGACGGTGCTTTTAAAAGTCTCTTAGCAGTTATATGAAAGCAAATGTCAATGACAGCCTCGGTAATTATAATCAGATTTGCATAGGCAATATCCTTATAATCCCTGCTTTCAAGAAATTCATTCAACTTTAATGCCTTTACTCGCTCAACCTGTTTTAAGGCATCATTTATCTCATCGAACTTTTTAAAAATCCTTTTCTTATCAATATTCATGGTGATAATGCTTCTTTCATAAAGTGATCCCAGAGAGGATAAAAATCATTGTACTTCTTTGAAACCTCTACTACAAAATCCGCCCACAGACTCTCATCCTTTACAAAAAGCAATCTACCCCGAATAACATCGTGCACATATAAGACATCTGACATATTAATCACCTTAACATCAACAGGAATATAAAATCCTTCATCCTTCAATCTCTTTTCTATATCGTTAATAATCCTCACTTCATAATTCCATCTCTTTGCCTTTTCCATATCAGATACATAAATCCCTATATCAATATCTCTAACAAATGGCATCTCATGGTCAACAAGAGACCCGTAAAGATAGGCAAAGAGAATATCTTCATAATTTTCAATCTCACTTTTAATAATAGAGATTATCTTCTCTTTATCATCTTTTGCAAATCTGTATACATTAATGCTATTCATATTTTTCTTTTTAAAACAACCTCTGGGCTATGGCTTACTTTGAATCTATCAATATACGGAAGTGAAGAAAAAGGTTTTTACAGGATATTTATTATGCCGCACCTTTTAAAAGAAATGCCTCAATAAACATATCAATCTCCCCATCAAGAACTGCATCTGCATTTCCAACTTCAACCTTTGTCCTTAAATCCTTTACAAGTCTATATGGGTGCAGGACATACGACCTTATCTGATTCCCCCATCCAATTTCCTTTTTCTCCCCCTGAATTTTCTCCAGTCTTTCCCTCTGTTTTTCTTCTTCCGCTTTATAAAGGTGTGAGCGGAGTATTTTCATAGCCGTTGCCTTATTCTTGTGCTGTGACCTCTCATTCTGACATTGAACTACAATCCCTGTTGGTATATGGGTTATCCTGACTGCTGAATCGGTTTTATTGACATGCTGTCCGCCAGCACCACTTGAGCGGTATGTATCTATCCTCAAATCCTCCTCATCTATTTCAATCTTTATATCATCCTCAATCTCCGGAACTATATTCACAGACACAAAGGAGGTATGCCTCCTCTTATTTGCATCAAACGGGGATATGCGGACAAGACGATGGACACCCTTCTCAGCCCTGAGGTAACCGTAGGCATATTCACCTGATACAGTAATGGTCGCATCCTTTATACCTGCACCCTCACCTGGCTGATAATCAGTTATCTCGGTTTTATAGCCTCTCCGCTCTGCCCATCTCAGGTACATCCGCAGAAGCATCTCGGCCCAGTCCTGTGACTCTGTCCCACCTGCCCCCGGATGAATTGAAAGGATGGCATTAGCCCTATCATGCTCTCCTGAGAGCATTGCACGGAGTTCAAAATCAGCCACCTCCTTTTCTATGAGATTCAGTTCCCCTTGAATCTCCGAAAGGAGACTTAAATCATCCTCTCCATGAGACAGGTTTATCAGCTCGCTGATATAGTTAAGACCCTTATCCAGATTTTTCCATGTATCAAGCGGCTTCTGGTAAAGAGATTTCTCTTTAAGTATCTTCTGGGCTGATTCATTATCATTCCAGAAACCCGGCTTCTCTGCCTCTTTATTTAACTCTGCTATCCTCTTCTCTTTTTTATCGAGGTCAAAGACCCCCCCTTAACCTATACACCCTGCCATTCAGGTTATCCAATTTTGATTTTAATTCTTCAAGCATAATTTCCTCCCTCTTTAACTCTTATATCATAACTAACTCTTACAGTTCAATCTCAAAGTCTTACGAGGGAGTTGCAAATTTCATTGCAAAGTCATAGATTATAAATTATCATAATTTCTCAAGGAGATTAAAATGTTTGGAATAGGGATGCCTGAATTAATAGTAATACTCATTATCGCAATTATAGTAATCGGTCCAGAAAAACTTCCGGAGATTGCAAGGGCACTCGGCAGAGGTTATGCAGAGTTTCAGAAAACTTTGAAAACAGTAAAAGACTCTATTGAAAAAACGGAAGACGATGTCTATAAAACAACTGATAACGAAGTTGAGGAAAAGGATGTTAAAAAAGAGGGGGACGAAATTGGAGGAAATGCAGGAAATAAGGAAAAGACGGCTTAAGAAAGTTACCCCCGATGAGAAGCTCCCCTTTACGGAGCATTTAGAGGAGTTCAGATGGCGGCTGATAATCATAATCATTACTATTGCTGTATGGTTCGGAGTATGCTACACATTTTCTGAAAATATCATCAAATTCATCCAGAAACCCCTCAACCAGAAACTAATATTTATAAATCCGACAGAGGCATTCTTTGTAAACCTGAAGGTTGCGTTTTTTGTAGCTATCTTCCTCTCTATTCCTGTGATAATTTATGAACTCTGGGAGTTTATATCGCCCGGTCTTCTTGAAAAAGAGAAAAAATATACACTCCCTTTTATAATTTCATCCATGATATGTTTTTCCATCGGTGGAATCTTTTCGTTTTATATCGCACTACCATCAGCAATAAGATTCCTTTTGAACTTTGCCGGGAGCGAACTAAAACCTATGATATCAGTAGATAATTACATCTCCTTCGTCGGCAGGTTTATGATAGGGACAGGCTTTGTATTTGAGTTTCCGGTTGTTATCTTTTTCTTAAGCAAGATAGGGATAGCAACACCTGAATTCCTTTCTCAAAAAAGGGGATATGCCATACTGGCCATACTCATCATCTCTGCTATACTGACCCCTCCTGATGTATTCACCATGATTCTGATGGCAGTCCCTTTAATAATTCTGTATGAAATAAGTATAATTATATCCAGAATTTTTGGGGAAAAGATTGCCATTTAACTTTTTCTATGAGTAATGCAAGGGCTCATGTTATTGTTTCAGGCATTGTCCAGGGGGTTTATTTCAGGGCAAATACCAGAGAAGAGGCAAAAAGACTGAGTATAAATGGATGGGTTAAAAATAAACACGATGGAACAGTGGAAATAGTAGCAGAGGGAGATACGGAAAGGATAGAGAGGCTGATAGGGTGGTGTCATAAAGGACCTCCAGGGGCACTTGTAAGGGATGTGGCTATAGAATGGGGGGAATTTAAAGGCGAGTTTAAGGACTTCAGTGTGAGATATTGATGGGCAAGATAAATTATCCACAGGCTGTCAGATTATTTGCAGGATTGATATATCAAGATGATGAGATAGCGGCGGCGGTAAAGAAAAGGTTAAAAGATGAATTCAGCGAAATATGTAATGAGAGCAATGTAATTCAATTTGATTTCACAGATTATTACAATAAAGAGATGGGGAACGATTTAAAAAGGGAATTTATATGTTTTAGAGATTTAATAAAGAGAGATAAACTTGCGGAAATTAAAATTAAAACAAATGAAATAGAATCCGACTTTGCTGACCCTTCAACTGGCAACCGCCATATTAACATTGACCCCGGCTATATATCCGCTGAAAATGTAATATTAGCCACCACAAAAAACTGGGGACACAGACCGTATCTTAAAGACGGCATTTATGCTGAACTTACCTACCGCTTTCAAAAAGGCAGTTTAAACCCTCTGGAATGGACATATCCTGACTACAGAACAAAGGGAGTTATATCTATTTTCAACGAGTGGAGAAAAAGTTATCTTAAAGAATTATCGGATTTATCAAGAATTGGTTAAAAACAGACTTTTAAAATCCTCTTCGCTTCCTTTAGAAAACCTTCAGCACTGCTGATGAACGCCTCTACCCCTTCTTTGGAATATTCATTCCTTGTTTTAATGGAAGTAGCTCCGCATCAACTCAAAGAACAGGTG
>MHDI01000085.1 GCA_001804915.1 Nitrospinae bacterium RIFCSPHIGHO2_02_FULL_39_82 | reverse complement strand
GTTTTATTATGAATATTATTATTATAGGTTTTAAGGGATGTGGGAAGACACTCATCGGGAAGATACTTGCAAAAAGACTTAAAATGAAATTCCATGATATTGATTTAATAATAGAATCAATCTATTTGCAGGAGACAGGAGAAAATCTCCGCTTTAGAGAAATTTATGAGAAACATGGTAATGAATACTTCAGGAATTTAGAGAAGAAGGCGTTGGAAAAGATGCAAAATCTTAAGAATTGTGTTATATCTCTGGGTGGCGGGACTATCTTTACAGATGAAAATATTTACAAAAAATTGGTGGACGATATAACAATATATCTTCATGTTGAATCTGATATGCTATATGAAAGGATATTAAAAAATGGGGTTCCTGCATTCTTTGATAGTTCAAATCCCCGAGTATATTTTGATGGACTGTATGGTGAAAGGATACCAGGTTATAGAAAACTTGCAGATATTATAGTAAATAATTCAAAGAGTGCAGAAGATACGCTTGGCAACATAATGAAGGAGTTGGATAAAAGAAATGTCCGGTAATAGTTTTGGGAAATTGTTCAAAATTACAACATGGGGGGAATCCCATGGCCCTGCCCTTGGCGTTATAATAGATGGCTGTCCTGCCATGCTTAATTTAAAAGAAGAAGATATCCAAATTGAGTTGGACAGAAGGATGCCCGGAAATAGCGAGGTTACCTCTCCCCGAAAGGAACCTGATAGGGTAAATATTCTGTCAGGTGTCTTTAATGGAAAAACGACCGGTACTCCAATTTCATTGTTAATAAGAAATGTAGATGCAGACTCAACCAAATATGAAAATATCAAGAATGTCTTCAGACCCGGTCATGCAGATTATACATACTTTGCAAAATATGGTATCAGGGATTATCTCGGGGGAGGAAGGGCAAGCGGCAGGGAAACTGTTGGAAGGGTTGCAGCCGGTGCAATAGCAAAAAAAGTCCTGCAGGCAAAAGATATAAAGGTCATAGGCTATACAAAACAGATTGGTAATATTACAGCCTCTGCTATTGACTTTAATGAGATAGAGAAAAATGATGTCAGGTGTCCTGATAAAAATACCGCTCAAAAGATGATTAAAAAAATAAGAGAGGTTAAGAAAAGAGGCGATTCAATTGGTGGTATAGTAGAAATCATAACCATAGGTGTCCCACCCGGTCTTGGTGAACCTGTCTTTGATAAACTCAATGCTGATATCGCAAAGGCGTTGATGAGTATAGGTGCAGTAAAAGGAGTGGAAATCGGGTCAGGATTTAAATCAGCCCTTTTATTCGGTTCTCAAAACAACGATGAGATGTATATTAAAGATAAAAGGGTTGCATTCAGAACTAATAACGCTGGTGGAATATTGGGGGGTATTTCCAATGGTGATGATATTGTTGTAAGAATCGCTGTAAAACCCACTGCATCCATATTCAGGACACAGAAAACAATTGATAACTATGGTAAAGAAATAGAGATAAAGGTGGGAGGCCGTCATGACCCATGCATCTGTCCCCGCATTGTCCCTGTAGCAGAGGCAATGATGTCAATCGTTATGGTTGACCATCTGTTCCGTGCAAGGCTTTAACCCAAAAAATGCATTTAAAAAGTGAAAAATGAATTTTAATCCGGGGCGTGGCTCAGCCTGGCAGAGCGTCTGGTTCGGGACCAGAAGGTCGGTGGTTCAAATCCACTCGCCCCGACCACTAAATCAAATAGTAGTCAATTCATTGGAGTAAATCCACCGAGATTTCTCCCTTTTTAACAGGTCCGAGAATGGCAAGATTAAAGAATGAGTCTTCAAGTAGTTTCTCTGCCAGAGATTGAATATTATCCCCTCTAACCTTTTCTATTTCAGCAATTATCTCATCCATGGAAAAATATCTGCCAAAATATATTTCCTGCTTTGCCAACTGATTCATCCTGCTGGTTGAGCTCTCCAGAGAAAGTATGAGGTTTCCCTTTAATTGGTCTTTTGCCCTCTTTATTTCATTATCGGAAACCTTTACATTTCTCAGGATTTTTAATTCCTCAAGAGACATTTTGAGAACCTTGTTAAAAAAGGCTGGACTGGTTCCAGCATATATTCCGAGGAGACCTGTATCGGCATAGGGAGATATAAAAGAATGTATTGAATAAGCCAATCCGCAGTCCTCCCTTATCTTTTGGAAAAGTCTTGAACTCATACTGCCACCGAGTATTGTATTCAATATGTATCCGTTGTATCTGTTATCATCGGTACTTTTGAGTCCTTTTGTTCCCAGACAAAAATGAATCTGCTCCAACTCCCTTTCTTTAATAATGAGATTTTTCTTGATTTCAGGGGGGGGCTGTCTCTGGTTTGGTCCATTTCTTTTTAAATTACCGAAGGACCTTTCCAGTATTTTCCTCAGTTTATCCTCGTCAATATTTCCCGCCGCTGCTATTATCATGTTTCTTGGGAGATAGTGTTTATCAAGATGGGCAATTACTTCATCCCTTCCAATCTTTTTAATTGATTCAACATTTCCAAGAATAGAGCGGCCGAGAGGGTGTTCTGACCAGATACACTGATAGAGAAGGTCATATATATAGTCTGTGGGGTTATCCTCAACAAACTTAATTTCTTCCAGTATTACCTGTCTTTCCTTTTCTATATCGGATGGTTTATAGGTAGAATTTAAAAGTATATCTGAAAGCAGGTCAATCGCAATCGGGAGGTGTTCATCAAGAACTTTTGCTGAATAGCAGGTATATTCCCTGCTTGTAAAGGCATCTATCTGCCCGCCAATAGAGTCTACTTCAAAAGCAATCTGTTTTGCACTCCTCTTTACAGTGCCTTTAAATGCGAGGTGTTCAAGAAAATGGGATATTCCGCTGTTAATATCATCCTCATCCCTTGAACCACTATTTATCCAGATGCCTATTGAAACCGACCTTAGATAGGGGATTTTTTCCGTGACAATTCTTATACCATTATCTAAAACTGCCTTTTGATATATCCCCTCTGCTGTCCTTTTCTTTGTCATCTCCTTCACGAAGTGCATCTTTACGGCTCAGTCTTATCTTTCCCTGTCTATCTACTTCCAACACCTTGACGAGCATCTCCTCTCCCTCTTTTACTTCATCATATACATTGGTTACCCGTCTGTCTGTAAGTTGAGAGATATGAACAAGTCCATCTGTTCCTGGAAATATCTCAACAAAGGCACCAAAGTCCATAATCTTCCTTACCTTACCCATATATATCCTGCCAACCTCAACCTCCTGTGTAATCTCTTTTATTATATCCACTGCCTTATTAACAGCATTTTCATCAGGTGAGGCTATAGATATGGTTCCATCATCTTCAATATCAATATTTACACCTGTCTCCTTAATAATACCCCTTATAACCTTTCCGCCGGGGCCAATGACATCCTTTACCTTCTCACTCTTTATCTGCATGGTTACAATTCTCGGTGCATAAATTGAGAGATTTGACTTTGGCTGGGCTATTACCTTTTCCATTTCCTTTAGAACATGAAGCCTTCCCTCCCTTGCTTGTTCCAAAGCCATCTCCATAATCTCCTTCGTAACACCTGTCATCTTGATATCCATCTGTATAGCAGTAATCCCATTTGATGTTCCTGCTACTTTAAAATCCATATCGCCGAGATGGTCTTCCGTTCCAAGTATGTCGGAGAGTATGCATATATTATCTCCCTCTTTTATAAGACCCATAGCTATACCTGCAACAGGTGATTTAATCGGAACTCCGGCATCCATCAATGACAGGGAAGCACCACATACTGTAGCCATTGATGATGAACCATTAGATTCCAAAATATCTGAAACTATCCTTATTGTATATGGAAATACCTCGTCATCCGGAAGGATTGGAAGGACTGCCCTTTCAGCCAGTGCACCGTGACCTATCTCTCTTCTTCCCGGAGAGCCTGTGAATTTTACCTCTCCTACAGAAAATGGGGGGAAGTTGTAATGAAGCATAAAACCCTTTGATGTCTTGCCCTGCAGATTGTCAAGTCGCTGTTTATCAACTGATGTCCCAAGTGTTGCAACAACAAGCGCCTGAGTTTCTCCTCGTGTAAAAATAGCTGAACCGTGTGTCCTCGGCAATATACCAATCTTTATATCAATTGGTCTTATATCTTTCAGCCTTCTGCCATCTATCCTGATACCTTTTTCTGTTATCAGCCTTCTGACTGTGTCACTTTCAAGATGCTCAAAGGCATTCTTTATATCAGCCCCAAGGTCTTTGTTTTCTTCATTGCCCTTTAGATGGTCTAAGGTGTCTTTCAGTATTTCATCTATTCTTGATTGCCTCTCTTTTTTGCCCTTTATTACCACTGCCTCTTCAAGTCTTCTGCCAGCGAATTCCCTTACTGTTTTTATGATGTCACTCTTCCCGCTGACAATATCAACCACTTTAAATTTTTCCTCGTTTACTTTCTTTTGCAGCTCCAGCTGAATATCAACAATCTTTTTTATTTCCTCGTGACCATAAACAAGGGCATCTATAATTATAGACTCTGGAATTTCCTTTGCACCACCTTCCACCATTACTATAGATTCTCTTGTCCCTGCAATGACTATATTGACATCGCTTTTCTCTATTTCCTCATAGGAAGGATTTATCATCAACTTGCCGTCAACCCTTCCAACCCTTACCGCACCAACGGGATTGGTTAGTGGTATGTCTGAAACAGTTAATGCCGCCGATGCACCTATTATAGATAAGATATCGGGGTCATATTTCTGGTCGGCTGAGAGGACGAAACATATTATTTGTATTTCATTGGTAAAACCTTCGGGGAAAAGGGGACGCAAGGGTCTATCTATAAGCCTTGAAATCAGCACCTCTCTTTCAGATGGTTTCCCTTCCCTTTTAAAAAAGCCACCCGGTATTTTTCCTGCAGAGTAAAATTTTTCCCTGTAATCTACAGTCAGAGGTAAAAAATCTATTCCTTCCTTTGGCTCCTTTGATGCTACAGCTGTGGCAATTATAACTGTATCACCATATCTAACTAAGGCAGAACCATTTGCCTGTTTTGCTATCACTCCCGTTTCAATGGAAAGTTTATTACCATTTATACCAAGTTCAACCTGTTGTAAATTCAATATCTTTTTTTACCTCCTTCTAAAACCTTTATCTGATTTTAAGAATATCTTTAATTTTATTACATCTGTCAATATCTTTTACCTTTAAATAATCAATAAGCCTTCTCCTCTGATTGACCAATTTAAGCAATCCCCTTCTTGAATGATGGTCTTTCTTATGAAGTTTAAAATGCTCTGTAAGGTAATTTATTCTCTCATTTAAGAGTGCAATCTGAACCTCCGTTGAGCCGGTATCTTTTTCATGCAATCTAAACTTGCCGATTATCGCCTGTTTTGACTCTTTTTCTAATGCCATCTATTGTTCTCCTCCTTCTATTATTTCAATTTTTTATAACACAAAGTATTTATCTTGTAAAGCAAATAAAACCAGAGAGTCTATTTATTCTCCCCTTTGATTGAGCAATTGGAAAAATCTGAGTCAATTTACACAATGCATGGGAATTACCGCATCCTTTAGTCTTCCTTCTTTATATAATACCTCTACCACATCAAGTGGAAGTGAATCGCTTATTTGGAAATTACCTATCCTGATTCTCTGAAGATTAAACATATGACCACCGCAGCCAAGTTCATCTCCTATTTGTTCACAGAGGGTTCTTATATATGTCCCAGGTGATGCCTCCACTTCAAATTTTACAAATTCATGATTTGCACTGATTAGCTTCATGGAATATATATGCACCTTCTTTGCCTTTCTTTCCACCGTTATCCCTCTTCTTGCCATTTTATAAAGTCTTTCTCCTTTATATTTTACAGCAGAATACATAGGTGGTATCTGTTCAATGTCTCCCGTAAATCCTGAAAATATTTTCAACATCTCCATTTCATCTATACTATAAGTGCTGCAAGCAGAAATAATATTACCAGTTGCATCCTGCGTATCTGTTTTTATCCCCAATCTCATCTCTGCGATATATGTTTTTTTGCAGCCTGTAAGAAGTCTTGAAAGTTTAGTAGCCCTGCCAATACAGAGCAACAAAATACCGGTAGCTATCGGGTCTAATGTCCCTGTATGTCCTATCTTGTTTTCTCCGATAGTTCTTCTAACTATGGAAACCACATCGTGTGATGTTATCCCTCTGGGTTTATTTATATTAAGAATACCATCCATAAAAAATCTAACTCACAACTTAAAACCTGCAACTTATAACAATTATTTATTGGTATCCGTTGTAAGTTAATCTTTGACACTTTCCTCGTTTTTCAGTTCAGCCAGCAGCCTTGCTATCTTTTCTCCGTGCTCGATTGAGGTATCTATCCTGAAAATTATATCAGGAATAATTCTTAATCTTAATCTTTTTCTTAACTCTCGCCTTATAAATCCTGATGCACTTTCCAGTCCCTTTATGGTATTTTTCTTATCATCTTCATTTCCCATAATACTAACAAATATTTTGGCATTGCGAAGGTCATCGGAAAGTTCAATATGAGTCAAGGTAACAAAACCTATCCTGGGGTCCTTTATTTCTCTCACAATCATTTTGGAGATCTCTTCCCGTATCAGTTCAGCAACCCTGTCCGACCTTTTGAAGTACATCTTTCAATAAATTTCTATATTATAGCCCACCATTTCGGCTGTATGCATTGCATCAATAAAATCCACTACTTTATTAAGTATACTATTTAAATGCCTCTTTTTATTCAAATTCCTACAACCATGGTAACTATAACTTTTTTGCGATTTTATCTAAAAAGAAGGGTTCAATAATATCTCCAATCTTTACATCCTGAAATTTTTCTATTCCAATTCCACATTCGTAACCTGCCTGCACCTCTTTTACATCTTCCTTAAATCTCCTCAATGAACCTATCTTTCCCTGGTATACAATTACACTATCCCGTATTAGTTTTGCATCAGCATTTCTCTGTATTACACCATCAAGAACAAAACAACCTGCTATAACTCCCATTTTAGGTATAGCAAACAACTGTCTAACTTCAGCCTTTCCCATAACTTTTTCTACAAGAGTTGGCTCCAGCATACCCTCCATGGCAGCCTTTACATCGGCAATTGTATTATATATTATTGAATATAATTTTAATTCTACCTGCTCTTTTTCAGCCACCTCAGACGCCTTGTCAGTCGGTTTTACATTAAATCCTATAATTATTGCATTGGACGCAGCAGCCAGCATAACATCAGTCTCTGTAATTCCTCCTACAGCTCCATGTATTATTTTTATTTTTACATCTTTGGTTCCAAGTTTTTCAAATGAGTCAACTAATGCCTGAATAGACCCATGAACATCTGCCTTTATAACAATGTTAAGTTCTTTTACTACCCCCTCATTTATCTGTTTATAAAGGCCCTCAAGGGTTACCCTCATTTTTATTCCGAGACCTTCTTCTCTGCGTTTTTGACTTCTCAATAAAGCAATCTGTCTTGCACTTTTTTCATCCGGAACAACCTGAAAAGAGTCACCTGCTTGAGGAACACCTGAAAGCCCCAATACTTCCACAGGTATTGACGGTGCAGCCTCTTTAACTTTTATTCCTCTGTCATTTATCAGCGCCCTTACCCTGCCGAAGTATTGACCTGCTACGAATGGGTCGCCCACCTTCAGGGTTCCCTTCTGGATGAGAACTGTAACTACTGGCCCCCTTCCCCTGTCTAACTTAGATTCAACAACTATTCCCTTTGCTGGTTTTAGTGGATTCGCTTTAAGCTCCATAATTTCAGCCTGAAGAATTATCATCTCGAGAAGCTCTTCAATTCCTATCTTTTTCTTGGCAGAAACATTTACATATATTGTCTTCCCCCCCCATTCCTCTGGAAGGAGATGTGGATTTAACTTTGCCAGTTCCTGTCTAACTTTATCAGGGTTAGCATTTGGCTTATCTATTTTATTTATAGCTACTATTATTGGCACACCACCGGCAGCTTCAGCATGATTTATTGCTTCAATAGTTTGAGGCATAACGCCATCATCTGCTGCTACTACAAGGACTACAATATCTGTAACCTTTGTCCCCCTTGCCCTCATAGCGGTAAATGCCTCATGTCCTGGTGTATCGAGAAAGACTATCTTGCCTTTATCTACATCCACTTCATATGCACCAATATGCTGTGTTATCTCACCTGACTCTTTTGCCGCAACATTAGTTTGTCTTATTGCATCTAAGAGAGATGTCTTGCCATGGTCCACATGACCCATTATGGTAACAATGGGGGGACGGGGGATTAGCCCCTCTTTTTCTTCTTCTTCGGCAGAAATTTCTTCCACCTTACTGATTACCTCTACCTCTATACCAAAGTCTTTTGCTACCGATATGGCAGATTTAGAGTCAATAACCTGATTTACAGTTGTCATTACCCCTATTCCCATTAATTTTTTTATAATTTCCTTTGCAGGAATATTTATTTTCTCTGACAACTCCTTTATAGTTATTGCCTCACCAATCTTTATCTTTTCTTTCTCCTTAATCTCATCAGGTTTTACAACCTTTGATTCTATTACTTTTTCTTCAACCTTTTTTTCGGGGACTATTTTAACCTCTGCCGGTGGTACCTTTTCTTCCACAGGTTGAGGAGTCGGCTCTTTTTTCTTTGGAGATGTAAGTATTGCCTTTATAAGAAGGGCAGTTTCTTCATCAAGAGAACTAGAGTGGGTCTTTACAATTACCCCTTGTTTTTTGAGTTCTTCAATCAATTCCTTGCTTTTTATGCCAAGCTGATTTGCCAATTCATAAACCCTTATATTTGCCAGAAAAACCACCCCCTTTATTCGGTTTCATCAATCCTTGCTATTTCCCCGCCATCTCCAGATATCTCACCCTCGCCAATTTCTGATTCTTCTTTCTTGATTAAGAGTTTCTCTTTTGCTGCTTCCACTTCCTTTTTATATTCACTCACGCTTTTTATATTTATCTTCCAACGCAAGAGTTTCACAGCTAACTTTACATTCTGTCCTCTCTTTCCTATAGCAAGCGATAATTGGTCATCTGGGACAATAACATCCATTGATTTATCTTGTGCATTTACGCTGACTTTTGATATCTTCGCAGGACTTAAGGCGTTTTTAGCATATGTTCCAGGGTCATCAGACCATTCAACTATATCTATCTTTTCACCTCTAAGTTCCTGAACAATAGATTGAACTCTAATTCCTCTCATACCCACGCATGCACCAACAGCATCAACATCCTTCCTGTGAGAATATACTGCTATCTTTGACCTTCCGCCAGGGTCCCTCGCTGCACCCTTTATTTCGACAGTAGCATCGGCTATCTCAGGAACCTCCCTTTCAAAAAGTTTAATCAAAAGTCCGGGATGTGTTCGGGATAATACAATCTGTGGACCCCTCGAGTTTTTCTTTACATCAATAACATAAGCCATCAGTCTATCGCCCCTCTTGAAGGTTTCCCTGAAAGATTGTTCCCTCCCGTAAATTATACCTTCTGTCTTTCCAATATCAACAATTATATCCCCTCTGTCTTCCCTTGAAACCATACCGCTGATTAATTGCCCTTTTTTATCTTTATACCCGCTGAATACAGACTCCTTCTCGGCATCTCTAACTTTCTGGAGAATAACCTGTTTTGCAGCCTGTGCAGCAATTCTACCCAAATCTCCGACATTGTAGGAGACCATTACAATATCACCCAGTTTTGCATCTTTCTTTATCGTAACCGTGTCCTTCAATGTTATCTCTTTTTCTATTTCAACCACCTTATCCACCACCTTCTTTTTGATGAATAACTCTATCTCGCCGCTATCTTTATTGAATGTAATTTCTAAATCTTCAACAAGACCCATTCTCTTCCTGCATGCAGAGACAACAGCAGCCTTTAAGGCCTCTATGAGCCGCTCTTTTTCTATACCCTTTTCCTTTCCTATCTGATTTATTATATTGACTAAATTCATTCTAATTCCTTTTTCACAGTTAGTTGATACTGAAAAATGTTATTTTTTAGTGTGAATTAGTCAAAATTCACTTTTCAAATGTGCTTTTGCAATATCCTTAAACAAAATTTTTATCATATCTCTACTTTCAACTTCTTCAATAGATATCAGTTCATCAGCAGTATCTAAAATTTTGCCAATTATAATCTTTTTATTATTAATCGGAGAATACAAAAATATTTTCACTAATCTGTTTTTAAACCTATTATAATCAGATATTTTTTTTAATGGTCTTTCAATACCCGGTGATGAAACTTCAAGTGTATAGGAATCAGAAATTATATCCTCCACATCTAACAGTTTTTCTATCTGATAACTGATATTCTGACAGTCATCAAGTGTAACTCCGGCATTTTTATCAATAAATATCCTCAGATACCATGTTTTACCTTCTTTCTTATATTCCACATCAACCAGTTCCATCCCTTCTGACTCTACTATTGGCTTTACCAGATTTTCTACTGCAGTTGTTACATTAATTTGTTGCATTTACTTTTGATGGCAAAAATCTATAAAGTTTAAGTATATTTCAAAATAAAAAAAGTGGGTAACTTCTCCAAGTAAACCCACTTTCTGACATTGAAATCTTTTCCTTATTTTCAATATTGAAGGCTTACGATTTCAGGTCTAAATTCCTCGCTTTCTAAAACTAAAATATCACAGAGATTTTTAAATTGCAAGTTTTTTTCAGGATAATATTTTTAAATCTACTATTAAATCGTTAAAAAAATATTGACTTTATCTGAAGTGATTAATATTCTATAGAAAAGTATAGGGGAAATGGCTTGCCAGTTATTAACCTGTAGATTTTTTATAAATATTGTGAATATTTTTCGTAGTATAGTTTATGCCTTTCAGGAGGCACTCACCAGTATCCGTGTCAATAAAGGGTTAAATGCTATTACCATAGGGACAATAGCAATTTCCATGACCCTTTTTGGCATATTTTTTCTTATCTTCATAAACCTTCAAAAAATGGCTATTGACCTGGGAGGTAAAATAAAAGTCATAGTATATCTTAAAGATAATATATCTCAATCGCAGATAGAACATCTTCGGAGAAATATTGCCTTTTATAAAGAGATTGAGAAAGTATCCTATGTATCAAAAGAGGATGCACTGATTAATTTCAAAAATAAATTGATGGATAAAAAGGCAATACTTGATGGTCTCGACTCCAATCCCATACCTGCCTCTTTTATAATAGAAGTCAAAGAGGGGTTTAGGACATTAGATGATATGGGGAGGATAGCAAATGGATTAGCTGGGGTAGAAGGGGTTGAAGAGGTTGAATACGGCAGGGAGTGGATTGACAGATTTGAAACATTTATGGTTTTCTTTAAATTGGGAATGGGTGCGGTAGGCGGGGTTCTCGCAATGGGTTTGCTTTTTATCATTTCTAATACCATAAAGTTATCCGTTTACTCTCGTCTGGACGAGATAGAGATTATGAAGTTGGTAGGAGCTACCAATCATTTCATCAAAGGTCCATTTATTATAGAGGGGATGATTCAGGGATTTACCGGGACCATAATATCAATTATGTTATTGTTTATAGGCTACGAGATAATCGTGAGTAAATTAAGCCCTTCAGTAATATTTGTATTCGGGTTTTCTGATATATTATTTATTCCATCTAATGGTATAATATGGTTGGTTGTTTCAGGTATATTTCTTGGCTTCATCGGCAGTCTAATCTCTCTGGGAAGGATATTAAAGGTAAGAACATGAGAATATTAAGGAATGGTAAACAAGATGCAGGATGCAAGATATCAAGAGGTTATTTATCATTTTCTGTATTCTTTTTTCTGGTTTCTAATTTCTTAATTCTCCCTATTGCATATGCCGATAATATTGACAAGTTGACACGGCAAATAGAAATGGAAAAGCGTCAGCTTAATGAAATAGAGGATAAGATTAATAAACAGAAGACAAAGGTATCAACAGTAAAAAAGGAGGAGGATTCTGTCCTCTCTAAATTAAATATCTTAAATCGCAGTTTAAAAATAGCAGAAAAGGAATTTATGGTTTACAACTTAGAATTATCAGAGATTCAGAACAGGAGAGAGGGAATAGAGACAAAGGAAAAAGAATCAGAATCTAAGATGAACAGGCAGAAAAGACTCCTTCATGATAGGCTAAGGGCTTTATATAAAGAAGGGAATCTGACATATTTAAAGATTGCCCTGTCTGCAAATAATTTTACTGATTTTATTCAAAAAATAAAATATATGGAGAAGATAGCAGAACATGATTCTAAAATCGTAGAAATCTTTTTTAAAGAACAAAAAGATTTGGAAAGATACGGGTTAACCCTATCTAAATCTGAGGAGGAGGTCAGGATACTTAAGGAAGAAGTATCAAAAAAGAAAGGAAAAATGAAAATAGAAAAAAGGGGGAAAGAAAGACTTCTCGGTGAGATAAAGGAGAAGAGGGTTGTTTATGAGCGTATAAAGGAAGAACTGGAAGATTCATCACAGCAATTAATGGGACTTATTGAAATGTTGGAAAAAAAGAGAAAAGAGGTAAGCACTGTTTTACCTCCCAAAGGAACAGGAGACTTTGCTTTAAAGAGAGGCTCTCTTCCATGGCCAATTACAGGCAATACCATAGCCAATTATGGAAAGGTAAGGGAACCAAAATTTAATACCTATATTTTTAATAATGGAATTGAGATAGATTCTTTTCCGGGTATTGCTGTAAAAACAATTCACGCCGGTGATATTATTTTTGCTGACTGGTTTAGAGGATATGGTAAACTAATAATAATAGACCACGGTGAAGGTTATTACTCACTATACGGACATCTGGATGAAATAGAGATGAGCGTAGGTGAAAGGGTAGAGGCTGGAGACATAATAGGGAAGGTGGGGGATACAGATTCAATTAACGGGTATACCCTCTATTTTGAAATAAGACAAAGGGGTAAACCTGAAGACCCTCTTGTCTGGCTTATGCCTCATAAGATAGCACATCGGTAAAGAGTTATAATATAATTCTATTTAAAGGGAGGGAAGATGTTAAAGACGATAAAATGGAGAATTGTAGTAGTTATTATAACCTTATTTATTTCTGCCGGAATTTTTCTTGGTAGTGACAAGGCAAAAAATGTACTGGCAGTAAGTGGTACATACGATAATCTGAAGGTTTTCACCGAAGTATTATCTCTGATAGAAGCAAATTACGTTGAGGATGTGAAATCTGAAGACCTCATTAATGGTAGCATCAAGGGTATGTTGAGGACGCTTGACCCACACAGTTCTTATATGACACCGGATATCTTTAAAGAGGTTCAGGTAGAGACTGAAGGAGAATTTGGCGGACTTGGTATAGAGATAACAATAAAAAATGAAATCCTTACTGTGGTTGCCCCTATTGAGGATACACCAGCAGATAGGGCAGGATTGAAGCCTAATGATAAGGTGCTGAAGATAGGCGGGGAATCAACAAAAGACATGAGTATAATGGAAGCGGTGAAGAAGATGAGGGGCAAGGAGGGGACAAAGGTTATCATTACAATTATGAGGGATGGGTTTGAAGAACCAAAGGATTTCGAAATTGTAAGGGATATCATAAAAGTAAAAAGTGTAAAATACCAGATTATGGATGAAACAGTTGGATATATAAAGATAAAGAGTTTTACGAAAAACACTTCCGAAGAACTGGATGCTGCTTTAAAATCTGTTACAAAAAACCCTATAATCGGATTAATTCTTGACTTGAGAAACGACCCCGGCGGACTTCTCAATCAGGCAGTAGAGGTTTGTAATAGATTTCTTGAAAAGGGGCAGTTAGTTGTTTATATAAAAGGGAAGAGAGAGGAACAAAATCTAAAATTTTCTTCCAGTGGTAGAAATCCCTATCTTGATTTTCCAATGATTGTCCTTGTAAATGCCGGCAGTGCCAGTGCATCAGAGATAGTAGCAGGTGCCCTTCAGGATTTAAAGAGGGCTGTTGTAGTTGGAACAACAACCTTTGGAAAGGGTTCTGTTCAGACTATAATACCTTTGAGTGATGGCTCTGCCCTGAGGCTTACTACTGCAAAATATTACACACCTAAAGGGAGATTAATTCAGGGTAAGGGGATTGCACCGGATATAATCGTTGAGGAGCCTGTTTTGACAGCCAAGACTACAACAGGACATCCAGAATCACCAACTATTGTAAGAGAAAAGGACCTTAAAAATCACCTTAAAGGTGATGAGGGAACACCCGAAGGTGAAAAGAAACAGCCTGTTGAGATAAAAGGAAAGACAGGAGAGGAAGACCCGCAACTGGAAAGGGCGGTATCACTTCTGAAAAGCTGGAACCTGTTTAAGCAGACAAAAGGAGGCACCAAATAAGAGTTAGTGGCTCAGAGTTTAAAATTCTGAACTCCTTGCCCTGAGCTTTTTTATTGGTTCATGAAAAAATCAGGTTTTTATAAACTATGGACCATAATCTTTACCATAATAATTATTTTATTGGTCAGTCTGGGGATAGTATTATACAAACAGAATGGAAACAAAAATAGGGAATTTAGGTATGAAGTTTATGACAGGATACCCCTTGAATTAGAAAATTCCATAGTATCAAGAGACAATTTAAAATCGGATGTAAAGAAAGTAGCAATTATAATAGACGACCTCGGATGGAATAAGGAAATTGCAAAGGCTTTTCTTGATATAGATGCTTCTATATCCTTTTCTATTCTACCCAATCTGAAATTTTCAAAAACAATTGCCGATGAGGCAGGATTTAAAGGAAGAGATGTCCTCCTGCATCTGCCTATGGAACCGCATGGAGATATAGCTGAACCCCCCTTTTTAAAACAACTGACAGATAAAATGGATAAGGATGATATTAATATCTTAATTACAGATTACATATCTTCAATACCACACATAGTCGGTGTAAATAATCATATGGGTTCTAAATTTACGGAAAATGGGCAATATACAAAATATGTCATGGAAATCCTGAAAAACAAAAATCTCTTTTTTATTGATAGTTTTACAACCCCAAAGTCCATGGGATACCAGACAGCTAAGAAGTCTGGAGTTAAGACTGCCCGTCGTAATGTGTTCCTTGATAACATAGAAGATGAAGAGTATATAAAAGGGCAGATAGAGAAATTAATAAATTTATCCCAGAAAAATGGTTCGGCAATAGGAATAGGACATCCACACCACCAGACCCTTTCAGCCCTCCAGAAAATGGTTGCTGTGATAAAGGAAAAAGGTATAGAGATAGTACCGGTTTCAGAGTTGGTGAATTGAAATTCAGTCTAAGAGTCTAAAAGACTAAAAGTGAAAACAACTCTTAGACTTTTAGACTAATATGTTAATCCTCGGAATTGAGACTTCGTGTGATGAGACTGCGGCGGCAGTAGTAGAGGTTTCTCGTGAACACGGCATTAAAATTAAATCAAATATTATCGCTTCACAGCATGAGATACATAATAGATATGGCGGTGTTGTCCCTGAGCTTGCCTGCCGCAGGCATATTGAGAATATAAGCCCTGTCATAAAGGAGGCACTGAATAAGGCAGGGATTAATATTAATGATATAGACCTTTTTGCTGTAACCAGAGGACCTGGTCTTATAGTAGCCCTCCTTGTTGGTCTTTCAACTGCAAAGGCGATTGCCTATGTACTGAAAAAACCCCTAATTGGCATAAATCACCTGGAGGGTCATATCTTATCCATTTTTTTGGAAAAGCCTGATATATCTTTTCCATTTATCTCCCTCCTCGTTTCAGGTGGGCATACAGAACTTTATCTGGTTGAGGGTTTCGGGAAATATAAGGCACTCGGAAGGAGCAGGGATGATGCGGCAGGTGAGGCATTTGATAAGGCTTCAAAGATGCTTAAACTGGGGTATCCCGGCGGCCCTGCCATTGAGAAGGCTGCCATTGGCGGGAATCCGTTATCAATAAATTTTCCGAGGGCATATATGGACAAAGACTCTCTTGATTTCAGCTTCAGCGGCGTGAAGACAGCACTAAAAAATTATATTGATGGTTTCATTCCACCCTACTCAACATCAGTAATGTCTTTACCTGATATATCAGCAAGTTTTCAGCAGGCAGTAGTGGATGTGTTAATTAATAAGGCATTTTTAGCAGCAAAAATGTATAATGTAAAAACTATTGTAATAGCCGGCGGTGTTGCATCAAATAAACTTTTGAGAGATAGTATGCAGAAAAGGGGGATTGAAGAAGGTATCACCGTGTATTACCCAAGCCCTGTCCTATGTACGGACAATGCTGCAATGATTGCATGTGCAGGGCACCATAGATTTATAAAGGATAAAAATGGAGATGTTTTCTACAATATGGATGCAGAAGCACAGATGAAACTATAAATAGTTATAAAGTTCATATTACTTTTTTGTATGATTCCCCACTCAAAACCTACTTTAAATAAAGAAGAAGCCTTAGCAGTAGTTGATGTGATAAATTCGGGTTATGTCTCTCAGGGAAAAGTTGTAGAAAGATTTGAATCTGATATGGCAAGGTATATTGGTGTTAAAGGTGGAGTAGCTGTAAATTCTGGCACCGCTGCTCTTCACCTATCACTTATAGCACTTGGTATAAAAGAGGGGGATGATGTTGCCATTCCAAGCTACATCTGTCCTGCCCTCCTTAATGCCGTTAACTATACAGGGGCAAGGCCATTGCTTATAGATATAAATCCTGATTCATATAATATTTCTCCCGCAGATTTGAAAAAAAAATTGACGAAGAAGACGAGGGCTGTTATCGTCCCACATATTTTTGGACTCCCTGCCGATATTAAAGATATATTAAGTATCGGCATCCCTGTTATTGAAGACTGTGCCCAGTCTGTAGGGGCTTCATATAAAGATAAGAAAGCAGGAAGCTTTGGTCATTGTGCAATATTTTCTTTTTATGCTACAAAGGTGATGACAACAGGTGAAGGGGGGATGGTTGTCTCAAATTCAGATAAAATATTAGAAAATATCAGGGATTTGAGGGAATACGACCATAAGGCTAATTATATAATAAGATACAACTATAAGATGACAGATATGCAGGCTGCCCTTGGGATTTCTCAATTAAAGAGGCTTGATTCATTTATATCAAGGAGGAGGGAGATTGCCAATTTATACAATAATAGATTTTCTAATTTGGGGATAGCAATTCCGAAAGTCTATCCAGAAAGTGAACATATATATTTTAGGTATGTAATAAGAAGAAATCCCCCTCTGTCCCCCTTTACAAAAGGGGGGATGAAGGTGGGATTGGAGGAGGATTTAAAGTTTTTTGAGGATAATGGTGTAAAATGTATGCGACCTGTGTTCAAACCAATCCATAGGTATCTTACCCCCCCTCCATCCCCCCCTTCGCAAGGGGGGGATAAATGGGGGGGTGGTTTCCCTGAAACTGATAGGGTATGGAATGAATTAATATCAATCCCTATATATCCTTCTCTTAGTAATGATGAAGTAAAGAAAATACTCAAGGTTGCTGAAAAATGGTGGAGGATAAAAATTGAATAGACTTGTAAAAATTTTCTTTCTTTATCTGATACCTGTATTTATATTTTTTGCACTCCTTTTTTCTAAGACAGGGCTTTTCTCTAAAATTACAGAGATTAAATGGTTTTACATTTTATCCCTCTCCTTTTTGGTGTCATATTTCACAACCCCCCTCGTGAGGTTACTGGCACTTAAAATAGGGGTTGTTGATAAACCGGATGAAAGGAAAATCCACCAATTCCCCACACCACGGCTGGGAGGGTTAGCTGTATATATCGCCTTTGCATCGGTAGTGATTTATAATTTTCAATTTTCACTAGAATTGAAAGGTGTTGCTATTGCTTCAACAATAGTTATGCTCACAGGTTTTACGGATGATATTTTTGGGTTGTCTGCAAAAATAAAACTCCTTATGCAGATAATCGCTGCATCAATAATGATGTATTATGGTGTTATCTTAAGTTTTATGCCTCCTGTATGGTGGGGTGATATCCTTGAAATATTGATTACATATCTGTGGATAATAGGGATAACAAATGCGATGAATTTTATAGATGGAATGGATGGACTTGCAACAGGATTGACAGCCATTTCATTATTTTATATAAGCATAGTTGCTATACAAACAGGTCAGAATTATGTAATGTTTCTCTCAATAGCCATTTTAGGAAGTTCACTTGGGTTTTTACCATACAATTTTAGATATAGTCATCCTGCATCTATTTTTCTTGGGGATACCGGAAGCACTTTTATGGGGTTTATGGTTTCAAGTCTTACGGTAATGATGGGATGGGCAACAAATGAGCCTGTAAAGGCATACAGTATGCCTACCCTTATATTAAGTGTATTAATATTTGATATGACATATATTACAATTTCCAGAATTGCAACAGGTAAGGTGAAGACATTTAAGGAATGGATAGGTTTTGTTGGAAAAGATCACCTTCATCATCGTCTGTCAAATTTAGGGCTGAGCAAGAGACAGACTGTATTGTTTATATATCTTCTTTCAGCATCTATGGGTATAAGTGCAATAGTCCTGAAACATGGCAGAATAATTGATGCAATACTTCTGATAATTCAAGCAGTTTTACTGTTTTTTATCATCGTGATTTTAATGCTAAAAGGAAGCAATAATATAAATAAAAATTAAGAAATAGAAAAGGATTTCCTTTATTTTGTTGAAATGTTCTTTGGGGTAAAATTATCATTCAAGAGAAATTGTAAAAAAATCAAAAGGTTATCATATAATATTGATATATTGAGTGTTGTGGTTTGATTAAAATTTAAGCATTTTGAAAAATTATTAGCAAGAATAACATATTGGAAGAGGTTTTCCACAAGGTATCAACAATTTTTGTTAATAATTCTATAGGTGTCTATCGTTAAAATTTAAGCGACTCTCTCTTTCCTTTTTCTTTCACTTGCGGACAGATACTTTTTTCTAAGACGAATATTTTGGGGGGTTATCTCTACGAGTTCGTCTTCTTCAATATATTCCAATGCCTGTTCCAGACTCATTTTAACAGGTGGAGTTATTTTTATTGTGTCATCTGACCCTGCTGCCCTTACATTTGTAAGTTTTTTCCCTTTGCAGGGGTTTACCACCATGTCTCCTTCTCTGGCATTTTCTCCGATTATCATGCCTTCATATACATCAGTAGCTGAATCAATAAAGAGTTTACCCCTCTCCTGAAGATTATTTAATGCATAAGTTGTAGAGATTCCATTTTCCATTGCGATGAGAACACCATTCACCCTGTAGGATATTTCACCACGGTAAGGAGCATATCCATGAAATGAGTGGTGCATAATTGCTGTACCTTTTGTTTCAGTCATAAGTTCTGACCTAAACCCTAGCAATCCTCTTGCAGGAACTGTATATTCTAATCGTTTTACACCTCTCCCAAGGGGAATCATATTTTTCATCTCTCCTCTTCTCTGTCCTAATTTCTCTATTATCTTTCCTAAATGATCCTCTTCCACATCAATAATGAGCCATTCTACAGGCTCCATAACAATTCCATTTTCTTTTTTTAATATTACCTCTGGTTTTGACACCTGAAATTCATATCCCTCCCTCCTCATAGTTTCTATGAGTATGCCGAGATGAAGTTCTCCTCTTCCGCATATTTTAAATGTATCACCACCTTCCATCTCTTCTATTTTTAGACTGACATTACTTTTCAGTTCCTTTAAAAGCCTTTCTCTCAATTGTCTTGAGGTTACAAATTTTCCATCCTGACCAGCAAAAGGACTTGTATTGACCATAAGGTTTATAGATAGAGTAGGTTCATCAATCTTCGTATATGGTAGTGGGAGAGGATATGATACATCTGATATAGTATCTCCAATATCTACATCTTTTAAGCCTGCAATTGCTACAATATCTCCATATATAGTCTCATCAATTTCAATCTGTTTCAATCCATGATAACCCAGAAGTTTTAATATCTTCCCTGATTCAACACTTCCATCTTTCCTTACAAGTATTATTTGGTCTCCTGTTCTTACAACTCCACTGGCTATCTTCCCGATTGCAATCCTCCCCAGATAATTATTGTAATCTATTGTTGTAACAAGCATTTGAAAAGGAGATTTGCCATCACCTGGCGGTGGTGGTACATATCTTATAATTGTTTCAAAGAGTGGTTTTATATCCCTGCCCTTATCTTCCATATTCAACATAGCTATTCCATGTTTTGCAGAGGTATATACAACAGGAAAATCAAGCTGGTCATCGTTCGCATCCAGATTGACAAAGAGGTCAAATATCCCATTTAAGACCTGTTCAGGTCTTGCCTCTGACCTATCTATCTTGTTGATTACTACTACAGGCTTAAGGTCAAGCTCAAGAGATTTTTTCAATACAAATCGGGTCTGCGGCATTGGCCCATCACATGCATCAACCAAAAGTAAAACTCCATCCACCATTCTAAGTATCCTCTCTACCTCTCCGCCAAAATCGGCGTGTCCTGGTGTATCAACAATATTTATTTTGAAATCTTTATAAAAGATAGAGGCGTTCTTAGAAAATATAGTAATACCCCGCTCTCTCTCAAGTTCATTACTGTCCATAACCCTCTCAATAACCTGTTCATTTTCCCGGAAAACTCCTGACTGCCTCAGCATGGCATCAACCAGAGTTGTTTTGCCATGGTCTACATGTGCAATTATCCCTATATTTCTTATTTTATTTACATGCATACTTACTTATCCCTTCTAAAAACCTATTCCTGTATTTTGTAACCCTTACATCAATTGGATATATGGTAATTCAGAAATAACAATCTCCCATCTAATCAGAAAATCAGATTTTTATCTTCCGCCAAAATATTTTTAGGGAATATATAAATAATGGAAGGTTAATTTATTATGTCATTAATTGCAGACTACTGCAACAAAAAAATAGATAGAACAAAAATAACTTAGGAGTGATAAAATTTATAGAAGATAACATCTATTGAAATTTTATGGTCGGGGCGAGAGGATTTGAACCTCCGACCACCTGAACCCCATTCAGGTGCGCTACCAGGCTGCGCCACGCCCCGTTAGAGATAGGAAACGTTTCAAACGATTCTGAAGATGCCGTTTACCCATTCCCGTTTTCAAATATTTCTCCCGCAATTGGTATCTCTATCTTTCTTATGTAATAGGTAGCTATCTTCCCGACAGATTTGACAAAGTCAGAGTTAGGGATAATATTATAAGCATATATCGTGGAGATAATCTGTTTTTTTCATAATGTAAAATTTAACAGAAAACTTTTTTATTCGCAAGAACATTTTAAAACATAGGAGGTTTTATGATAAGAAGACCGGCAGTAGCAGGAAGATTTTATCCTTCCTCACCTGATGCTTTAAAAAGACAGATAAGGGAATTTATGATTGAATCTATGGAAAAAAATGATGTCTTGGGAGTTGTATCTCCTCATGCAGGTTATATATACTCAGGTGCAGTAGCAGGTGCCGTTTATTCAAGCATAAACATTCCGGATGTTGTAGTTATAGTGGGTCCAAATCACACAGGGCTTGGAGAAACGGTATCTCTTATGGCTTCAGGAGAGTGGGAGATACCTGATGGAAGGGTAAGAATCAATAACGAATTATCAGGGGCAATTATATCCAATTCCAGATATATAAAGGCTGATAATATAGGACATATTCATGAACATTCTCTGGAAGTTCAGATACCGTTCCTCCAATATATCAAAAAAGACTTTGAAATAGTTCCAATTACCATGATGACTATAGATTATAAGATATGTGAAGATGTGGGAATGGCAATATCAAAGGCAGTTAAGATATTCAATAAACATACATTGATTGTGGCAAGTACTGATATGACTCATTACGAACCTCATGAATCGGCAAGTTTAAAAGATAAGATGGCAATTGAGCAGATATTGGAGCTGAATCCGAAGGGGCTTTTCGATACTGTCAAGAGGAATAATATATCAATGTGTGGGATTGCCCCAACAACTGCAGTTCTTATTGCCTGTAAAAATCTCGGTGCAAAAAAGGCAAAATTAATCAAATACATGACCTCGGGAGAGGTAAGTGGAGATTATGAGCAGGTAGTAGGTTATGCTGGTATAACCATAAAGTAGGCTTTTAACAAATATATATAGAGGGGGTAAATTTAATTTTTTTCTAAGGAAAAATCTATTTGAATTTTCATTCATATCATTGATGAAGTCCTTTAGAAAGGCTTATCGCCTCTTTTATTAATTCAGGAGTAACCTTCCTCTTGTTAGTCATAGAATAGGTATTTATCTCTTGAATGACTTTATGAAGCTCACTTATTTCGCGATTGAAGTGATTCAGTATATATTCTACTGATGCCTCGGATATGATTAGATTCTCATCTAATGCCATCTTTTTTAATATGCTTTTTTTGATTGTATCCTTGTTTGATTTTATCGCTATAATCATTCCTGACAAAAATCTCGATTTTAAATAATCATTCAATCCTGTTATCTGTTCAGGAGACCTTCTGCCGGCTACTATAACTCTTTTACCCTTTGAGAGCAATTCATTATAAATATGAAATACCTGTTCCTGAATTGTTTCTCTGTTGTTGATAAGGTGTATGTCGTCAATCATTAATATATCAACTTTTTTATATTCCTTGGATATAATAATAATTTCTTCGTAAGAAAGCGTATTATTATACCGTTCCAATATATCAGATGATGATACATATAGGAGATTTAGGTGGGGCATAGCTGATTTGATTGAATTTCCCATAGCATTTAAAAGGTGAGTTTTACCTGTCCCCTCACCTCCACAGATATATAGAGGATTAATTCCTTCAAAGGGGTTCTTGCTGACATAAAGCGATGTCTTATGGGCTATCTCATTTTCATCACAGACAAGAAAGTTATCAAAGGTAAATCTTGGTGTTGCATTAAAATCAAAAATTAACTGTTTGGATATTGCTGAACTTTTAAACTTCATACTATCATATTGGCTATTTGATTATTCTTAACAATTTAAGATAGTATAAACTAAATTTTAATATCACCAAAGGGAATTTTAGTCTTGCTATAAATAAAATATATATGTTTTTGATATAAATTATGATATATTTTACGCATAAAAACTGGTAAAAAATGGATAAAAAATCCTTTCTAAAAGGCTTATCAATATTAGAATCTTTTCCACATCATGAAATAGATAAACTTTCAAGATTATTCATTGAGGAGAATTACAACAAAGATGAATATATATTTTATGAAGGCGAGCTATGTAACTACCTGTATCTTGTATATCAGGGAAGAGTAAAGATAATTAAACATTCATTTTCTGGCAAAGATATAATTATAGATATCATACCTTCCGGTGAAATCTTTGGTGCAGTGCCTCTGCTTTCTGGAAATCCATTTCCGGCTTCTGCTATTGCAGGTGAACCGAGCATAATACTGAAATTATCAAAAAATCATTATCTTGACCTCGAAAAAAAATTTGCCGGTCTGACATCATCCATTGCAAAAACAATGGGTAAAAGACTCGTAACAGCTCATGAAATTATGCAAACTATGGCTGTAGAAAAAGTAGAAATAAGAATTGCCAAGATGCTTCTGAAATTATTCAGGGAGCAGACATCTGAAGAAAATATCCCAATTTCCATAACAAGACAGGAACTGGCAGATATGATTGGAACTACCGTGGAAACTTCTATAAGGGTATTAAGCAAATTCAAGAAAAAGGGGGTTATTACATCGCAGAGAGGAAAAATATGGATAAAAAATTTATCTGCATTAGAAACAATAACAAACAATGCTACTTAACTGCAACATCTATATCCATTATCCTAACAGCCTTGCATATACCCATTACCTTAATTACTTCACCATAAGGCAGTCCACGGTCAGCCTTTATAATGGCTGCTTTTTTCGTTACCTTCTCTGAGAGGTTCTTTAATCTTGATTCCAGTTTTTCTATTGCAACTTCCTCTCCGTCAAGATATATTTTTTTATCCAGCATCATCTCTATCTCAAAACTCTTTCTATCCAGTGGCAAATCAGATATTTTTGATTCCGGAAGTTCTATATCCATTTTTTTTGTAAAATCTATAAACACCGTAGAGACCATAAAAAAAATAAGAAGCAGGAATACTACATCTATAAGTGAGGTTAACGGGATACTATAATCCTCTTCATCTCTTTTTCTGAATTGCATATTAACTTTTGAAGATACCAAGACACCAGTCACTATACTTACGATGCGTCTTTACTGGTGCTCTTGTGTTCTGGTGGCATGTGTCCTCTTCTTTGGGCCAGTTCTTCCAGAAATTTCAAGGATATCTCCTCCATATCAAATACCAATCTATCCACCTTCCCCTTAAGATAATAATAAACAGTTAACGCTGGTATACCCACAATAAGTCCTGCTGCAGTTGTTATCAATGCCTCGGCGATTCCACTGGCTACAATACTGGGATTTCCTGTGCCTTTTTCAGCAATTGCACCGAAGGCTTTTATCATCCCTGTTACCGTTCCAAGAAGACCAAGCAGTGGAGCTAAATTGGCAATTACACCAAGACCCCGCAGGTTTGCAGTCAATAGTGTTGCCTCATGATTTCCGGCACCTTCAATCGCCCTTTCTATTTCTAATATTCCATAATTGAATCTTAAAAGTCCTGCCTTTAATATGCGCGACATGGCAATATCAGTATTCTGACATATTGTAATAGCTTTATCTATTTCTTTGCCATACCAGTATTTTCTTATTTCCTGAAGGATTTCCGGATGTATTACCCTCTTTTTTCTCAGGGAAAAGAGCCTTTCCGTTATAATTGTCAAAGCAAATACAGAACATAGGAGGATGGGATACATTACTATCCCTCCTTTTCTAAAAACTTCAATTATCCAGAGAGTTGAAAAATAGTCTAACATTTTGTTTCTATTTAGTGTGCGATGAAAAATGATATTTTTTTCACCAGAATCTATTTAACATGATTTAGTATAATATTTCAATGAAAAAAATATCTTAATTTGCATCTCCAGAATAAAAGTTGTATATTTCTGCTATGCTTAAAAATTTTTTTAATCCCGAATCTGTGGCAGTTGTAGGCGCCTCAGAATCAAAAGGGAAGGTCGGCTGTGCGGTTATAAAAAATATAATAGATTTTGGATTTACCGGTAAAATCTTCCCTGTGAATCCTAAGTCAAAGAAAATCTTCGGGCTTCCTGCCTACGCTTCTATCAGTGATATAAAAGATAAGATAGATTTATGCATCATGATAATATCCCCCCGGGCGATACTTGAATCTATTGAATCCTGTGGAAAGGCAGGTATTAACTCAATGGTAGTAATATCAGCAGGGTTTAAGGAGATAGGTCCGGAAGGAGCCAAACTGGAAAGGGAATTAATGGAGAAGGCAAGGAAATACGGTATAAGAATAATCGGACCAAATTGTGTGGGCATAGTAAATACCTCAATAGGGCTTAATGCTACTTTTGCCGCAAGACTCCCGCCAAAAGGAAATATTTCTGTTTTATCCCAGTCTGGTGCAATTCTTACTTCTATTATTGATTATGCGGCTGGAGGGAATATTGGTTTTTCAAAGATGGTAAGTCTGGGTAATAAGGCGGATATCACAGAAACAGAGGTTTTAAAATTTCTTGGGGATGACCCTGATACAGATGTTATTGCGGGTTACATAGAGGGGGTCAAGGATGGAGTGGAATTTCTGTCTGTAAGCATGGAGGTATCAAAGAGAAAACCTATTATCATCCTTAAATCAGGAAATTCTGACGCAGGTGCAAGGGCTGTATCTTCTCATACGGGAACACTGGCAGGCATGGAAAAAGTGTTTAAGGCTGCCTTTATAAAGTCTTCCATTATCAGGGCAAATACAATTGAAGAACTCCTGAATTATGCAAGGGTATTTTCATGTCAACCCCTTCCAAAGGAGAATAGGCTTGCCATAATAACTAATGCCGGTGGACCTGGTATCATTGCTGCGGATGCCTGTGAAATGTCGTCAGTCAAAATAGCAGCCTTTAGCAGCAATACCATAAAAAAATTGAGGGAGTTACTACCGCCTATATGTTCCATATACAACCCGGTAGATGTGGTTGGTGATGCAGATGCAAAAAGATATAATACTGCCCTGACGATAGTGGCTGAAGATGAAGGGGTAGATGGCATACTCGTAATACTTACCCCTCAGGAGATGACAGACCCGATAGGGACAGCTAAGGCAGTTATTGATACTTCACGAAAATATGGAAAAACCTTAATTACATCATTTATGGGAAAAGAGACAGTAAAAGGAGGGGTAGATTTCTTGGAGAAAAATGCTATTCCAAATCTCTTCTTTCCTGAAAAATCTGTAAGGTGTTTTGAGATAATGGCTTGCCGTAAAAAGGAGACTGGGAGAATAAAAGAAGAAGATGTAAGTGAGAGTAAAATTATAAAAGAAACAACTAAGGAAATATTAAATAACTATTTGAAAAAACGGATATTTGCTATGGGTTATGAAGATTCAAAGAATATACTCCTCTCGTATGGTTTTGCACTGCCAAAGAATGCCTTTGCAAGAAATTCTGAAGAGGCAATTGCCTGTGCCGAAGAGATAGGTTATCCGATAGTAATGAAAGTTGTATCACCGGAAATCCTTCACAAAACCGATGTTGGAGGGGTTGCTGTAAAGCTAAGGGATAAGGAAGAGGTAAAGAATGCCTTTGAAGAGATAATTTCAAATGTAAAAAAATATATGACAAATGCATTTATTAAAGGTGTTTCTATTCAGGAAATGGTTACAGATGGTAAAGAAGTAATAATAGGTTTTACAAGGGATATGTCTTTTGGGCCAATGCTCATGTTTGGGCTTGGAGGCATATATGTAGAGGTATTAAAAGATGTATCTTTCAGATTATGTCCTGTAAATAAATTTGAGGCGAATACAATGGTTTCGGAGATAAAATCCTATCCCCTTCTCAAAGGTGTAAGGGGAGAGATTGGGAGCGACCTGAAATCCCTTGAGGATGCAATAATAAGATTTTCACACCTCTCTGTGGATTTTCCAGAAATTCTGGAAGGAGAGATAAATCCCTTAATAGTAAGACCAGAGGGAAAAGGAGTTGTAGCAATAGACAGCAGATTTAGATTAAAGGAGGATGTATGAATTCAATATTTATAAATTCAATTGGTGTAAAGTCAGGAAAGAGCCTGTCAGCCTGGGCATTGGGACTCTTATTTAAAAAAGATGGATTAAATATAGGATACTTTAAACCTGTTGGTATTCAGCCCATGATTGTTAATAGGATACTCACAGACCATGACGTACATCTCATGAAGAATGTCCTTGAATTGAAGGACCCCTATGACATGATATGTCCTGTAATTCTGAATCAGGATACAATATTCAAAATACTTAACAGAAAAGAGGAGGGATTTTTAAAAAAGATAGAAGATGCCTATAAAAAATTATCCTTGGGTAAAGACATTGTTATTGTAAAAGGCGGTAATAGTCTTTTTGACGGCAGCATAGTTGGTGCCAATGGTTTAACTCTATCAAAGGTTTTGGATGTAAAGGTTCTTCTTGTTGATAGATTTGTTAGTGATGTGATATTTATTGACAATTTAATGTTTATAAAAGAGACACTTAATGACAGACTGCAGGGGGTTATAATTACGCAGGTAATGCCGGAAAAGATAAATTACCTAAAAGATGTTGTAATACCTTTCCTTGAAAACAATGGGATACCTGTATATGGAGTTATTCCGGAAGATAGGTTTTTGGGAGCTATCAGCTTAAGAAAGGCATGTGAACTGGTAGCAGGAGAGGTTATATGTTGCAAAGACAAGCTGGATGAACTTGCAACAAATTATGTAATCGGTGCAATGGATTTGGAATTAGCTATAAATTACTTCAGGAGGATAAATAACAAGATACTTATCACAGGAGGTGACAGAGCAGACCTTCAGATTGCAGCAATGGAGACATCCACAAAGGGGATAATACTTACAGGCGGGAGGCATCCCAATAGTGTAGTATTAGGAAAGGCTGAGGAAAAAGGTATTCCAATAATAATTGTTAATCTTGATACTTATTCTACAATTGAAAAACTTGATAAGGCGGTTATAACCCTTGACTTTGAAGACAAAAAGAAGATAAACAGATATCTTGCACTCTTTACCGAAAATGTGGATATAAATAGGCTTAAAGAAAGGTTTGGTATTCCTATGAAGTGATTCTCTCCGCTGATTAAGATAATAAGCCTATTTCAAGGTTTTCCCTTGACAACTTTTACATTTTACCGATAGTATAAAATTAACATCTCAAATAATATTTAAGTTTATTTTTACTTTTCTAAAAGATATATTAAAAAATAAAAAGGAGCTGCATGAGATGTTTATACATTTTATAAAATTTTTCAGATTACTTTTACTCATCACCAGCCTTTCGCCTATTTTAAGCGGTGTTGACGCAGAAGAAATACATCATAAACACCACCCTTTTAAATCTATAAATGAATATATCCAGAGGATGGAAAGCCCTGACAGGGCTGAGTGGCAAAAGCCGAAAAAGGTTGTTGACTATCTTGCAATAAGGGATGGTGATGTTATAGCTGATATAGGTGCAGGGTCTGGATATTTCTCTGTCCTATTATCAAAAAGGGTAGGGGATAGTGGAAGGATTTATGCAGTTGATATTGAAAATGAGATGATAGAATATATAGAAAAAAGGGCAAAGAAGGAGAGGCTCAATAATATAAAGACGATACTATCAAAGTCAGATGACCCTCTCCTGTTAGAATCCTCTATTGACCTGATTTTTATATGTGATACCTATCATCATATTGAAGGGAGGGACAATTATCTTAAAATACTGAAAAAGGTTTTGAAAAAAAATGGAAGACTGGCTATTGTGGATTTTCATGTTGTAGATACGCCGGTTGGTCCCCCTCTTAATATTAGAATTTCAAAGGATAAAATAATGGGGGAGATTTTAAAGGCAGGTTTTAAATTGGAGGCTGATTATTATTTTTTGCCATATCAATATTTTCTTATATTTACTAATTGACAAACAACTTACAACCAACAACTGTTTTAGTAGTTAGTTGTGAGTTTAAAATATAAGTTAATAAGAAAGGAGACTTTATTTGTGGGCGAAAATGAAAAGGATGATATAGTTAAAAATACTTATAATATAGAGGAGGATGTCTTAAAAGTTTATAAGAATAAAGATATCAAAAAAAATAAGGAGGTATTGAAGAAGAGGTTCTATCACGGCTCAAAAAAAACAAAACATGAAATAACGAAGAAAAAGAGTTAAGGATAGAAAGAGTTATAGAGTTAGGGAGAGGGGGGTTAAATGAAAAAAAAGGATATTCAGTATATTAAAGGAGATAAGTTAAAACATTTTGTTAAGGTAAATGACCCTTATTTACCAAAGGGTAGCAGACATGGGGTGTCAATCTGTAAAGGCTGTCATGCAATATACAAGGAGAAAAAGTGGTTCATTGATGAGGAGTTGTATAAAACTAATATTAAGAAAAAGACTGCCCGTATAGTTACCTGTCCTGCATGTCTGAAGATTGAAGATAATTTCCCAAGCGGCGTTGTTACATTAGGAGGTGGTTTCCTGAAAAATCATGAAGATGAGATTTTGAATCTTGTCAGAAATGAAGGGGAGAGGAGTCTCAGGGATAATCCCTTGGAGAGGATTATGAGTATTAATAAGAATAAGGGAAGGATAAATATTCAGACAACCAATGAGAAGCTGGCTCAAAAAATTGGAAAGGCTGTTTACAAGGCATATTCCGGTGAATTGGAGTACAAATGGTCAGAAGATGATAAGTTCGTAAGGGTGAACTGGAATAGATAAATAAGCAATGAGCAACGAGTAATGAGTAAATAAAACTCATTGCTTGTCACTCATTGTTTAATAATTTTATGGAAAAAGTGAATAGACCAATAAGAATTACTGATACGACATTGAGAGATGCCCATCAATCTTTGTGGGCAACAAGGATGCATATTGAAGATATACTCCCGATTGCAGAGAAGATTGATGAAGTGGGATACAACTCAATAGAGGTATGGGGGGGGGCCACATTTGATGTAGCGCTGAGGTTTCTAAATGAAGACCCATGGGAAAGACTTTATAAAATCAAAGGAAAAATAAAGAAAACACCTCTTCAGATGCTCCTCAGAGGACAGAACATTGTGGGTTATAAAAATTATCCTGATGACCTTTTAGAGGCTTTTATAATAAAAGCTGTAGCTGCAGGCATAGATATATTCCGAGTTTTTGACGCATTAAATGATGTAAGGAATATAGAAAAGGCAATAAAATTTATAAAGAGGGAAGGGGGGCATGCACAGGGAACGGTATGTTATACCAGAAGTCCTGTCCATACTATAGAAATGTATATAGAATGTGCAAAGAGACAGGTTGATATGGGGATAGACAGTCTTAATACAAAAGATATGGCTGGAATCCTTACCCCCTATGTAGCTTATGAGCTGGTCTCTGCATTAAAGAGTGAGATTAAAATCCCGCTCCAGATTCACTGCCACAGCAGCAGCGGAATGGCTGTTGCCACATATTTAAAGGCAATTGAGGCAGGGGTAGATATAATAGATTGTGCCGCAGCATCCTTGGCACTTTATACTTCTCAACCCCCTGTAGAGACATTTATTGCGATATTGAGGAATACTGAATATGCTACAGGTTTAAAAATGGAGGCACTCCATGCAATATCTGAGTATTTTGAAAAGATAGCAGAGAAGAGATGTCTCCAGAGAAGCAGACAGACCCTTATAGATGTCTCTGTTATAGAGCATCAGATACCGGGTGGGATGGCATCCAATCTAATAGTTCAATTGGAACAGCAAAATGCCCTGAATAAATTTGAGGATGTTCTTCTTGAAATTCCAAGGGTGAGGGAAGAACTTGGATGGCCGCCACTTGTAACACCTACCAGTCAAATTGTTGGAACACAGGCAGTTATGAATATTATCACAGGCAAGAGATATAAAGTTGTTCCTAACGAGGTAAAAAATTATGTACGGGGTTATTATGGGAAATCACCCGCACCGATAAAAGATGAGATTCGTAAGATGATTATTGGTGATGAAGAACCTATAAAATGCAGACCTGCAGACCTGCTGGAACCTGTTATGGATAAAGCAAAGATAGAGTTAAATGGAATGGGATTAATGAAAAAAGATGAAGATGTTATCACATATGCCCTTTTTCCTGAAATTGCATTAGAATTCTTTAGGAAGAGAGATAAAGTAAAGGCAAGAGGCAAGAGGCAAGAGGCAAGAGGCAAGAGCAATGAAGACAAATACAAAGAACTTTCCTCTATATTTAAGCTTGTATCTTCGAGCTGTCTATCCGAATTTGAATGGGAAAAGGATGGCAGAAAGATAAAAATAAAACAGAGTCCAAAAACCCCACCCATTATCCATAAACATGCAAATCAGAAACCCAATACCATTAACCACATATCAGAAGAGGCGGAGAAAAGATATTCAGAAATCCTCTCTCCCATGGTTGGTATTTTCAGCATAAAACCCTCTGCTGAAACAAAGCCTTTTGTAGAAAAAGGTGTAATTGTAGAAAAAGGACAAATCATAGGTATCATAGAAACAATGAGAATTAAAAATGAAATAAAGGCAGAAACTAAGTGCAGAATGATAGATATTTTTATAAACGATAGTGAACCTGTGGAATATGGACAACCCTTATTTCTCGTAGAATATCTATGAATGAATTCAATCGTAACTTAATAAATATTGATGACTTAATAAAAGGGGGAGAGAGGGAGTATATAAAGGAGTATATCACAGGACTTCATCCCGCTGATATTGCAGATATTATAAAGACCCTCGATGAGGATAAGAAGAGGGAAATCTTCAATCTCCTTCATGCTGAAGTTGCCTCCAGAGTTATAGTTGAAATTGATGACCGCTCAAGGGAACAGATTTTAGAGGATATAAACAGAGAGAGGCTCGTGGATATTGTAGGAGTGATGGATTCTGACAAGGCTGCAGACCTGATAGCAGACCTCCCTCAAGATAATGCTGAAAAAATTCTTGAAAATCTTCCGTGGAAGGATTCTGCAGAGGTTCAGAAATTACTGAAATATTCCGAAGACACTGCCGGCGGTATTATGCATACCGAACTGCTGTCTGTTCGTGAAGAAGTACTTGTAGAGGATGCCATAATTCAATTTATGGCAATATCAGAAGAAATTGGCAATATACATGACACATTTATCATAGATAAAAACAGGCAATTGGTTGGAGTTATGCCTGTAAGAAAACTGTTACTTATAAAACCTGAGACGCCTATATCAAGGGTAATGGACAGGCATATCATTTCTGTAAATGTCCATACAGACCAGGAAGAGGTAGCGAGAGTATTTAAAAAATATGACTTAGTATCTCTGGCTGTTGTAGATAAGGAAGACAGACTAATGGGAAGGATACTCATAGATGATATTGTAGATGTGCTGATAGAAGAGGCATCTGAAGATATGCTGCATATGGCAGGTATATATCAGGATGAAAAGATTATGGACCCTCCATTAAGATCTGTCAGAATACGACTGCCGTGGCTTGTAATAAATCTTGCCACTGCAATTCTTGCGGCATCTGTTGTAGGGTTATTTCAGGATACGCTTCAGGCTATGGTGATATTGGCAATGTTCATGCCTATTGTAGCTGGCATGGGAGGCAACGCAGGGACCCAGGCTCTGGCAGTAACTGTAAGAGGTATTGCACTTGGCGAGCTTGATTTCGGCAATGCAAAAAAGGCACTTTTAAACAGTACAATAGCGGGATTGCTTAATGGTATCGCAACAGGCGCCATCATGGCGTTAGTCGCATATTACTGGAAGGGTAACTATATGTTAGGGATAGTCATAGGACTTGCCATGATTATAAATCTATTCATTGCAAACTTCTTTGGAATAATTATTCCGCTGGTTTTAAAATGGCTTAAGATAGACCCTGCCGTTGCCTCATCAATCTTCCTTACAACTCTAACAGACTGTATCGGTTTTATTTCGTTCCTCGGACTTGCCACATTTTTCATAAAATACCTTATTTAATGTTTATTTATATAGAAACTGAAATAAAACAAAATTGTTATAGGAGAGAGGATTATAGATTGAATTGTCGATTATTATGGTGGGCGGTACAGGGTTTGAACCTGCGACTTCCACCGTGTGAGGATGGCACTCTACCGCTGAGTTAACCGCCCATGTTAAAAAAAGTAATCAGTTAACAGTGAATAGTAACTACCAAACCACTGCTTACTGTTTACTAATCACTGTTCACTATTCACTGTGTTTTCTGGTGGAGCAGAGCGGGATTGAACCGCCGACCTCTTCGTTGCGAACGAAGCGCTCTCCCAGCTGAGCTACTGCCCCTGAAAGTTTAAGTTTAAAGAGTTAAGGGCCAAAGAGTTTTAATTCGTTAGCCTTGAATAGAATAACATATTATAAATAAAAATTACAACTTGAGTTTAGAAAATACGATAAATTCTTCCCATGATGGAAAGGGATATAGCGTTATTCATAAGCACACATGAAACCCTCAGGGCAGAGAAATTTTTAATAAAAGGAGACATAAATTTCAGAACAATTATTAAGCCGCGTTCTATTACCTCTGAATGCAGTATGGCATTGGAATTCGACAGCAATGACAGAGAAAAGGTAAGAGGAATATGTAAGGATAATAATTTAAAACTATCAGGTATATTTTCTTTTGATGAAAATGGTATATGGAAAAAATTAGAATAAATGCACTTATTTACTCTCTTATTTTATTTCTAACCTCTGCCGGAGGTTGTAGCGGTCCGTTTAAACAAGCCAACATAACTGCAAATGAATTTTATCGTTCTCCGCTTTTGAAAGATATAGGTAACTCCCGTATCGGGTTTCTTACGACTGCAGTTTCAAGAGAGAGAGGTCTTTCTGAATATAGGGTAGGGGTATCAGATATAATAGAAAAGGCATTCAGAAAAGAAAAACCAGAGATAGTAATTATATCGTCAAGAGAGACAATAAACAGCATCAATAATGCTGCCCTGACAGACATCTATGCCTCTATGTTAAATTATTATGATGTTACCGGAATACTCAATAAAAACTACCTTAAAAAAATAGGGGATGCGCTTGAGGTTCAGTATATAGCCCAACCGAGATTACTATCCTTTGTAGAAACAACCACTATAAGACTCTCAGCCCTCGGCTTGTCCATTATTTCAACAAGAGAAACTACAGTTAAACTCTCGCTTCAATTATGGGATACCCTTACAGGAAACATTGTATGGGAAGCCTCCGGGCAGGCTACAGTTGCCGTAGAGGCAATGAGGGCAACACCAGTAACTTTTGAAGAAGTAGCAGAGGCTGTAAGTTTAGCCGTAGTAAAAAAAATTCCTTTTTGAATTTGATACAATCTTAAAAACAATATGTCTCAAGATAAAAAAAAGAACATAATTGTAATAAGCAGCGGAAAGGGTGGTGTTGGAAAGAGCATTATCGGTGCAAATTTAGCCATTTCTTTAGCCCTTTCAAAACGAAAGGTTATTCTTATTGATGCCAGCTTTGAAATACCAAATCAACATGCTATATTTGGAATCAGGTCGCCCTCCTTGAATCTAAATGATTTTGCATCACGAAAGAAAAATGCCCTCACGGAAATCACAACAGATACTGACATTGAATGTCTTAAACTAATCAGCAATGCTGGAGGGCTCCCGGCAACAACCAGCATGTCCTTCGCATTTAAGAATAATTTCATTAAAAATATCCAGATGTTAAACTCTGATTATGTGATACTGGATTTAGGCCCTTCTATGAATTTTAATACAATTGATTTTTTTACCATTGCGGACTGCAGCATAATCATCAGCACCCCGGAGGTTACCTCTGTTACCAATACCTACACTTATCTTAAAAACATCATTTTTAAAAAACTTGAAAATACCTTCTCTGATAATGATGAAATAGTGAATTTGTTAAATATTGCAAAGGAACCCCGGAATAGTGGACAGATTAGGACAATGGAAGACATAAGGGATAGTTTAGGGCAAATTGATAAAACAGCTCATACTACATTAGATACAATAATCAAAGATTTTCAACCACATCTTATCTTGAATATGGTTAAAGATACAGAAGATATAAATATTGGGAATGATATTGTAACCATGGTAAGAAAAAATCTTAATCTTAAACTGGAATATCTTGGATATATCTCTGATAATAATGATGTAAGAAATTCTCTGGAAGATATGAAACCTTTTATAATGACATCCCCGGAAAGTAAAACTTCTATACTTATTCACAATATTGCTTCAAAGTTGATGGATTTATTAGAAGAAAGGCGGGACAGACAGTATGAAGCATTTGAATTACCAGAACTAAAACTTTCCGAAATGGAGGATAAAATTAAAACTGTAGAATCAAAGGAACTGGAAAAGTTAAAAAAGAAGCTGATGGAAGAGGAGCAAGTAGCAAGGGAAGACCTGCTCAGAAAAATTGGAGAGGAGAAAACAAATAAATTTAAGGATATTGATGAGGAAATAAAAAACGAGAAGTCCAGAAGATTAATGTCTTTTCAGAAAAAGATGGAGAATGCGGAAAAGGAACTTATCATTGATATGAAGAAGAGACTTTCGGTTGAAGAAAAAAAGATGATGGATGCTCTGGAGCAGAGGATAATAGAGGAAGAAAGAAAAAGAAGTGAGATGTCAGATGATGATATTGTCAATGAAAGATAAACCCTGAAATAAATATACCATACATTAACGCCCTTGTCCTCTATCCCAAATCCTGACATAGGAAAACATATCAGTCTATAACTCCTCTTCCACCCGGAGATATCACTTCAACTAAATTTCTTAAAATTTTGGGAACCTTCTGGGGATATAGATTGTTTTAAATATAAAACATTTTAATAGGATTAGAGGTTTAATATGAATGTATGTGAGGAATTAAGAGATAAGCTGTCTGGATATATTGATAATGAACTAACCCCTTTAGAATCGGATGAGGTAAAGAGGCACATCAGTTCGTGCAATTTCTGTGAAAGAGAATATAAAATGCTCCAGGCTATCCGGCAATCCCTAAAATCTATGTTGCCAAAAACAGCATCCCGCGAGACCCAAAAAAATATTTTAAATAAAGTTTTTATCTTGGGTGCAGAGAATTATTCTGAAAAGAGTCAAAGAATATATCCTCTCATATCAAAAACATGGAAACAGGAAAGGGCTATAATATCAAATAAAATTAGTATTATGAATAGAGGTAGCGGTATTATTTACAGAGGTATGGCACTCGCTGCCTCATTATTATTATTTATTTTCATTGCTACATCGGATACCACATCTTCCCCCCTAAAACTATATATTCTTGAACATCAGAGATGCATGAGCGAAGGCCACATGGATTATTTATGCAAGACAGAACATGAATTAAGTCAGAAGATAGAAAATTCTATGGGTGTTAAGGCATTTATCCCGACCTATTTTCCTGAAGGGTTCAAATTTATAAAAGGAGATGTATGCAATATAAAAGGTGTTACTGTTGCCCATATGGTTATGGGTGATGGAAAGAGGATACTTTCATATTTTCAGGCTAAAGAGGAAATTACAAAAAAGAAGATGATACAATTAGGCAAATTAAATAATCTTAATTTTGCACACTGGAAAAAGGACGGAGTATTTTGCATAGTTGTAGGAGATGTAGATGAGAAAGAGATAATAAAAATAGCATCTTCACAGCCTGATGAATAATGCGAAAAGTTATATCTATAGCCTTTATTTTAGTAACATTAAATAGTTCTGTTTATGCAGTAAATCTTACTCCTTCTCTAACAGAAGGTGTGGGAAACGATGATAACATTGATTTTCTATCAAAGGATGTATCAAGGGATGGACTCTTTTTAATCAGACCGGGGATAGATTTTGATGCAAATCTATCAGAGCAGGATATTATCTCAGGGGCTTACTCTTATACCTTTCAGCGATTTTTTATGGGAATGAATGGAAATTTTACTGACAATTTCGGATATGCTGCCTATGAGCATTATTTTACAGATAGGCTTTCTATAGAATTATCAGGTGAGGGTGAGATATTCAATGACTCAGTAGTCTCCCTTTACAACTATAGAAGAACAGCAGTTTTACCATCTATAAAATACTTAATGGGCAAAACTATGATGATACATTCCTATGGCTTTTCAGATATAGATTTCCCTGACAGAACTATTCAGACAGGCGGTGATAAACAAAAAGATAAACTGACAGAGGTATCCATGTTTATGCTGCATGGGATAAGCGAGAGGACAACTATAGGTGGAGGATATTCATATAAGAAAAACTCATCTAACAATGATTCTTACGATTATACCAGCCAGAATATATCCATTGGTGTATGGCATCATTTTTCTAAAAAAGCAGGATTGAATTTTATTTATCAATATCAGCTATTAAATTTTGATAACTGGTGGGTGGATTCAAGTCTGAGAAAGGATAGTTATACCAGGATATATAGTGAGCTAAGCTATGAGATTGATAAATCAGCAAAAATTTTCTGTCAATATAGTTATCTGTTTAATGATTCCAATGATGTAAATCAGGATTTTAAGAAAAATTATATATTTTTAAGATTTAAATATATCTTTGATTCATGGAGGATTTGATGGAAATAGTTCTAATGGAAAAAACTGAAAATTATATCCCACCTGCACACTGGAACTTCCTGACACCCTTTTATGATATAGGGTGTATATTATTGGGGTTTGGTAAAGGATTCAGACATAGAATTATTAAACATTTAAACCTTTCTGGAACAGAAAGAATTTTAGATGCAGGTTGCGGGACTGGAACTTTGCTTATCATGTTAAAGGAAATATATCCATCAGTGGTTGCAGAAGGACTCGACCCTGATGAGAAGGCATTACAAATTGCCTACAAAAAAACTCAAAAGAATAATTTCAATATTCCATTGCACAGGGGAGCAATGAATAATATGCACTTTGAAAATAGCTCTTTTAATGTTGTTTTGTCCTCCTTGGTTTTTCACCATCTTCAGAAGGATAATAGACTTGCATCTTTAAAAGAGTGCCTGCGTGTGTTAAAACCAGGGGGTAGAATGCTGCTTATAGATTTCGGTCCCCCCCGTCCTTACATTGTTGACCGTATCTTATCCAGGTTATTTAGCCTGTTTGAGCCTATAGAAGATGGGGTAGAGGGAAGAATTCCTGAACTTATTTTGGAAGTCGGATTCAATAAAGTTAATGAGATTGGAAAATATCTTTACGGCATCACTTTTTATGAAAGTTATAAGCAAGATGAGAAAGGAGGTGAGTCATAAATGAAAAAGAATATACTGATTTTTCTCTTTGCTGTTATTTTTGTAGCAGGTTCTTATGGCTTTTCATCAGCCCAGAAAAAGGAAGAGAGTAAAACCAGCGCAAATATCATGCCTCATCAGATGTCTGAAAAATTAGAAGACATGGGTAAGATGATGGTAGAGATGCAGGATGAAATGAAGAACATGGATAAAATGATGGAGGATTCTCATGCTGGCATGAGTAATGAAGATATGGCAAAGATACATGAGAGAATGAACCGGATACATGGGCAGATGAAGCAGATGCGTCAGCAGTTATCGGATATGCATAAGCAGATGATGGAGGGTGGTATGATGGGTCGCGGAACAATGGGACATGACCCCAGCACCAGAGGTGGACACATGGGTGGAACGGAACATGGGACTTCAAGAGGCGGTCATGAGATGGGAAGTGGAGGTATGCATGGCGGCTCTGGTGGTGGAATGGATATGATGAAGCAGAAACAATATTAGCTTTCAAAAGGTTTATCAGGGAAAGGTGTATTTCTTTTGCTCAGAAACTTGTATGGAGGAATTTAAAAGGAATCCGTTAAAATATATAATAAATTAAGGGGTCATTAGGAGTTGATATGAGGTTATTTTTTAGGCACAAATGGATAGGAATATTTATTCTATTTTTAGCTGGACTTGTTCTGTTAATAAATAGCCCTCTCTATGCCCATAGCAATAAAAAGCATTCAGATACCAGAAAGGAAGAAGTCATTAAAGCTCCTGTAACAACGGAATCAGATAAGACATTTCGGGAAGAAGGGCATGTGGGGCATGGGGAAGTAAAAACAGAACCAGATATTGAAACAGAGGTAAAACATATAGAACCGGATGTTGGTTTCTACAGGAGTGTATCTACTGATAAAAAAGGGTTCTGGTATGCGGCCTTCTTCACAGGAGTTGTAGCTACCATCTTTTTTATTACAATAATCCGTATATGAGAAAAATTCTTAAAGACTTCAGGGAAAGAGTTGGAATTGGAGCCCTTTATTATGAGGTTCCAGCCCATTCAAATAGTATCTTTTACTCTCTGGGTGGGATTACTCTGGTCAGCATTATTATTCTTTTTGCGAGTGGCATAATCCTTTCGCAATTTTATAATCCTACCCCAGAGCAAGCCAACAGGAGTGTTCATTATATAGCTGAGACTCTGTTACTCGGCTGGTTTGTAAGGGGTATTCACTTTTGGGCGGTTCAGGTAGTGACGGTTAGTGTTATTTTACATATGATTAGAGTTTTTGTTACCGCCTCATATAAAAAGCCAAGAGAATTTAATTGGACTGTCGGGGTATTGCTATTACTGGTCTATTTTGGGTTGATATTTACAGGGACTGTATTGAAATGGGATCAGGAGGCAGTAGAGGCATTGGAACATCATCTTTGGATTGTAGATAAATTAGGAGCAATAGGGATATGGCTTGGTGAAGGGCTAACCAAAAGTGTTTCCATGCTTGGGAGATTATATGCGCTTCACATTTCACTTTTACCGTTGATACTTGTATTTTTAATGCTATTACATTTCTTTCTTATAAAAATTCATGGCTTATCTTCACTCCCGCGGCAAAGGGAAGGAGAAGGTGCGAAGATTTTATTTGTTGAGCATCTGAAAAGACTTGGTTTATATGGGATGGGAGTATTGCTGCTCATCCTTCTTCTCTCTCTTACGATAGAGCCTCCTCTTGGCTCTGAAGCAGTAGCAGGGATTGAGGTTACCAAGCCTCCCTGGATGTTCCTCTGGCTCTATTCCCTTGAGAATATCTGGATGCCTTTTCTTATAATCGCTCCAGCCATTATCTCTCTCTTCCTATTTTTGATACCATTTATTAACAGAGGTGAGGAGCGGAATCCATTCAAAAGGAAGATTTCTATGGTGATTTTAATTATATCAATCTTGATATTTATTGGACTTATATTTAATGGAGCAATAACATCCACTGCCCATATAATGGAATGACAGGAGGGTAAGAACATATGAAAAAAATAATATTAATTTCAATCCTTATCTCCATAGGTTTTAACTCAGATATTTTGTATTCAGAACCATCACCTCAATCCTCTCCACAGAAGTGGAATGAGAAATCTTTAGAAGATATCGAAAATAAAATCTCCACCATTGAGGAAGAGATTTCATTTCTTGAAAAGGAGATAAGCAGAGACAAGGATATTGTATCATGGGGACAGAACCAAATAGCTTTAAGGATGACAAGGGATTTGCTGAACAGAGATTTGTCAGAGAAAAAAAGATTGCTGGATAACATAAAAAAAGATTTTGGTGGTGAATTAAAGGTTGATATAGAGTTTGTTGAGCAAAATCTGGAGAAAGAAAAGGAAATTGTTTCTGGTATCTTAATAGATATAGGCACAATAAAATATACACAGGCATATATACAGAAAAATATAATTAAAAAAAATGACTTGTTAAAAGTTTTAAAAGAAAAATTAGAGGAAGCTAAAACAGCATCAGAAAAAGTTAATAAAAAAAATGGGAAAGGTAGGAAATAAAAGATGAAGTCTAAAAATATTGTATTGATTTATGTACTGTTCCTTATTGCAATAGGAATAAGAGATTTACATGCTGAAGAAAAAATACCTGCCCCTGATTTTACCCTTATGACATTGGAGGGCAATAAGGTTAATTTGAAGAATTTAAAAGGTAAATATATTTTTTTAAACTTCTGGGCAACATGGTGTGGTCCATGTATAGATGAGATGCCGTCTATGGAGATACTCTATCAAAAGCTTAAATCAAAAAAAAATTTTGCAATGCTGGCAGTCTCCATAGATAAGGGCGGTCATAAACTTGTTAAGAGATTTGTAGCAGAAAATAAACTTACATTTACTATCCTATTAGATAAGGATAGTGAAGTTGCTGCCGCATACGGTGTAATGGGTATCCCATCAACATATCTAATAGACCCGAAAGGATTCCTGATAAATAGGGCAGTAGGAGCGAGGGAATGGGATAGTAAGGAAAGTATTAACTACTTTGAAAAAATGGTGGGTGAAAAATGAATAAATTTGATAAACCGGTAAAAACCTTAGAAATTTTAAAAAGTCGTTCAGAAAAAGGTTTTTACCGTTTACTTATAATGGTATTTGTATGTTTTGCTTCAATGGCAGGACAATCAGCTTTTGCAGAGAATGATATTACGAGCCTGTCTAAAGACAGGCTTATAAATATTGATTTGCTTGGTGCAGTGTTTGGAATGGCAAGATTGGAGTATCAACAGAATATAAATGAAAAGAGTGCATGGGCATTAAGAGGTGTCTTCTGGCATTCTAATACAGAAAGCTGGAAATGGGATGCCTATGGTAGTGGTTTTAGTTACAGGAGATACATTACTTATACAGCACCTGAGGGTGGATGGCTCGGTGGAGGTATTGATCTCATGGGCATCTATGCAAAATATATGGGTGAGGAAAAGAGGAGCTATCTTGTCTTTCCTCATGCAGAAGCAGGGTATACATTTTCATTTAAAGATAGTAAATGGTTGGCAACCCCATCTGTGAGCCTTGGCAATCATATAACCGACATAGAAATATCAAATTCTAATATACCAATTATGGGTGCAGGTATGAGGCTATCTGTTTTGTTAAGTTATCCATTTTAAGGAGATGAAGAATGCAAGATAAAGTATGCAGTAGGCAGTATGCAGTAGGCAGTAAAATTGCTCATTGCTCATTACTCATTGCTCATTGCTTACTGCTTACTGCCGTTGCTTTTGCTGAGAATGTTCAGACCTTAGACCTCCAGCAGCTTATCAATGAGGCACTTAAGAATAACCCTGACCTCTTTGCTGCAATATCAAGAGCAAATGCATTTAAGGAGATTCCGAGCCAGATGGGGACACTGGATGACCCCAAGCTTGAAATAGGTTTATTAAGGGTTCCAATGAATACCCTGTCGGCGAATGAGCCAATGAAGGAGATTACAGTAATGCAGAGCCTTCCTTATCCAGGAAAGCTTTCCTTAAAAATAGAGCTGGCACAAAAAGAGGCAGAGGCAGCAGAAGATGAATATAGGGATATGGAGGTAAAACTTATACAGATGGTCAAGGATGCATTCTATGACCTCTATTTTGTATATAAGGCAATAGAGATAACCGAGAGAAATAAGCTATCATTACGGGATTTTGTTAAGATTGCAGAGGCCAAATATTCTGTAGGCATGGGGCTTCAGCAGGATGTGCTCAAGGCACAGGTAGAGCTTTCTAAAATCATTGATGAGCTTATAAGGTTTGAAAGGGAGAGGCAGTCAGCAGAGGCAAGGCTTAATATACTTATGAACCGCCTCCCTCAGTCGCCGATAGGAAAGCCAGGAGATATAAAGAAAAGTGAATTTAGATTTACTATTGAAGAATTACAATCTACATCTGTCGAGAATCGTCCCCTTCTTAAAGGGCTGGAAAAGATGATAGAGAGATATAGGGCTGCTTACAATCTTGCGAAGCTTGAATATTATCCTAATTTTGATGTGGGTTTAAGTCTGGGGCAGGAAAAGAATAATATGAATTCTGTATCAGGGAAATTCTCTTTGAATGTTCCCCTCTGGTATAAGACAAAGCAGGATAAGAAGGTGGTTGAAGAATCTTATAATATAAGTGCAGCAATGCAGCGATACAATGCAGCGAAAAATGATATTTTTCTAAAGATAAAGGAGATTATGGCAGAGGAAGAGAAGGGGAGAAAATTGATAGAGCTGTTTTCAACCGGGATAATACCACAGGCAACTCAGTCTCTAAGCTCTGCTTTGGCAGGGTATCAGGTGAATAAGATTGATTTTCTTACACTCCTTGATAACCAGATTACGCTCTTTAATTATCAGATTCAATACGAGAAGGTTCTCACGGACTATGAAAAGAAATTAGCAGAACTTGAGGCAGTAGTGGGGAAGAGGCTATTTTAATAAGTAATGAGCAATGAGTGCTGAGCAATGAGTAACGACTAAAAAAACTCATTGCTCATTGCTCGTTACTCGTTGCTTAGTTGGGAGGTTTAAATGTCTGAACGCAGTAAGATGAAAGAATTAATAAAGTTTTCGGGATTCATAATATTGGCTGTAGTCATAGGTATTGGGTTCTTTTATCGTGAAGATATAATCCCATATATCAAGGGTGAACATAAAGAACATGAAGTTACAACACCCCAAGAGATAGAAGGGAAGCCTGCCCCCGAAGTTAGTAATCGGGGGAAAGAGAGAAAGATACTTTACTGGACAGACCCGATGATGCCTGGTTTTAAATCTGATAAACCAGGTAAATCCCCTATGGGTATGGATATGGTACCTGTATATGAGGATGAAGATGGTGTTATACCGGGGACTGTAAAGATTGATCCAACAACAGTTCAGAGTATTGGTGTGAGGACAGGTAAGGGTATAATGAAACCTCTTCGCAGAACCATAAGGACTGTTGGCAGAATTGACTATGATGAGAGAAAGGTTACACATATACACACAAAGATACAGGGATGGGTTGAGAAACTATATATTGATTTCACAGGCAAGGAAGTTAACAAAGAAGATGTGCTGTTAGAGGTTTATAGTCCCGAACTTGTATCGGCACAACAGGAGTATCTACTGGCGATTGAATATGCAAAATCACTGAAGGATAGCAAAGTGGAAGGTGTTACAAGCGGTGCCGAGTCTCTGCTTGAATCCGCAAGGAAGAGGCTTCAGCTCTTTGATGTTGCTGAACATCAAATAAAGGAGCTTGAGGAAACGAAAAAACCAAAAAAGACACTCCATATACATTCCCCGGTTCATGGAATTGTAGTTCAGAAAAATCTGCTTCAGGGTATGTTTATCACACCTGATACCCATCTCTATGTTATTGCAGATATATCAAAAATATGGGTATATGCAGATATATACGAATATGAAGTGCCGTGGGTAAAAGTAGGCCAGACGGCAGAGATAACTCTGTCCTATTTCCCCGGCAAGGTATACAGGGGGGTTGTTACATATATTTATCCCTATCTTCAGGCTGAGACAAGGACTGTAAAAGTTCGTATGGAGTTTGATAACCCCGACTGGGAATTAAAGCCTGATATGTATGCAAATGTAAAGCTTGAATCAAAGATAGCAGAGAGTGCCATACTTGTCCCGGCAGAGGCGGTGATACGCTCAGGTGTGAGGGATATAATAATCGTCTCAAAAGGTGAAGGGGTATTTGAACCGAGGGATGTAAAGGTGGGTGTTGATACCGGAGATGGTTATCTGCAGATATTGGAAGGTGTGAAGGCGGGGGAAGATGTCGTAACATCTGCCCAATTCCTCATTGATTCGGAAAGCAAACTCGGAGAGGCTGTGGAGAAGATGAGAGGACAGAGCACCAGGACACCAGAGCACCAGAGCACCAAGGCACCAGAACATCAAGAACATCAAATGACAGCACCAAAACATGAGGGACATGAAATGCCGGCAATGGAACATAAACACTAAAGTTTTAAAGTAGAAAGTTCCTAAAGTTTATAAAGGAAAAAGTTATTGGACTTTATAACTTTACGAACTTTATGAACTTTTTATTTCTATGCTTGAAAAAATAATTGAACTTTCAGTAAAAAATAAATTCATAGTAATCCTCTTTACGGCTG
>MHDI01000084.1 GCA_001804915.1 Nitrospinae bacterium RIFCSPHIGHO2_02_FULL_39_82 | reverse complement strand
TTTATCTGTGTTCATCTGTGGTTAATGCATAATTCAGGTTTAATCCCCCTTATTAAAGGGGGGTTTGGGGGTTGTTAAAATTTATGTGGAGGTGGTAAATATGAAAATTCACAAATTAATATTTTCTTGCATCTTACTTCTTGCATCTTGCATTTTGCTTCTTGTGTTTTTTGCTTCATCATCAGAGGCATCGGAATGTATCCTTATTGAGCCTGAAGATATGAAGATGAGATATGAAGATAGAGCAATTCTTTTAAACGATATGTTCATATTTGATGTTCGCCCTTATATGATAGCCAATAAGGGGAAGCGTATTCCGATGTCTATGGCTATTACTTATGAGTCTCTTGAAAGTGAACTCGCTTATGAGATAGAAGTGTGGAAAGGGAAAGATATCTATCTGGTAGGTGGAGATACAGAATCAACAGATAGTTTCTGCAAAGCCATGCTGAAAAAAAAATATCCGATTGATGATATTTATGTTTTAAAGGGCGGGATGAATGCATGGGAGGGACCTATTATTACTGGGAAGTTTGAGGATGTGAAATGTGAAGAGATAGATTTACAAGGGGTATCGGGACTAGAAAATTCGGAAAAAAAAGTTGAATTTGTTGATATCCGTTCCCTGCAAGATTATGAGAAAGGTCATATACCCGGTGCAGTAGGCGAAGGGGCATTTAGTCGGGAAAATCTATGCTTGACAGGTGTGTTTTCAAGGGTGGTGCAGGATGATGGTATTGTGGTTTTTGTAGGATATACCGAGCCGGAAACAGTGCATAGATGCAGGGTGCTAAAATGGGCAGTTGGATATAACAGTATGTATGCCCTTAAGGAAAACATGAAGGCATGGAAAGGGGAGCTTGAAAAGGGGAAATTCGCTGGTCGTTATTAACGATTAGATTTTTGTTCATGTATATTATAAAATTTTGCCACAGATTTTCACAGATATACACAATAAAAAAAGGCAGAAAAAAATAATTTTCTTAGGTTTTTTGTTTTCTCAATCTTCATAATCTGTGTTAATCTGTGTCCATCTGTGGCTAAAAATCTTTCTTTTTTGTTCATTCTGAAATAGCTTTCTGTGTATCGCCAAGTTTTAATGCAGTTTCCACAATCTGAGGTTTATAAAATGCTGAGCGATACCGGTCCATTCCATATACATTATTGCCAATCCGGACATTCAGGAGTTTATCACCATTTTTAGAGGAATTGTAATAGCCTTCAGGGGTAATCACAATCCACTCGGCATCTCTGAAACTTATAAACTGTGCAATTTCCCTGCCTGTATTTTTATCCCAGCACCTGCTCGTGCCATCACCACTCCCTGATACCAGAAACTTTCCATTAGGACTGAAGGCAACTGACAGGAGTATATCATTATGTCCTTTTAGTGTTTTTATGGCACTGCCTGCTGCCACATTCCAGAGGATTACAGTTTTATCAACACTCCCTGATGCGAGAGTCTTTCCATCAGGACTAAAGGCAACTGTTACGACATTACTATCATGTCCTTTTAGTGTCTTTATGGCACTGCCTGCTGCCACATTCCAGAGGATTACAGTTTTATCAACACTCCCTGATGCGAGAGTCTTTCCATCAGGACTAAAGGTAACCGGCACAACCCAATCAGTATGCCCTGTGAAAGTCCTTATTACATTCCATGTTACAATATCCCAAAGGGTTATGTTGTAATCACCCCCTGATGCTATGCTTCTTCCATCTGGACTAAAGGCAACTGATTTGACCCAATGTCCTTTTATTTTTTTTATGAAACTGGCTGCTGTCACATCCCAGAGGATTATGGCATCATCCTGACCCACTGATACCAGAGTCTTTCCATCAGGACTAAAGGCAACTGATTTGACCCATGAAGTATGCCCCTTGAGTGTTTTTATGGCACTACCTGCTGCTATATCCCAGAGGATTATTGTATTATCCCAGCCCCCTGACGCCAGAATCCTTCCATCAGGGCTAAAGGCAATAGAAGAGACCCACTCATTATGTCCTTTTAGTGTTTTTATGGCACTGCCTGCTGCTATATCCCAGAGGATTATGGTGTCATAGCTCTCCGATGCAAGAATCCTCCCATCAGGGCTAAAGGCAACTGATTTAGCATAAAAAGTATTTCCTTTTAGCGTTTTTATGGTACTGCCTGCTGCCACATCCCAGAGGATTATAGTGTCATCAAAACTCCCTGATGCCAGAGTCCTTCCATTAGGGCTGAAGGCAACTGAACTGATATAGTCAGTTTGTCCTTTGAGTGTTTTTATGATACTGCCTGTTTCAATATCCCAGAGAATTATGGTTTTATCAAAACCCCCCGATGCGAGAACCTTTCCATCAGGACTAAAGGCAACCGACAAGACTATATCAGTATGCTCTTTAAATGTCTTTATAGTACTCCCTGTTTCAATATTCCAGAGAATTATGTTTTTATCAATCCCTGATGCGAGAGTCTTTCCATCAAGACTAAAGGCAACCGATTTGACATGACCAGTATGTCCTTCAAATTTCTGGAGCTCCCTACCTGTAGATACTTCCCATAGTCTGATGGTTTTATCCTGACCTCCTGATGCCAGAGTCCTTCCATCAGGACTAAAGGCAACTGAATCAATATAGTCATCATGTCCTTTAAGTGTTTTTATGGCACTTCCTGTTTCAATATCCCAGAGGATTATGGTTTTATCCCAGCTTCCTGATGCGAGAGTTCTTCCATTAGGACTAAAGGCAACTGATCTAACAGAAGAAGCATGTCCTTTAAGTGTCTTTATAATACTGCCTGTTTCAATATCCCAGAGGATTATAGTTTTGTCCCTACTCCCTGATGCGAGAGTCTTTCCATCAGGACTGAAGGTAACTGAATTGACATCATTATTAGTATGTCCTTCAAATTTCCGTATCTCCCTCCCTGATGAGGCATCCCAGAGTATGAGGATTTTATCCTTGCCCCCTGATAATACATATTTTCCATCGGGGGAGAATGTTACAGAAAGAACCGAACCTGAATGACCCATCTGCACAAAAATTTGTGCTTCGGAGGGAAACTTTTCGGAAGCAGGGACAGGGATTGGGATAATCGTAATTATAAAAAACAGCACTAATCCCCGATAAAAACATTCGGGGATATGTATTTTATAAGTGTCCCAAAACTTTTGCATTTAACTTTTGCCCCTCTGACTCTTAATTTGCGGAGGCTGATAGGCGGAGTCCGAGGCTGTAGCACCGATAGTCTGGCGTGTAGGGGTGACGACTTGAGGCCCTCGCCTGATGTGAACTGAAGTACCAACTCCCGCCGCGATGGATATGATGGGAGCCAGAAATTGGTCCCTGCGGATTATTTTTAGGACTGCTGATATAATAATTCTCCCCATACCAGTCCTGCACCCATTCCCAGACATTCCCTGTCATATCATACAATTCCAATCCATTGGGTTTTTTTTGGCCTACAGGATGTGTTTTCCCCTTAGAGGTTTTATTGTACCAGGCATAATCTGAAAGTTCTGATTCGTTATTCGTTCCTGCCCATTTTTCTGCTTTACCGCCACTCCTCGCTGCATATTCCCATTCAGCCTCTGTGGGCAGACGATACTTCTTGCCTGTCTTGTCTGACAGCCACTCGGCATAGACTACTGCATCATCCCATGATACACACGATACTGGATGACTGTCATCCTGCAGAAAACCAGGATTACGCCAATTCCTGCTTTTGTCCTTTTCCCATTTATTCCCTGACCAGCCATAACATCCATCTCCAGCTTCAGCGTCTGTTTTATATCCTGTAGCAGTTATAAACTCCCTGAATTCACCAATTGTTACTTCATACTTCCCTATATAAAAATTATCCACACATACCTCATGCACAGGTTTTTCGTTAGCGGCCAAATGATTATGGTGTTGATGCCAGTCTTTCCCGCCTTTATGCGCAGCTTCTACATGGTTCTCAGCACCTCCAAAGGTATCACCCATCTGATAACACCCGCCTTTGACAAAGACCATTTCTATAGGCACTTGGACATCCTTTCCTTTTTCCCCATTAACAATAGAGGGAAGAAGTAAGAAGCAAGAGGCAAGAAACAAGAAGCAAGAGGCTTGTATCTTGTATCTATTCGTGCTATTCGTTGATTCGTGTAATTTATGTTCCATTGTTTTTTTGGAAAGATTTAATTGTATATGGTATAAAAGTATAGGTCATCCTCCAGAAGGAAAAACATAAAAGGAATGAACCATTAAGTTTGATATAGAACTCAACCTCAAAGTAAGTGTAAAAAACTTTAAGATTAATGTCAATCAAAATAGTGCGTCCTCAAAAAAGGAATAGTTCTTGCTATTTAAATAATATCATGTTATAAAATATTCATTTTTTGGGTATTTTCGCACAGATAAGGAGATTGTTTTGTATGAAGAAATTTAAACCTAAAATGTCCTCTGTGTCTCTTGTATCTTGCTTTTTGTATCTTGCCTCTTGCCTCTTACCTATTGCCTCAAATGGTTATGGTGAAGAAAAATTTATAGAGAGCGAAGCGAATCTAAAAGGAAAAGAATGTATACCTATTGAGGCAGATGAGATGCAGAGACGCTATGAAAATAAGCCCCTTCTATTTGATAATATGTTTATATTTGATATCCGTCCTCTTGCGGCGGCTGTGAAAGGAAAATCCATCCCCTTTGTGAAGCAGACCAGTTGGGATATGTTTAGGGTAAAATATCTCCATAATGTTCCGATGTGGAGAGGAAAGGATGTGTATCTTGTTGGCGAAGACACAGAATCTACAAAAAGTTTTTGTGAGGAGATGATTAAAAAAGACTATGGTGTTAATGATATTTATTATTTAAAGGGCGGAATTGATGCATGGAATGGACCTGTCAGAATGCCTTTCAAAGATGTGCAGTGTGATGGTCTTGATTCTAATGAAATAAAAAAAAGGATTGATGAAGGACAGAAGGTCTATCTCATAGACTGGCGGTATCCGGATGATTTTTATAATAATGGGCATATCCCTGACTCAATAAATGGATATGGTAGAGAAGGAATTTTTGGAGGGATTGAGGATATGCTGAGGGGGTATTTTAGATTCAGACCCATTTATATAAAATTAATCATTGATAATGCTATCGCAGTATTTATAGACGATAACGAGTGGAAAGGTTTGCATAGATGCAGGATTGAAAAAAGGGCAAGTGGTGTAATAGATAAAATGTATTATTTAAAAGGCGGTATTGAAAACTGGAAAGGGGCTTTGGAGAAAGAACTGTGGCAGCAACCAATAGTCAATAGTCAATAGTGAAATTATGACTCGTAAGCTAAAATTATTATATACTCATTGCTCATTGCTCATTGCTGGATTTTCATTGTTCATTGCTCATGGCTCATTGCTTGCTATTGTCAGTGCCGAGAGCGTGATGAAGGAGGGATATCGCAACGATTATCTACCACAGGGTGTTATCCCCCGTCATGATATGGATAAGGCTGAAAGCTGGATTGCCATATTTGAAC
>MHDI01000083.1 GCA_001804915.1 Nitrospinae bacterium RIFCSPHIGHO2_02_FULL_39_82 | reverse complement strand
TCTTTTATTCTTTCGTAAGTTCCTTTAACTGGTTCAGCATGAATATATCAAGGATTGGATTTCCAGAAGTTTGACCACCACTACTACCTACAATGGCGGATGGAACCTTTACATCTTTCAATGCATTGGCAACACCTATGAGTGTGTCCTTTTTCATCCCAAGTCTTAGTTCAAGAGAGTTATCTGCCTTTGCCAGTGCCTGTCTCCCTTCTGCTTCCTTTAGTGCAGCTATCCTTTTACCTTCAGATTGTTCAATCATTGCCTGTTTCTCAAATTTAGTTTTCTCTAATAACAGTTGTGCTGTCTCTTTTTCTTTCTGGGCATTTATAATTGCCAATGTCTTCTCCTTTTCTGCCTCAATTTTTGCAACCTCTGCCTCTTTCTCAGCCCGTATCTTTGCCTCCGACCTTAACGGTTCCTCCCTTGCCCTCATCTCTGCCTGAAGCTTCTCCTCCTCTGCCTTTGCGGTAATCGCATCCTGTTTTGACTTTTCTGCAGCAATAATCGCATTATTCCTCTGCTGTTCTAAAAGTCTCTGCTCATCAAACTTTGACTGGGACTGTTTATCATACTCAATCTTTTTTAAGGTAAAATTCTTAAATACAATCCCGTATCTATCGGTAACCCCTGGTATCCTGACAGGTATTGTAATCCCGTTTTCTGTCTTTGTGAGAGGAATCAACATAATATTCCCATCTACCTGCCTCTTTTCATAGGCAATTACACCATTCTGTAAACTGTCAAATATATCTCTGATAAAATTTCCCCTTTCTCTAATGGAATCTGTACTGCTATACGAGGTGGCAACGAGAGTCATCACGGTATTGATATAGTTTCTTAATATTTTGTTTTGTAAAATATCCTCATTCTGTGATTCGCGGATGAGCAACCTCATCTTATCCGCATCTGACGGCAGGACATACCTTACCAGACCATTTATATTTGCAGCACCATTATCTTTAAAGATTACATTGATAGAATCCACAATCTTCTTTTCTTCTTTCCTCAGTTTTTCTACCCGATCTTCAAAGACAACCGCTCCGGATACCTTTAACTCCGTTACATCACTGAATAAACCGAATATCCCCTTCCAGTATAACCCGGGTTCTGTAACAATCTTAAGTTCCCCGCTGGGCCATTTCTGAAGCACATGATAATAACCAGCAGAGTTTTTACCGAAGAGTGAATAAACTGTTATTACACTCAGAACAACAACCCCCAAAATTTTTAAATTACTCTTTTGCAATATACTCATATTCTCCTCCCTTCATAATAAGCAATGAGCGATGAGCAATGAGTGCTGAGCAAAAAAAAGTGAAAAGCAATGAGGAAAAAACTTATTACTCATTACTCATTGCTCATTGTTTGTTGTTTGTTGCTCATTGCTTGTTTATGCACCTAAACCCTAAATCCCCCCTGCAGGCATTGGGTCTTTCTGTTCTACGAATAGATACCCTCAGGTCATCCATACCGCTTTTCCATGAACCGCCCCTGATTACCTTAAGATGATTGTTTAATCTCGGTGTCGGATTCCTCTCTACCCATTCCATATACAATTCATATCCATCTGCAGTCCATTCCCACACATTTCCTGCCATACCATTGAGTCCGAAGCCATTTATACTATGGCTATCCACCGGCATTATCCCCTTATTGTTAATCAGATGAGACTCAAAAAAATTCCCCCACACATATTTCATACCTTCATAGCTCCCTCTGGCAGCATACTCCCACTGCGGCTCTGTGGGTAGAGATTTCTCAGCCCACTTACAATAAGCACTGGCAGCATACCAGCTTATATAAACCACAGGGTAGTTCTCTTTCCCCTCTAAAAATTCAGCCCCATTCCAATCCTTTAAATAATTTCCATCCGCCTCATCTAATTTTGGTTTCCCCTTCTGCCAGTGAGGATTGGCAGATATAAAATTCTGATATTGAAGATTTGTCACTTCATATCTATCCATATAAAAACTATCCAGTTCCACATTATGCAGAGGTCTCTCGTCAAACTCGCCATCCTTACTACCCATGATAAATAAGCCTGCCGGAATCTCTGCCATTTCCTTGTATGGCATTTCATTAGACTTACCACTGGATATTGCAGAGGTATCCTCACCCCGCTTGTTCCAGTAAAATGTGAGAAGTAAGAGGCAAGAGGCAAGAAGCAAGAAACCAAAAGTTTTTATTCTGACTTCTGTCTTCTGACTTCTATCTTCCGGCTTCTTCATTCTTCCCTTTTCGCTTCCTTCCTCTCCCTTATCTCCTTAATCATCCTCTTTAATTCCAGCCTGTTCCTTGCCAGTTTGTAAAAACCGTGCCACTGGGTATAATCCGGCCCCATCATGGATGCACCCATCCTTGCCCTCCTCCCTTCATGATGCCAGTATTCAAAGAACTTGAACTCTATCTCCTCGTCAAATTTATCTTTTGTCAGATAACCCAGTTTGTAAAGCTCATCCATCTCCTTTTTTATAGGTTTATAATATTCCTCATTGTAAAGGGTAATTGCATTGTCAAATTGCTGATAATACCCCTCAACCCAATTTTTTGAATGACATGAGAGACATGCCATTTGCATCTTTTCTCTTTTTCCCTTCCAGTCGTTTGTCCTCTCGGACATAGGCCATTCCAACTCCCATGAAAGCCTGTCACTTACATTATGAGTCGGCTCAAGCCCGCCAATCCCAGACATATGGCATATCGCACAGGTCGGCGCCCTGAAATATCTTGTATCCCATGATGATGAAGCAACATCCATATTCCACTTCTGTTTTTCAGAACTGTATATCACACCATGCTTTGACTCCATGTATATTTCATACTGTGGATGGTCTGGACCCATGTGGCAAGTCCCGCATGCTTCTGGTGTCCTTGCCTCTGCAATTGAAAAGAGATGTCTTGTGTGACAGGTGGTGCATGCCCCTTTGCTCCCATCGGGATTAACCCTTCCTATTCCTGTATTGGGCCATGTATCTTTATCAAATATACCATTTTTTACTTTGACTATTGTCCCATGACATTTCTCACAACCCATCACTGCTGCTGCCTTCCCCTCTATCTTATAAGCCAATGTGTCATCACCTGCCCTATCCCCCTCCAGATTCTGGACAAAGGATACAGCCTTTGAATGGAGGGATTCGTTAAACTCCATAACCTGTTTTGGATGACATCTTGAGCAGTCCTTTGGACTTACAATAGCAGAGATAATCATTCCTTCATGTTTTTTTGCATCGGTATCGGTAATATCTGCCTGATGGCAGTCTATACATGTAACCAAAGCCTTTGCATGATTACTCCTCTCCCAGTCATTGATAATTCCGGGACTTATCTGGGTATGACAGAGGACACACCTCTTTGCCGTATCTATTTCTTCCCGTGTCTTTTTTATTGCAAAGACATTGTTGGAAAAAGCAAGATGACAGAGGACAGAGAACAGAAGACAGAATAAAAATATTTTGACTTTTATCTTCTGACTTTTGACTTCTGTATTCATCAGCTCTCCCTCGTTACATGAACCAGATTCACATGACAGTTGAGGCAGCTCTTTACCTCTCCCCTTTTAAATGCCTTATGTGCTAAAAGCCCGCCCCTATGAAGCTCAGAGGGAAAAAGGTTTTTATGACACCTCTCACATGATTCTGACCTTATATTTTTTACTGCCAGCATCTTCCACCTTTGATGATTCATATCTTCAGATTTCAAGAGAAGATGCATTATCGTATCCTTTACACCCTGACGGACCTTTGCATACCACTTATTGACCTCCCCCGGCGGGAGATGGCAGTCAGCACAATCAGCCACTACCCCTCTACTACTGTCATAATGACTTGATTTGAGATACTGTTGATATGGTTCAACCATCTCGTGGCATTGTGAAGAACAGAATTTATTAGTGGATGAATAGTGAAATGACAAGGTTGAGAACCCATAGAATATTGATAGCCCTGCCGCTGTCAAAAAGACGATAACAATTATCTGTCCCTTACTTGGCACCCTCCTTCTGAACCCTTCATCTATGTTTAATCCTGAGTTTTTAAAGTTCATAAAGTTTTTAAAGTTCGTAAAGTTTAAAGTTAAATAACTTTTTACTTTATAAACTTGATAACTTGTTACTTTATATTCGTAATCTGGAAATCAGGGTATGCAGTTGCAGTATGCTCTGAATAGTCAAGCCCCTGATATTCCTCCTCCTCTGACACCCTTAGTCCGATTGCCTTTTTGATTAAACTGAAAATCCCATAGGACACAAAGAATGACCATAAGAATGCAATTCCGCTGCCGAGGATTTGAATACCGATATTCTTAATGCTGAACATCTCACCTGTCTTAAATATTCCGAGGGCAACCGTCCCCCATACCCCGCAGACACCATGCACAGATACTGCACCAACAGGGTCATCTATCTTTAATTTGTCAAATTGAATAACTGAGAAGACTACAATTATCCCTGCAGCTATACCTATAATTACTGCCCATAAAGGCTCTACATGGGCGCAGCCTGCAGTAATTGCAACCAGACCTGAAAGGGCGCCGTTGAGTGTCATTCCGACATCGGGTTTGCCAAACTTAAACCATGCGGTGACCATTCCGGATATGGCTGCTGCTGAACCGGATAAGGTGGTATTTATCATAATCTGGGCAATCTTACTTCCACCTTCAAGGGTGTTGCCGGCATTAAAACCATACCATCCAAACCATAGAATCAATGTTCCGAGGGCAGCCAGCGGGAGATTATGACCTAATATGGGATTGATAGTTCCATCTTTTTTGAATTTCCCCATACGGGGACCAAGAACTATAGTCCCTGCCAGTCCCGCCCAACCTCCAATGGCATGAATAACTGTTGAACCAGCAAAGTCTGTAAACCCGAGTTTCTCAAGCCACCCCTCTCCATGGTAGAAACTCCCCCAGACCCAGCTTCCAAACATTGGATATATAAAGGCAGACATAAACACTGTAAACATCAGGGATGCAGGAAATCTCGTCCTCTCTGCCATTGCACCTGATACTATGGCTGCTGTGGAAGATACAAAGACCAGTTGATACATCCAGAAGGCAAAGAGCCATGGGTCACGGGAATCGGCATAGTCATGCAAAAAGAAACCGTCAGTGCCAAAGAGTCCATTGGATGTCCCAAACATAATTCCAAAACCTACTGCCCAGAAGACAATGGCACTAACTGCAAAGTCCATCATATTTTTCATGATGGCGTTAACAGCACTCTTTCCCCTTGTAAAGCCAATCTCCACCATGATAAATCCTGCCTTCATAAAAAAGACAAGGACTGTGGCAATGCATATCCAGACAATATCAAGATTAATCTGAACATCTTCAGAGGTAATAATTCTCTCAGCATATACATTGGGACTGAAGAAGAGAGATAAAAAATAAAATACAAGCAAAAACCTGACAATTGTCTTCATGTTCTGATTACTCAGCAAGAGATGTGCCACAAAAATATATTGCTGTGGAAACCTTATATAGTTTCTGTTGAAAAATGACTTTTTTTGAACGACTTTTTAATTTTTGTTTTGTTCCATAGTGAATAATTTCAAATAAATAGAGCAAAAGAAAAATTAACGGAAGTGAGAAAAATGTCATTTTTCAACACACACTATATTAAGAGGGGTTTTAAAATTATAGTGGTAAAGGGCTGCTTAAGGATTAAACAAAAGAGAAAGAGTGATGCTTAATGTTTAGGCATAGTGGAGGATATTACCATTCAATAACCCGTTAATTTTTGGTGCCGAGGGTCGGACTCGAACCGACACGGCAGTTGCCCGCCGAGGGATTTTAAGTCCCTTGCGTCTACCAATTCCGCCACCCCGGCGAAGTAACAGCATTAGCCAACAACTTACAACAATGTGTCAAATTTCTGCCTCATCTAAAAGATAGGGGAGATATTGCTCTATCCCGATGGGCATGATGTGGATGCCTTTAACAATATCCTTTATATTTTTTATGAATTCAGCAGCTATTCTTACCCCTTCTTCTGTTTGGTCTTTTGCCGACTCAATTCTTTTTGAAATATTTTCAGGTATTTTTCTGGTTAAGACCTTTTCATTCATAAAATTTACCATCTTTACAGATTTAAGGGGGGATATGCCGACAAGAAATTTTGTATCTATTCCCTTTATCTGCCCAACGAATCTCTCCAGTGATTCCTTATCAAAAAAGGGCTGGGTTTGAAAAAACTCAGCCCCTGCACCCATCTTCTTATTTAATTTTATTAACTCAAGCTCAAATGGTTCAAAGAAGGGGTTCATGACACCGCCCACAAAAAACCTTGGTGAGCCGTCTAATTTTTTGCCTGCCATACTAATACCGTTTTCCAGTTCCCTGACTACTTTTATAAGCTGGATAGAATCAATATCAAACACAGGTTTTGCATCAGGGTGGTCTCCAAGTTTTGGGTGGTCACCTGTCATGATGCAAATATTTTCAATCCCGAGGGCACCTGCCCCAAGAATGTCAGACTGGAGGGCGAGCCTGTTTCTATCCCTCGTGCAAACTTGCATTATAGGGTTATGCCCCATCTCTTTAAGCAGGTGGCTGAATGCAAGAGGACACATCCTCATAATGCCCCTCTGGTTATCCGTCACATTTACTCCATCAACCCTCCCAAGAATTTTCTCCGCAATATCAATACCTGGAACTACATTGGCACCCTTGGGCGGCGGAATCTCAACAGTAACTACGAAATCCTTTTTATCAAATGCCTCTCTAAACCCCATTTATCACCCTCCCCGGACTTGTCCCTGCACTGTGATTCTTAGCTGGAAGCACCTTTGCCAATTTATCAAGTGAATTAGATTTTTTCATCCTATCATATATAGCAATCCATATACACTCTTTTTTGTTATCCACCTCACACATACCCTTCACACTCCCCCCGCATGGGCCGTTTAACAGGCTCTTTGAACACCTTGTTACAGGACAGATACCCCCGTAACTCCCTATGACACACTCCCCGCATGTTGAACACTTTTCATAGAAATACAGATGCCTGAATACATTGCCAAGAAAAAGGCTGTCGCATCCGGGATATACACTGCACTCCACAGCCTCTGCAACTGCCTGGACACCTGCACCGCAGGCAAGAACAAGTATTACCTCTGTCTTATCAACCAGGTTTTTGTTCTGTCTCAATACCCGTCGGGTATCAAGTTCAAGACATGGTGCATTGATTACAACAGAGCCGGTTACGGTCTTCCCATTTTCAGCCAATTTTAAAGACATCTCTGCAACCTCTTTTTCTCCCCCTGTCCTACATGTAGTTGCACATTCCCCGCACCCCACAATAAACACTGACCTCTGTCCATCCATCATTCTGAGTAACTCATCAAAATTTTTCTGTTTTGTGATAATCATGATTCCTCCTTTTACAAATGACAATTTTAGAATGACGATTGACGATTTGAGATTTTTTCATTCGTCATTTGTCAATAGTCATTTGTCATTCCTCTTCTGGCGAATCTTCTCCAGCCTCTCCTTTATTTCTGCCTCTTTTCCCTGACCATCAGGCTCATAATAGATTCTCCCTTTCAGCTTATCAGGGAGATAATCCTGTTTCACATGGTGTTCCGGAAACTCATGGGGATATTTATATCCCTTTCCAAAACCGTATTTTACAGCATCCCTGTAATGGCTGTCTTTAAGATGATTTGGAACAGGGTAACTCTTTCCGTCCCTTTCAATATCGTGAAGTGCCTTATCTATAGTGATTATAGAAGAGTTGCTCTTGGGGGCAATAGCAACATATATAACTGCCTGTGCAAGAGGTATTCTTGCCTCCGGCCAGCCAAGTTTCTCCACCGCATCAGCGGCAGAGACTGATAGAACCAGTGCCATAGGGTCTGCATTCCCCACATCCTCAGAGGCAGTTACAATCAGTCTCCTTGCAATAAAGCGAGGGTCTTCACCTCCTGCAATCATCTTTGCAAGATAGTATATTGATGCATCCGGGTCTGAGCCCCGCATAGATTTCTGGAATGCTGATGCATGGTCATAATGTTCACTCCCCATCTTATCATAAAGAAGTGACGCCCTCTGCAACACATCTTCTACAATTTTTATATCAATCTTTCTCTTGCCTCCGCTGTCTGGTTCTGATGAGAAAGTTGCAGCCTCAAGTGCATTCAGTGCAAACCTTGCATCGCCATTTGCCTGTATTGTTATATTGTGAAGGGCGTCAGGTTCTATATTGAGTTTATATTTATCAAGCCCTTTTTCTCTATCATTAATCGTTCTCCGGAGGATTGACTCAATATCCTCATAGGATAAATATTCAAGCCTGAATATCTGACATCTGGAGCGTAGGGCAGGGATTACCTCAAAAGATGGGTTTTCCGTTGTAGAGCCTATGAGCGTAACTATACCCTTTTCTACAAAGGGGAGAACTGCATCTTGCTGTGCCTTATTAAATCTGTGAACCTCGTCTATAAAAAGAATTGTTCTTATCTTTTTAACCTGAAGTTCCATCTGTGCAATATTGATGGCACTTCTTAAATCTGCGACACCTGCATTTACTGCACTTAATTCTTCAAACCTTCTCTTTGTTGTATTTGCAATAACCCTTGCAAGTGTAGTCTTTCCAGAACCAGGAGGTCCCCAAAATATTATAGAGCCAACACTATCCCTTTCTATCAATTTTCTTAAGGGTTTCCCTTCACCTATCAGATGCTGCTGTCCGACAAAATCTTTCAGGGTAGAGGGTCTCATTCTGTCTGCAAGAGGGGTCATCTTCCCCTTTATATCTTCAAGCTCTCCATTGAACAAATCCATTCAAAGATTTTGCAATAAATAAACTATAAAATCAAGAGCAAACTGCAAGCTGGGGTCAGGTCTTTAATCTTGCTATTATGTTTTAGGTATGTATAATATATTTCATGGCAAGACCATTGAGAATTGAATACAATGGGGCTGTGTATCATCTTACCTCAAGAGGCAATGAAAGAAAGCCTATCTTTAAAGACGATGCAGACCGCAATGTCTTTCTTTCCACACTTCATAAGGTAAATCAAAGATACAACTGGATATGCCATGCTTATTGCCTGATGGATAATCATTACCATCTTATTATAGAAACCCCGGATGGCAATCTCTCAAAGGGGATGAGGCAGTTAAACGGATTATATACTCAAACATTCAATAAGAGACATGAGCGGACAGGTCATATATTTCAGGGCAGATACAAGGCAATACTCATACAGAAAGAGAGTCATTTACTTGAGGTTTGCCGGTATGTAGTTTTAAACCCTGTGCGGGCAAAAGCCGTAAAGAATGTTGAGGATTGGAAGTGGAGCAATTACCGTGCAACAGTGGGGAAAGACAAGTCACATCCTTGTTTAACAACAGAGTGGATATTAGGTCAGTTTGCAAAACAGAAAAGGACAGCAGAAAAGAGATACAAGGAATTTGTAGGAGCGAAGATAGGAGAGAAGGGGATATGGGAAGATGTGAAAGGTCAGAGCATCCTTGGGAGTGATAAGTTTGTAGAAAAACTAACTGGATATATAAAAGGACATGAGGACATCAAAGAAATACCAAAGAGTCAGAGATACATAAACAGACCTGCACTTAAAGAAATCTTTATAAGAGAAATGTTGTTGAATAAAAGAAATAGGAACACACATATAAAAAAAGCGGTTAATAAATATGGCTACAGCCAGAAAGAGGTTGCCGATTATCTTGGGCTGTATTATACGACAATAAGCCGGATTGTAAATAATAAATAGTAAAAGTAAAGACCTGACCCCATTAACTTGCTAATTTAATTGACATATAAATCTTGTTTATGTTTTAATTTTCAGAGTATAAATTTTAAAGGAGGTTTATTTATGGATTGGGGAATGAAAAACCGTTTATCTCAACTGATTAAATCTGATGGGCATTGCCTGTTCATGCCTATTGACCATGGATATTTTCTTGGTCCAACTTCAAAATTGGAGAAACCGGGAGAAACAATTAAACCCCTTCTCCAATACAGTGATGCACTTTTTGTTACAAGAGGGGTATTACGCTCATGTGTCCCTCCTGACAACAGTGTTCCTATTATCTTGAGGGTATCAGGAGGCACAAGTGTTGTGGGTAAGGACCTTGCCAATGAAGGCATTACAACTTCTATAAAAGAGGCAGTCAGGCTTAATGCATCTGCAGTGGGTCTATCTGTATTTATCGGCAGTGATTATGAACATCAAACCCTCATGAACCTGTCAAACCTTGTAAATGAGGCTGAGGAATATGGAATTCCGGTAATGGCAGTTACAGCAGTTGGCAAGGAATTGGAAAAACGTGATGCCCGTTACCTCGCCCTTTGCTGTCGTATCGCCGCCGAACTCGGTGCAAAGGTCGTAAAGACATATTGGTGCGAAAATTTTGATAAGGTGGTAAACGGATGTCCTGTCCCTGTTGTCATAGCAGGCGGACCGAAGACGGATACAGAGCTTGAGGTTTTGGAATTTGTACATGACGGTATGCAAAGAGGTGCAATAGGTGTAAACCTTGGAAGAAATATCTGGCAGAATCAACATCCCGTTGCTATGATTAAGGCAATCCGTGCCGTTATCCACGAAAATGCCTCAGCAAAAGAGGCAAATAAGATATACGAAAGTGAAAAGAAAAAAAAATAAATTTATAGTAGCTGTTCCCAGAACAGCCCCTGATAGATTCAGTCGGGGGTTCATTCAGGGAACTAACCCTACCTTTCCATGAGAGTTGCAGTTTACCATAATAATAAAGACATAAGAATTGAAGAGAGACCTATCCCAAAAATATCAAAAGGGGAACTCCTTGTAAAGGTTATTGCAAGTGGAATCTGCGGTAGTGATGTGATGGAGTGGTATCGCATCAAGAAGGCTCCTTTAGTCCTTGGACACGAGGTTGCAGGTGAAATTGCTGAGATTGGAGACGGTGTAAAAGGCTATAAAAAAGGCGATAGAGTCATCGTATCCCACCATGTCCCATGCAATATCTGTTACTATTGCCTGAATGGAAATCATTCGGTTTGCGATACCCTTCGCAATACAAATTTTGACCCGGGTGGCTTTTCAGAGTATATCCGTGTGCCAGAAATCAATGTTGACCGTGGTATATTTCTACTGCCCGATGAACTCTCTTTTGAAGAAGGAACATTTACTGAGCCTCTGGCATGTGCAATTCGGGGATTAAACCGTTCTCACTTTAAAGAAGGACAGAGTGTGCTTATTATAGGCAGTGGCATTTCAGGTCTCCTTTTTATAAAGCTGACCTGTGCCCTCGGCGCAGGACGGGTTATTGCAACTGATATTAATAATTACAGATTGAATTGTGCAAAGAAATTTGGTGCAGATTCTGTAATTAATGCAAAAGATAATGTCCCCGCCCGTCTCAGAGAGACAAATGACGGCAGGTTTGCAGATTTGGTAATAGTATGCGCAGGGGCAACAAGTGCAATGACACAGGCATTACAATCGGCAGAGAGGGGAGGCACAATTCTGTTTTTTGCACCTGTAGAACAAGGTATTAATATGCCAATCCCACTATGGGACATCTGGCGGGATGGGATAACAATGACTACCTCTTATGCAGGGGCACCATCGGATATTATTAGGGCGATTGAATTGTTAAAGGTCCATCGGTTAGAGGTAAAAGATATGATAACCCATCGTCTGAGTTTATTAGAGACAGGGCTTGGGTTTCAACTCGTTGCAAAGGCACAGGAGTCCATCAAGGTGATTATAAAGCCACAGAGATAAAAGGAGGGATTTAAAAATAATTTTAACTGTGCTTACATCATTCCACAACTCCCTCCGCCACATGGTGGGTAACCGTCAGAAGGGGGATAACTACAGGTTCCCGTATCGCAGGAATCTGAAGCGGATGAAGAGCCCACTGCTGCAAAGGACGACATAAGCTTTTCAGTTTTATTAGACCCGCATTTAGGACAGGATGCACCTTCTATTTTTGATGACAGGTGCATAATTTCAAATTTGCTATTACATTTTGAACATTTGTATTCATATATTGGCATATAACACCTCCAACTAATTACCCTTTTCTCTGTGGAATATAGAGCTAATGGTTATCTAATTGTCTATTATTTAATTCACACTGGAAAATGATATTTTTTCACTTCCGTTAATTTCGGGCACACAGTGGAGCTGGGTCGTGCTCTTTTATTTGAAATTATTACACTATGGAACAAAAGAAAATTGCGGTGTAAGAAAAAATTTTTATAATCCACCGGAAAAAGTCGTTCAAAAAAGTCATTTTTCAGTATCTACTGTTTAAAGAATAACATATTTTAATTAAAATAGTCAAAATTCCGCTCTTATAATTTTTACTTGAAATAATTTTTATGTTTGCTATTATTGTAACTCATGAAAGAAATTCATCAGGAAAAGATATTGATTCTTGATTTTGGCTCTCAGTATACCCAGTTGATTGCGAGGAGGGTTAGGGAGTGCAAGGTCTATTGTGAAATAATCCCTTTTAATGAGGGAATTGAGAGGATTAAGAAGGAGAAACCCAAAGGATTAATATTATCGGGGGGACCATCGAGTGTTTATATGTCAAAGGCACCTCTTATAGATAAGAAAATTTTTGAGCTTGGCATCCCTGTGCTTGGTATATGCTATGGTATGCAGTTAATGACATATATCCTTGGTGGGGAGGTATCTAAGTCCGTTAAGCGGGAATATGGGAAGGTGGAGCTTATAATTGATGACGATTCTGATATTTTTAAGGGAATAGGGGAGGGTGGAACAGTAATAGTCTGGATGAGCCATGGTGACAAGATTGAAAAAATGCCGGCAGGATTTGTAAGTATTGCCCACACTGATAACTCTCCTGTTGCTGTAATGAAGAGTAACAATCTAAATCTCTTTGGTTTGCAATTCCATCCTGAGGTGGTTCATACACCAGATGGAATGGAAATTATAAAAAATTTTCTTTATGATATTTGTCATTGTTCACCTGTCTGGACAATGGCATCTTTTGCAGAGTATTCAATAAAGAGTATTAGAAAAAAGGTAGGCGGAAAGAAGGTAATGTGTGCCTTAAGCGGAGGTGTTGATTCATCAGTTACGGCTGTCCTTGTTCATCTGGCTATAGGTGACAGACTTACCTGTATTTTTGTGAATAATGGGCTTTTGAGAAAGGGAGAGGCAGAGAAGGTTTTATCCACATTCAGAGATAATTTTCATATAAATTTGATTTATGCAGAGGCAGAAGACAGGTTTTTAAATAAGTTAGAGGGTATAAGTGACCCTGAGGAGAAAAGGAAGATTATAGGCAGAGAGTTTATTGCTGTATTTGAGGAAGAATCAAATAGGGTAGGGGGGTTCGATTTTCTTGCTCAGGGAACCCTTTATCCTGATGTAATTGAGAGTACATCTGTTAAGGGACCTTCAGCTACTATAAAGACCCATCATAATGTAGGGGGGCTTCCTACCGAAATGGAATTTGAACTTATTGAGCCATTGAGGGAATTGTTTAAGGATGAGGTCAGGTTGCTTGGAAAGGAATTAGACCTCCCTGATGAAGTCCTATGGCGACAGCCATTTCCGGGACCCGGACTTGCTATACGGGTTTTAGGAGAGATTACAAGGGAGAGGCTTAACTTATTAAGGGAAGCAGATGCTATTGTCCTTGAAGAGATAAAAAAGGCAAGGGTTTACAGAAAGATATGGCAGTCCTTTGCAGTGCTTTTACCCATCAAGACGGTAGGTGTAATGGGGGATGAGAGGACCTATGAAAATGTAATTGGATTGCGGGCTGTAACAAGTACAGATGGGATGACAGCAGACTGGGTAAAGCTGCCTTATGATTTACTTGGGAATATCTCAAATCGTATAATTAATGAGGTAAAGGGGATAAATAGAGTGGTCTATGATATAAGTTCAAAACCGCCAAGTACTATTGAGTGGGAATAGAGTTAGGGGGGATTTATGAAAAAAATTAATTATGGTAAGAGATATCAGTGTTTTAAATGTGGATGTAAATTTTATGACCTGAACAAACCAAAGGCAATATGTCCAAAATGCAAGGCTGACCAGTCAAATAGCCCCCGTCGTGAATATAAGCCCATTCAGACTTCAGTTCCTAAAGTGACGGCACCTCCTGAAGAAGAGTCATTGGAAGAGACCATTCCAGAGGTAGAAGAGGTGGCAAAGACAGATGAGGGTGAATTTAAGTTAGATGAAGAAGATGAGTTTCCTTTTGAAATTGAAAGGGAGGAGGAATATTAATTTTGCAGCATTCTGATTTTATCCATTTACACCTTCACACCCAGTATAGCCTGCTTGATGGTGCCATCCGCCTTGAGAAGTTATTTGAGAGGGCAAACGAATATAAAATGCCCTCACTCGCTATAACAGACCATGGCAATATGTTTGGTGCCATAGATTTCTATCAGACTGCCAGAAAATATGGTATCAAACCTATAATAGGTTGTGAGGTCTATGTTGCATCAAAGAGCAGATTTGAAAAATCTTCCGAAGAGGGGATAGCGGACAGTTCCAATCATCTTATCCTGTTGGTGAAAAATGCTGCAGGATATAAAAACTTGATATTCCTTGTTAGTGCTGGTTATCTTGAAGGTTTTTATTACAGACCCCGCATAGATAAAGAACTCCTTTCAAAGCATGCCGACGGACTTATTGCTTTAAGCAGTTGTATGAAGGGAGAAATTCAAAGGTTCCTCATCAAGGGGCAGATTGAGGATGCCCATAAGGTAGCCTCATTTTACAAGGAAGTAATGGGGGATAGAAGATTTTATCTTGAGATTCAGGACCAGAATATGCCTGAACAGAAGGATATTAACAGGCATATGATAGATATATCCCGTAAGCTCTCCATACCTATGGTTGCTACCAATGATTGTCATTACATGGATAAAAGTGATGTTAATGCCCATGAGGTTCTCTTGTGTATACAGACTGGAAAGACAATTAATGACCAGAAGCGGATGAAATTTTCAACTGACCAGTTTTATTTCAAGCCCCCTCAGGAAATGAAACTTCTTTTTAAAGAGATTCCTGAGGCTATTTCAAATACAATGGAGATAGCAGAGAGATGTAATCTTGATATGAATTTTAATCAGATTTGCCTTCCTCACTATGATGTCCCTCCTGATTCCACACTTGACAGCTATCTTCATGATATGGCTGTCCATGGTTTGGAAAAAAGGCTTAAAAAAATATTGGAAAGGGAAATTAAGGAAGGTGAGAAAATAAGAAGGTTATATTTCAGCAGACTTGAGGAAGAACTGAAGACAATAAAGGCTATGGGTTATTCTGGATATTTCCTTGTTGTCTGGGACTTCATAGACTATGCCCGTAAAAAGGGGATACCTGTAGGTCCGGGAAGAGGTTCTGCCGCTGGAAGTCTTGTTGCCTATACCTTACGGATTACTGACATTGACCCGATAAAATACGGTTTATTATTTGAAAGATTTTTAAATCCTGAAAGAATAAGCATGCCTGACATAGATATAGATTTCTGTGAGAAGCGAAGGGATGAGGTAATAGAATATGTTACACAAAAATATGGAAATGTTGCCCAGATAATAACCTTTGGAAGCATGAATGCAAAGGGTGTTATAAGAGATGTTGGAAGGGCATTGGGAATGTCATATAGTGAGGTAGATAGGATTGCAAAGCTGGTTCCTAATATACCCAATATTAATCTGGATAGAGCAATAAAAGAAGAAGCGAGGTTTGGTGAGATTGAAAAAAAGGACAAAGGGGTGAAGACACTTCTGGATATCGCTAAAAGACTTGAAGGGCTTCCAAGACACGCCTCTACTCATGCAGCTGGAATTGTTATATCGCCTGCCCCTCTTACTGAATTTCTCCCTCTTTACAGGGGAAACAAAGGTGAGGTGATGACCCAGTATCCAATGAATGATATAGAAAAATTAGGCCTTCTGAAAATGGATTTTCTTGGACTGTCTACACTTACAGTTATAAGGAATACAGAGGACCTCGTAAGAAAAAAGCATGAAAGTAATTTCAACATAGAAAATATACCGCTGAATGATAAGGAAACCTACAGACTTTTGAGTGAAGCACGCACCCTTGGTGTATTTCAACTTGAGGGCTCTGGTGTAAGAGATATATTGAGAAAATTAAAGCCAGAGGTCTTTGAAGATATTATAGCTACTGTAGCACTGTATCGCCCGGGACCTCTTGGCAGCGGCATGGTGGATGACTTCATTAAGAGAAAACATGGGACAGTGCCTATAAAGAATATAATCCCACAACTGGACGATATTTTAAAAGAAACTTATGGTGTCATTCTCTATCAGGAACAGGTCATGAATATTGCAGGTGTTCTTGCAGGTTTTAGTATGGGTACAGCAGATACACTCAGGAGGGCAATGGGTAAAAAGGAGCCAGAAAAAATGGCACAGCAGAGAGAGAGATTTGTAAAAGGTGCATCAGCCAATAATATATCTAAGGATAAAGCAGATAAGATATTTGACCTGATGGAGCATTTTGCAGGTTATGGATTTAATAAATCTCACAGTGCTGCATATGCCCTTGTTGCCTATCAGACCGCCTATTTAAAGGCACATTATCCATTGGAGTTTATGGCATCACTCCTCACAAGCGAAATTGGCGATATGGATAAGGTAATACAATATATATCCGAGTGCAAGGATATGGGGATAAAAGTTCTCCCTCCTGATATAAATGAAAGTTTCAGAGATTTTACGGTAGGGTATGACGAGACCGCCACTTTAAATCCCCTTGAGTTGGAGGATAGGAAGAGAGGGGTTATTAAGGGGAGTATTCGCTTTGGTCTTACGGCAGTTAAAAATGTAGGAACCAGTGCCGTAGAGTCAATATTAAAAATAAGAGAAAAAAGAGGGGCATTTTGTTTATTCCCTGACTTTTGTGATAATGTAGATCTAAGGGCTGTGAATAGAAAAGTAATAGAGAGCCTTATAAAATGCGGGGCTTTTGATGGATTTGCAAGTTCTGTAAATTCTTCCCCGCAAGAGTATAGGGCAAGGATGATGAATAATCTTGATAGGGTTATGAATAATGCCCAGGTTGTTCAAAGAGACAGGGAAATGGGGCAGTATATTATGTTTGATATGGGTTCGGTTGAAACCGTGCAATCTGTAAATGATAACTTAAAATCCGAGATTAAATGGACAGAGAAGGAACTCTTATCCTTTGAAAAGGAGACCCTCGGTTTTTATATCTCAGGACATCCCCTCTCCAAGTTTGAAAAGGAAATAAAACATTTTACAAATGCTAATACCCAGAGCCTTCAGAATATTGGGAATGGGAGAGAGATAAGTATTGCAGGGGTTATAAATAAGTATAAAACTCAGCTCACTAAAAAGGGTGATAAAATGGCATTTGCCACACTTGAAGACCTCCATGGCTCAACCGAGATAATAGTATTTCCAGACATATATAAAACATCGGCAAATCTTATAGAAGGGGATGACCCTATCTGGATTAGAGGGAATATTAGTGCCGAAGAAGATTCTATAAAAATAATTACCAGAGAGATATTTCCTCTTTCAAATATAAGCGAAAGGTTATCTTCAAGAGTGCATATAAATCTTCAGGCAGTTGGACTTGATAAGGATATGTTAATCCGTCTGAAGGAAATTTTATTATCAAATAAGGGCAAGAATAATATTTTTTTGCATTTATTTTTCCCTGACAAAAGCCAGATAAACATAGAGGCAGATAAAACCTTTCAGGTTAATCCATCAGATTTTCTGATTAAAGAAATTGGGGGGATTGTTGGTGAAGATGCAGTATATTTTGAGTAGGAGAAAGAATCAGAAATTACAAATTATGAGTTATAAACAAAAACCTCTAACATAATTCTTCATTCTTAATTCATAATTCATTATTTATTATTTTATGGCCGGACAATATTTAGATTTTGAAGAACCGATAATTGAGCTTGAGAAAAAGATAGCCGAACTTAAGGATATCTCAAAGAATAATGGCATAGATTTCTCAAGAGAGATAAGGCGTTTACACAAAAAGGCAAATCGTCTTAAGAAACACCTGCTTTCAAAACTTACCCGATGGCAGAGGACACAACTGGCAAGACACCCGGCCCGTCCTTATGCTATGGATTATATAAATCTTATGTGTAAGGATTTTGTAGAATTACATGGTGACAGACATTTTGGAGATTGTCATTCTATTATTGGTGGCATAGCCAGATTGGAAGAATGGAGTGTATTTATTATAGGTCATCAGAAGGGGAGAGAACTTAAAGAAAAGATGTACAGAAACTTTGGCATGCCTCAACCCGAAGGGTATAGAAAGGCTCTTCGTCTTATGCAACTTGCAGAGAAATTTGGAAAACCTATTATAACATTACTGGATACACCTGGTGCCTACCCGGGTATTGGTGCAGAGGAGAGAGGACAGGCTGAGGCTATAGCAAGAAATCTCCTTGAGATGTCTAATCTGTCTGTACCCATAATAGCCGTGATTATAGGTGAGGGTGGTAGCGGCGGTGCGTTGGCATTGGGGGTAGGGGATAGAGTCCTGATGCTTGAGAACTCTGTATATTCTGTAATCTCTCCTGAAGGATGTGCTGCAATATTATGGGAGGATTGTAAAAAAGTTGAAGAGGCGGCAGAATCACTGTGTCTTACTGCTGATGACCTTTTTAAATTGAGTGTGATAGATGAGATAGTAAAGGAACCACTCGGAGGTGCCCACAAAAACATTGAAGCCACTGCTTCAATATTAAGGAGGGTTTTGAGAAGACACTTGAAAGAGCTTTTATCAATTTCCTCAAAAAGTTTGGTTTTTCAGAGGAAGAGAAAATTCAGAAGAATGGGTGTGTTTAGCGAGTAAAACATCCACTGTTTCCAATATCACATTTGTTTTTATAGTATTATGATTTTATGCTATTTAATCAGTTGGTTACCTGATATATTGTTTACATTTTCCTTCAATTCTTTTCCTGCCCTAAAAAAAGGCACCTTTTTAGAAGGAACTTTAACCTTTAAACCGGTTTTTGGATTTCTCCCATCTCTTGAACTTCTATGTCTTATTCTGAAACTGCCAAAGCCCCTCAATTCTACTTTATCTCCTTTACTGAGGGCATTTATTATGCTTTCAAATATTATACTTATTATCTGCTCGGTATCCTTTTTTGAAAGATTTATCTTTACTGATATCTCTTCTGCTAATTCAGCTTTTGTCATAACAAACCCCCCTCTCTCAATTTACGATTGACGATTGCCTATTGAATTTAATCAAATATAAATCTTCAATCTTAAATAGTCAATCTTCAATCCCTAATACTGCCATATATATTGGGCACCCAAAAATTTAGTATCTAAAGGAGAAGGGATTAAAGATGAAAAATCCCCCTTTAGAAGCCTCAGTAAAAAGCTTTTTTCCTTTCTCTCCTGAAGAATTTTGGGCTTTCCTTTAATATCTGTCAATTTTGCTGCATAAGAAATAGCATCTTCCAGTGTCCCCAGTTCATCAACAAGTTTTGCCTCTTTTGCCTGTTTTCCGGAAAAGATTCTTCCATCTGCCAGTTCTTTTACAGATTCTATATTAAGACTTCTGCCTTTTGCAACTGCCTCAATAAATTGTCCGTGTATATCATCTGATACATCCTGAAGTATCTTTCTTTCCTCATCTGTCAATTCCTTTACCGGTGAGCCTATATCTTTATGTTTGCCGCTTTTGATTATGACAGTTTTTAACCCTATCTTTTTCATTAGATCTTCAATATTGGAAAATGCCATTATTACGCCTATGCTCCCTGTTATTGTACCGGGATTGGCAAATATTCTATTTGTGGCACATGCTATGTAGTATCCGCCTGAAGCTGCCAAGCCACCCATTGAGGCTATCACTTTTTTTTCTCCTGTTGTTTTTAAAACTTCCTTATATATCTCTTGTGATGGACCAACAGCCCCGCCCGGACTGTCAATGCGAAGGATAATACCTTTAACGGCAGGGTCTTCACGATATTTTTTTATCTGCTTGGTGATATCATCAGATTCAGTAATTACCCCTTCAATTCTTACGAGGGCTAATTTACCTCTATGAGCAAAGTCCCCATCCTCCTTTATGATAAAGGAACTTATCCACCATACTGCAGAAAATAACAGAAAAGTTACAATGCCGAGGGTAATGAGGCTTTTCAAAAAAGGTTTTTTCCTCCAGATATCCATTTTAAATTGACTATTCAATCCCTTCAATTTCAGGTATATCTATCCCTTCAAAGTTATCCAGTCCTTCGTTGTAAGCTTTGATACTGAGAGCTATTCTTTTATTTGGGATATCCACCTTTATCACTTTTGCATTTATCTCATCTCCTACTGAAACCGCCTCTGTCGGGTCTTTTATCTTTTTTGAATTTAACTGAGATATATGAATGAGCCCTTCTATACCGTTTTCAAGTTCTGCAAAAGCACCAAAATTTGTAACTTTAACTATCCTTCCTTTTACATCCATTCCAATCCTGTATTTTTCAGATACCACTTCCCATGGGTCAGGGGTAAGCTGCTTGATACCCAGTGCAAGTCTCTCATTTTCTTTATCCACACTTAATACAACCGCTTTAATCTTATCTCTCTTTTTTAGTATCTCGGAGGGGTGTTTAATCTTTTGGGTCCAGGAAAAATCAGATATGTGGATTAGACCATCAATCCCTTCCTCAAGTTCAACAAAGGCACCAAAATCTGTGAGATTTCTAATCTTACCCTCAACAATGGCTCCCACAGCATATTTTTCTTCTACAGTTATCCATGGGTTGGATTCAACCTGTTTCATACTTAATGAGATTTTCTTTTTTTCCTTGTCAATATTTAAAACCACTGCTTCTGCTGTATCGCCTATAGCAACAATTTTTGATGGATGTTTTAAATATTTATTCCATGACAGTTCAGACACATGAATAAGTCCTTCTATTCCATTTTCTAATTCAATAAATGCACCATAGTCGGTGATGCTGACCACCTTACCCCTCACCTTTACCCCGACAGCATATTTTTCTTCTATCTTTGCCCAGGGGTCTGGAGTAATCTGTTTATATCCCAGAGACACCTTTTGATTATTTCTGTCAAACTTTAGTATCATTACCTTGGCTTTATCACCCACTGCAAAGATTTCTGATGGATGACTTACTCTCCCCCAGGACATATCAGTTATATGAAGCAACCCATCTATACCCCCAAGGTCAATAAAGGCGCCATATTCAGTTATATTCTTTACAGTTCCTTCAATAATTTTACCCTCTTCAAGAGTAGAAAGAATATTATCTCTTGATACCTTTCTTTCCTCATCTAATAAGATGCGGCGTGATAGAACAATATTCCCCTTTTTTTTATCCAACTTTATAATTCTCATTCTGAATTTCTGCCCTATAAGACTATCCAGATTTCTAATGGGCTTCAGGTCAATCTGCGACCCTGGAAGAAATGCCTTTAAACCAATATCAATTGTCAGCCCCCCTTTTATTCTGGCTACAACAGTTCCCTCCATAGGCTCGTTATTGCGATAGGCTTTTATTATATCATCCCATACCCTTACCTTATCTGCCTTCTCTTTAGAAAGGACAACCTGCCCATCTTTATTCTCTACCCTTTCGAGGGATACAGTTATTTCATCTCCAATCTTTAAATTCCTGCCATGATTCGGGAATTCGCTTTTTAATATTCTGCCTTCCGACTTAAATCCTATATCTACCACAACTGAATCCTGGTCAATTTTCACAATATGCCCTTTTACAATTTCACCCTCTTTAAAACCTTTCAGGGTATCTGCATATAACCTCTCTATCTCCTCATCCACAGTTGGTGCATTTTCAACATCTATGTCATTATCATCACTTAAATCTACAGGCATCTCTTTTTCCATTTTTGTGTAAAAACCTCCCCTAATTAAGTTTAAGAGTTCATGAGTTTAAGAGTTTAGAAGTTAACCCCCTGACTCCTAACTCTGAAGCCCTTATCTATTATTTGTAACATATTTTTTACAACCCCGTCAATAGAAATTCCTGTTGTATCAATAACTATAGAATCATCAGACCTTTTTAGTGGTGCAAGGTTGCGGGATGTATCATTTTTATCCCTCTTCTTTATATCAGTAATTATTTTATCAAGTGTTACTTTTTCTCCCTTTTCTTTCAATTCTATAAATCTTCTCCTCCCCCTCTCCTCAACAGAGGCATCAAGAAAGAATTTTATGTGGGCATCCGGGAATACTACAGTTCCTATATCTCTACCTTCCATTACTATCCCACCTGACTTGCCCATCTCTCTCTGTTTTAGCAACATTGCATTTCTCACGTCTGAATAGGCAGATACAATTGATGCCCCTTTTCCAATGTTTTCATCCCGTATTTTTAAGGTGACATTCTCCCCATCCATATATATACTCTGATTATTGTTGTTTACCTGAAACTCTATTTCAATAGTCTTTGCTATATCAGATACTCTTTTCTCATCAGTCAGAGGTATATTGTTTTTAATCGCCTTTAGTGCCACTGTCCTGTACATCGCCCCCGTATCTATATATCTGAATTTAAGTTTCTCTGCCATCATCTTTGCTATTGTACTTTTACCCGATCCTGCAGGACCATCAATGGCAACGATTATAGATTGAAGATTGAAGATTGAAGATTGAAGATTCGGAATTTGAAATTTTGAATTTTGAATTTTAAATTTTATCTCCCTTGCCTTTTCAAACTCTCTTTTCAGTTTTCCACCATCGCCATTAACAATTGCCTCTTTAATATTCTCCAATGTTGACTTAAAAATATTTATCATTTCTACTATTTCCCTTTTATTCATCAAAAATATATCTCTCCACATGGCAGGATGGCTTGCCGCAATCCTCGTAAAATCTCTGAACCCTCCGGCAGAGAGGGACAGAATCCCCTTCTCCCTCTCCTCAAGATTGCCAACTGCATTTACAAGTGCATAGGCAACAGCATGAGGCAGATGACTGACAGCAGCAAGGTATCTATCATGCTTATCGGCATCCATCAATATCACCTCTGAGCCTGTCTCCTTCCATATCTCCTTTACCTTTTCAAGGGCAGCAGGGTCTGTCTTTGAAGTGGGGGTTATTACACATCTTGAGCCTTCAAATAGCTCTGCAAATGAGGCTTCAACTCCTGACTTTTCTGTCCCTGCAATCGGATGGGCACCAACAAAAAATATTCCTTCAGGCAATATCTTATCTATTTTGCGGACAATCTCACCCTTAACACTCCCGGCATCAGTAACAATAGCCCCCTTTTTAAGATAGGGTATCATATCCCTTGCAATCTCTATAATGGCTGATACAGGTGCTGCAAGTAATATGAAATCCGAATCTCTGACAGCATCACCAATATTTAAAGCGTATGAGTCTATAACATTAAGCTCTACTGCCCTCTTTAAATTCTCTTCACCTCTGCCAAAGCCAATAATCCTGTCAGTAAGCCCTTTTTTCTTGCATACCCTTGCAAAAGAGCCGCCGATAAGCCCCACACCGATTATAATTATTGTTTTAAAATATATACTCATCACATTTATCCAGAATAAGTTTTCAGAAATAACCCTCAAAAGGTAAAATAGTTTTAAGAAGGAGATAAAAATACCTGAAAAGATGCTCTGATAAATAAGTTTAGCAGTATTCCTGGTGAGATTCTACAAATATTTTAAAAGGCAAAAACGAATTATCAGACAGCCTGTTCATGGCGGGGTAATTCATTTTCTTTACCATTCCTTGACCAGCCATTGATGTCCACAGATAACGCGGAAGGCACAGAGAAGACATTTTTTTTCCGGTTCAGGGGCAGGAGTAAAAGAAACAACAGGATTTAATATCTCATCAATCAGGGTAAAGATTGCCTTCTGATATCCTTCTAAAATCTCTTTTCTGGAGGGCAATTCCTTTTGTTTTTTCTTTCCCTTCCCCGATGAAAACACTTGTTCTCGAATATTTTTATCGGGGATTCGAGGACAAGTTTCATCAAGTAACTGTTTTTCTTCTATACTTTTCCCCCCTAAAAGGAGCAAGGAGCTATTTATTTTCTCTATCGGAATATCTTTGTTTTTCTGTCTATATAGAAGCAGATAAAAAGGGAGTTGAACAGATTTAAGAGTTTTATGCCACTCCTGACGGGAAGAATTGATGAACTTTTCATAATCAGGCATATATGCTTGTTTACCGGTTTTATAATCCACAATAAAAGTCTCTTCTCCCCGCCGCTCAACACGATCAATTTTTCCCTTTAATCTAACTTTCTTTTCACATGGTATATTAACTTCGACTTTAACTTTATCTTCACATTTGAGGATCATCGTCTCTTTGCAATGTTTCTCATGATACTCCAGGACATCTCTCATTCTTTTCTTAATCTGCAGCTTTATCAGATAAATCGGTCCTCTATCTGAATGAGGATAAACCTCCTCTTCAACAATCCCCTCAATATTTTGATAATCTTTCTCTTTGATTATTAGCTTTTCCCCTATTTTCTGGTTAAAAAATTTCTGAAGAACTTTATGAACAATCTTTCCGATATCCCTCCGGTCTAAATCATCACTTATATCTTCTTTTTCCTCTAATTTCAAAACTTCCTTATAATAAAAGTCAAGAGGGCAGTGAAGATAGGTGTCCAGCCCGGTAGGAGAAAAGATAAGTTTGTCCTGAATATATTTAATCAGATGATCACTTTTCTTAACTTCTTGTGGATTGGTTTGGGCAAAATTGACTTCAAAAAAAGTCTCATCAATCTTCGGTAAGTCCAGTGTCTTTTTCTCCTTTTGTAATCTCCAGATTAATCTTTCGACAAACCTGCTTTTTTCTTTATCAGCACTTTCAACATAAAAAATATGTACTTCTTTTGCTCCGGCAATCAGTGTCTCAAAATAGTAGGAGGAAATCTTTTCTCTCTCCTCATGGGTAGGTAATCCGAGCGTCTTTCTCACTATATACGGCAAAATCGTATCTTCTTTTCTGATTGCCGGGATTATTCCTTCGTTAACATCGAGAAAATAGACACTATCAAACTTAAGATTTCTTGTTTCCAGAAAGCCAAGAACCTGGAGTCCTTTTACCGGTGTGCCTGTAAAGGGATAATTGATTTGCTGAATATAATTCCTCAGAAGATGGAAATAACTGTCTACCTCTTTAAATCTTTCATTTTTAAGTTCTGAGGTCTTTAATTCATGCAGAACCTTTAATATTATTTCAATAAAAGGCACAGTGTAGGGGTGCAAATTGGCCGAACTGTTCATGGAAATAAAGGAAAAAAACTTAAGGAGTTTATCGCAGAAATCTCCAATGTCTTCTATCTTTTCAAAGGGTCTAATCATTACCTGATGAATATTTTTTAGATGCCCTTTAATTTCAGGTTCAGCAATGTAGTCATTTAAGCCAGTTATTTTTCTAAGGCAGTCATTAATAATATTACTGTTTTCCTCTATCTCTTCCAGCAGGATGAAGGTTTTTTTTAGTGATTTTGCCTGTTCCTCAATGGTATGAAAAATGATTCTGGACAGATAACTGGCTGGACCAAGGCGGATATTCTTCACATAGGGATGCAGGACAAAGGATAAATAGTCAGGTAGAAAGTAGTTATCGCCTTCTTTTGTTGTAAGCAGACGACTCAATTTTTCCACCACCCCATAAACCTGTGTTCTAAAGAGAGGGTAACCGAGGGAGATATTATATTCTTTGGCAAACCCTAATGTCTGCTGAAGAAGGGGAAAGAGAGTATCCGATAGAGGCAGGACAATTAAATCTTTACTATCAAAATTCTTCTTCTGGCTTAATACTTGGTTGAGGGCAAATATCTCACCGTGAATATCCATAGCCTTATGGAATTGAATAGTCGGTCCCTGAGGAGGAGATTCCTTTTCCTCTACTTCTATTTCTAATGCAGAAATGATTCTCTCGATGTTATGCCCTTTCTGAAAAATAAAGTTGACCTTGTCATAATTCTTTAACTCCTTAAAAAGTATTATTTCGGATTTGGTTAAGGCAAAAAAACCAATAAACAGTACCCCTTTAAAGGGAGTGATATCTATTTTTTTCACATCTTCAGCCGCTTTTCTGTATCTCATAGCCCTCGTGGAAAGGTTATGACTGAAAAGATAATCATAAAAGGAGGTATATAGGACAGATAATTTACCAAGTTTTTCCTTAATATTTGCAGGTATCTTATCCTCGGCAACTATCTCTATCCCTTTTATTTGTTCCGGTTTTATCTTTTCTATATGCATCTCTTCAAAATCAGAAAATATCTTTAATCCCCATGGCAGAAAATCATCAAGGGTTAAACCCTCCTTTCCGATTAATATTTCCTGCTGGTTCAGTTTGAAAAGGAGAGAGATTCCATCAATATCATCTATCTTTCTATCAGGCAGTGTAAGTGATTGGTAGGCAAAATCAATAAATTCATCAATTGAGAAGATACGGGGTGATTCAAAGGGTAATTTTAACTTTTCAGATAGATATTTTCTCAAAAAGGAGGCAGGTCTTTTGCCGGGAAAAATAATCAGATTTTGACAAAGACTTTCTTTGTCTTCAAGAAGAATATTACCCGTAAATTCAATCAGGTCAAGAGATGGGGAGAGGATTAAATTTTTCACTGCACTTCCTCTGAGTACTTCGTCTCAATAAATGCCAGATACCCCTTGCACTCTTTTTGCGGATAAAGTTTTTCCAATAACTTCATATATTTTTTAATCTGCTTCCGATAAGCCTGTCCCGGAAGCTCTTTATCCGGGAACGGTAATTCCTCACCGGTTTTAAAATCAATTACAGTTATTCTCTCAGGGTCAATCACCAGCCTGTCCATGCGATACAGCGAACCATCTTCATCAACATATTCTACTTCTCTGAGAATCTGACGGTTGGGCTGTTTTTTAAACCATTTTCTGACATCCTCAAGGCTTAGGAATTCAATTATTATCTTCCCTACCTTCTCCTCATCATATTTTTCCTTTTTGGTGGTTGAGATATTCTTAATAATCTCTTCAATATCTTTTTCATCTTCAAAGGTAATCCGGGATAAAATCTCATGGAAAAATTCGCCTCTTCGTGTCTCTTCAATCCGCTCAATAGACCATGCCTCCCCTTCTTCTCTGAACTGAAATGATTCTCTATCCGGGATTATGATACCTCTCGGCTCTTCCTGTCCCAGAATGTCTTTATCTGGGATAGACTCTCCTCTTTCTTCCTTCTCTTTTTTGCCATTTTCAAAATTATCAAATAATTCTTTTAAGTATCTGGTGGGCCTCTTTTTATGAATAATTACATTGTATAATTCTTTCTTTGCACGGGTATTAGCCACATATAGCAGATTAAGGTCTTGAATCCTTTCATCCAGCTCTTTTTCGCTATAAAGCCCGGCAAGTTTTGAAGATTTATCACAAAAATCTTTGACTATGTAATGAATCCTTATCTTTTCCCTATCCTTTTCAAAATATCTGGAATCCTTCCGTCCCTGCCCACCATCGTAAATCATATTAATCACCACAGGAAATCCCAGTCCTTTTGCTTTATGAAAGGTCATCACCTTAACCGCATTAATATAATCAGGCAGGAAAACCTCAAGAATTGACTCGCCATCATCTTCGGAAACTATTTCCAGAAAATCCTTGATGTTATTCATCCCTCTTCCTTCCACACTACCAATAGACTCCAGAAATCGGACGAGAAAAGCACTTTCGCCAGAAAATTTTTCAAAAACTTTAAAGGTTCTATAAATAAGGGAAACAAGCTCATAAAGGGGGAGATAACCAACCTTGTTAAAGAGGTCTTCAAATAAAGATTGCCACAGGTCAGGGTGATGTTCTTTAAACCAGATATAAAGGTAATCCCTTCTGCCTTCTTCTACCCTCTGGAAAAGCAATTCAAAAATATCACTTAGCTCAAGCCTCCTTCCCCCGATAAAAACATTCGGGGACAAGCCTGAAGACTTAACCGCTGCCATAAATATCTCACCGGTAATAAACTCAGCAAACTTAAGATTATCAATCGGTGAATCAAGAAACTGGAGGAGACTGATTATTTCCCTGATGATTTTTCTTTTTCGGATATCAAGGGAACTGAAAGAGGCTGCAGGTATCTGCCATTCAGTAAGCCAGCCGACAATCTCCTCCACTTCCCTGTTTCTCCTGCACAGAATCGCCACTTTACTATTCGGATATCTCGATAGAACATCATCCAGAATTCCTCTGAGGACTCCCTTTTCCCGGGCTTCATCTTCATCCACCGCCACCTCAATTGCCTTTACATAACCAGCCCCCTTTTTTTCTTTCAGAACTGCCTGACTATAATTTGTTAAACCGGTTCGGTCCTCCTTTAGAATATCCTCATCACCAATTTTATTTTTTAGCTTATTTTTAAAAATATCATCAACATAATCTAAAATTACCCCGCCGCTGCGGTAGTTCTCCATTAATGGAATCACCTCTGCATTTTCAGCAACGCTGGGTGATAGAACCTCTTTACTTTTTGATTTTATCCCATCTACTATTTCCCTCATTATCCTGTAATCTGCTTTTCTAAACATATAAACTGCCTGCTTCATATCACCTACCGCATAAAGAGAGCCGCCCTTTGAATATGCCTCCTCCAGAAGAGGTCTTATATTTTCCCACTGCACCCTATCAGTGTCCTGAAATTCATCAAGGAGAAAATGATAGAGACGGTCACCAAGTCTAAAGAAAACCTCCGGGACAATCCCATTTTCCTGCAAATATTGAGACAGTTTTTTATTTATGTCATCAAAGTGGAGTATTCCCGCCCTTCTTTTAACCTTATCAAGACATTTTTTAAATTCTTGATAGAGCGGACTGTAATGAGAATATTTTGATAAAGAAAATAACTCAGTCATTTCTTCAACAATCGGTAAGAGAGACTTTTCCATGTCAGGGTAAGTCTCATTCAAGCCGGATTTTTTCCTTCCATCAAACCAGAGATTTTCTTTATTGAAGTTTATGATGAGTTCTTTTATATCTTTATTCTTAATTGCTTCCTTAGTCTTATCTTTAATCTTGTCTTCCAATCCATTCTCCACCACTTTTTTATAAATCTGACAAACATCTTCAAACTTTTTCATTGTTAACGACCATTTATCTTCAAAAGCAATCTCCTCAAGAATCTTCCCTTCTTCTCTTAAGAAACTTTCAAATTCTCTCCGTATGGTATCTTCAGGATTCCAGGGAAAGGTCTCTGCTTCTTGAGTTAAGAAATCCAGAAATTCTTTGACCTCTTTCAGAGAAATCCCTCTTAACAGATGGGGATAGGGGGTTGCTCCCTCTCCCACTGAGTCTATCAGTAAGGGAATAGCAGAATTTATCAGGGGACGGTAAGATTCCGTGATTTCATTATCCATAGGTAAATCAAGTTCAAGGGTTGATGCAGATAAAATCCTTCTCATAAAGCTATCAATGGTCTGGACATGAAAATCTGAATACCGCTCAATGATTGCTTCAACTGCCTGCCCTGCACCCCTTACTATTTCCTCTGGTTTTAAATTAACCAGCTCACATATCTGTTTTTTTTCCACACACTCTTCATTCAGGGCAAGTTTCTTCAAAGTTCCCAGAATCCTCTGTTTCATTTCCCTGGCGGCATTATTGGTGAAGGTAATTGCCAGAATGTTTGTCAGGTCATTGTAGGGGATATGGCGGGAAAGGATAAGCCGGATAAATCTCTGAGTCAGAGCATGGGTCTTCCCGGAACCAGCAGAAGCATCAATGATAATTGCCTGTGGAAATTTCAATTTCTTCACCATTTATTATTGCTTTCCTTTTTCATACACCCTCCCCAACTTCCTTATCTCCCCCCTCGCCTCTTTTTTTAATTCAGGCGGGGAAAGAATCAGATATAAACTATCCCTTCCTCTTTTGCCTGCTCCAGCCTATATTTGACCAAAGCATCTTTTTTCTCGTCTTTGTAGGGGCATCCTCGGGTTCGTTTATATCAGGTTCAAATATCATGGTATTCAGGTTTATATTATAAGGATAATCACCTTCCAAATTATCTTCCAATACAGGTATGGTTTTCTCAACGAGTATTTTGGCAACTTCCGGCAGGCGATGCAGTTTCACCATTTCAGAATGCACCCTGATGACAACCTGCCCCTTATCCTTTTCATCAAGCCCTTCTATCCATATCGTCCCCATGTCAGTTCTGTTTTTCATTTCATTAAGTTAAATGCCTAAAGCGTCCAGTCCGCTCAATGGACTAATGGTTATATTTTCTTTATCAAGAAGTTCAGCCGTTTTAATTATGAAAGAATTAATAGCCATAATGTCCTCCATATTGTTCCTCGCTTGTTATTCCGAGATAAGCGAGGAATCTCGCTTTTAGAGATTGCTTCGGCTTCGTCCCGCAATGACATTTTCTCGCCTCTTTGTTCGCTGAGTTCCCCATACTTTCCGACACTCTTTTTGTATGCTCTTTAGACCACATTATATTTCCTCCCTTTCTTTATCATTGCGATACTATCAAGGATTCGCACCCAGTGAGAGAGGTGATGATGCCTGCTATCTTTGAGATTGAGCTGAATTTAGAAATGATGTCTGAATTAGAATGGATAGTCATATTTTCTCTTTTAGTGCCTCTATGAACCTCTTATTCTCATCAGGCAATCCTATTGTAACCCTTATATAATCAGGAAATTTATATCCATCCAAAGATCTGATTATTACCCCTTTTTTTAAAAGTCTGTTATAAATTTTCCGTCCATTCCCAGCTTTAACTAAAATAAAATTTGCCTCTGTTGAGACATAATTTAACCCAAGCTTTTTAAACTCTCCATATAAATATTCCTTTCCTTTTCTATTAACCTCCCTGCTCCCCTCTAAATGACTTTTATCTTTCAGTGCCGCCACAGCACCAATCTGTGCCAGAGAATTTACATTGAAGGGCTGCCGAACTCTGTTCATATAGCCAACTAATTTATCCCTTGCAAATCCGTAACCAATGCGGAGACCCGCCATTCCATATATCTTTGAGAATGTCCGTAATACTATTACATTTTTACCTTCCCTTACATATTTTAAAGTATCAGGAAAATCTTTTCTCTCCACATATTCATAATATGCCTCATCAAATATAACAACTATGTCATCCCTTAACCTTCCCATAAACCTCTCTACATCTTTTGTACCCACTGCTGTTCCTGTAGGATTATTGGGATTGGATATAAATACCATTCGGGTCTTTTCAGTAACTGCGTCAGCCATTCTATCAAGGTCGTGGGTGAAATCTCTCAATGGAACGATTATCCCCTTGCAATTGGCAGATTGGGTGACAATTTGATAGACAATGAACGACTGGTCAGCCATCACAATTTCATCTCCGGGATTCAGAAATGTCCTGACCGACAGCTCTATAATCTCATTTGAGCCGTTGCCGAGGATTATATTCTGCGGTCGCAGATTAAAGTATTCAGCAATTGTCTTTTTAAGGTAAAATCCACTGCCGTCAGGATAACGGTGGATATTGGGCAATATCTTTTCTATTGCCCTGAGTGCTTCTGGTGAAGGTCCGATAGGATTTTCATTGGATGCCAGCTTGATGGAGTTTTTTATCCCCAATTCCCTCTCAAGTTCCTCTAAGGGTTTACCCGGTTCATAGGGGATAAGGTTTTTTATATGTTCCGGTATTTTTAACTCCATTTAGGATAAGAGCCGAGTGTCTTTAAAAACAAAACTTCCTTTTTAAGTTTTTCTATTGTCCTCATAACCCCTTTATCCTCTATATGCCCCTCAAAGTCTATATAGAAAACATACTCCCACGCCCTTTTCCTAAGGGGTCTTGATTCTATCTTTGTCAGATTTATTTTGTTTTTTGCAAATGGGTCAAGGAGATGGCTAAGTGCCCCAACTCTGTCTTTTATTGATACAAGTATTGATGTCTTGTCGTTTCCGCTCTTCTTCCTTTTTGTCTTACCAATAATCAGGAAGCGGGTATAATTGCCCCTGCTATCTTCTATTTTTTTTGCCAGTATATTAAGTCCATAAAGTCCTGCTGCTGCCTCGCTGGCTATTGCGGCAGCCCTTTTTTCGCCGGCAGCCATTTTTGCTGCCTTTGAGGTGCTTGGTGCGTCGTAATAAGGAATACCGGGAAGATTTTTTTCAAGCCATAATCTGCATTGGGCAAGGGGTTGAGGATGGGAATATATTTTTTTTATATCCCTTATATTTTTACAATTTGACATCAAATAATGGTTTATTTCAAGGAGTATCTCTCCGCATATATTCACATTGGAATCCATGAAGAGGTCGAGAGTATATGTTACAACCCCCTCCATTGAATTTTCAATCGGGACGATACCATAATCGGTTCTGCCTGCTTCCACCTCCGAGAAGACCATATCCAATCTGTCCATAGGGACATATACTGCAGATGAGCCAAATTGGTTTATAGCTGCTAAATGTGTAAAGGTAGCCTCCGGTCCAAGGTATGAAATAGTCAAAGGACGTTCCAGCGAAAGGGTTGCAGATAATATCTCTCTGTATACAGATTTTAAAGAATCATTCGGAAACGGTCCCCTGTTTATTCTGGTGAGATGTTCTATTATCTCCCTCTCTCTATCAGGAACATGAAAATTACTTTTTACCCTTGATTTTTCCTCTCCAATTAACATGGCAATCTCAGCCCTGATGTTTAATAGCTTCAGGATATCTTTATCAATCCTGTCTATTCTTTTTCTTAAGTAGTTTATCTTGCCCATAAAAAAATCCAAATTAAAATTTAAAATCTCTGTCTTTTCAGAACAATATTTGTTTAGCTATAAAAACATTTCTTCCTTCCATAGGAAATATGAGTAGAAAGGGAGAAGAGTAAGAAGCAGAATCAAAGCACAAAAATTAACTAGTTGATACTGAAAAATGTCATTTTTCAGTGTGAATTAACTACAGTATTTTTTCCTTGCCTCCTCATTTGCATCTATGAAAGAGTTTATATTCTCTTTTGCATTTTTATAAATTGTTTCTTCAATGGATACGAGAACAAGTTTTCCAAATATAGTTGTTACGCCAGAGATAGCCGGAATACCTGCAGGGTTTTTCTTCAACCTCTCTACATTTTTTGTAATTTCATCGCTATTGTAGAGTTCATCCTCAGAATATACATATGTCAGTTTTACATAGTCCCTCTCTTTTTTTTCGTTCTCGCTTAAGGTTGTAACAATGTTTTCCATATTAACCGTTAAAGGAGTTTTATCCTTTTTAAGCATGATATCTTTTACATAATTGAAGTATTTTTTCTTGGATGTATTAGGTGAAAGCAGTTCGAGAGGTATCTTGGAACTTATCTCAAACTCTAAGCCTTCCCTGCATGTCTTTATTGCCCCGATTTCATAGGTAATGTTTTTGTAATCAAAACGATTCTCCTTTTTAGGTTTATATTTATTGCGAAGTTCTGAACGGAGTCTGTCAAGACCCTTTGTGGCATACTCCTGAAACAGTTGGTCCTTAAAGGTACTCATATCCCCTCCCAGTTTTTAAAGGAAAATATCATAAAATTTCAGCAAAGTCAAATAGTTGTATAAGTCTCCCATTCTAAAAATATTTTGACTTACCTGTCTTTATGGGGTAAATTATATGGAAATGCAAAAATAGGCTATTTTTTGCCCCGATTCTGATTATTTGGTGTACGGTGAAAAAAATGTCACTTTTCAGTGTGAATTAACTAAACATAGAATGTTAAATAAAATTATCACTAAAGATAATCTCCTTTCACTTCGTGATTTTATTCAAGAGAGGACAGGCCTCTTTTTTCCAGAATCAAAGTTTTTTTCAATAGAAAAACTCATAATTTCCAATTTTTTAGATTCTAAAAATATTGATTTTGGTGCCTATATGCTTTACCTTCGTTCAAAGAGGGGAGAGGGGCATTTGAGGAAGCTGACTTCTTTGTTGATAACGAGGGAGACATTCTTTTTTAGAGAGAAACCGCACTTTGATTTACTGAAAAAATGTATTTTACCAGAATTAATTTCAAGAGAAGCTACCACCTCAAGAACACTATCCATCTGGAGTGCTGGCTGTTCAACAGGTGAAGAACCTTATTCAATTGCCATTCTGCTTAAAAAACTTATCCCTCAAATTGAAACATGGAAGGTATTTATCATTGCCTCTGATATAGATGAGAATGTCCTTCAAAGGGCAATGAAGGGGGAATATAAAAAATGGTCATTCAGGGGAGTAGATACAGATATTATTAATAACTGTTTCATCAAAAAGGGAGATAAATATAAAATCAAAGAGGAATATAAGCCCTTTGTTAAATTTGTTGGAAATAACCTTATCTCGGATTATCCACCAGATTCTGGAAAAGAGAACAGAAAATTTGACCTTATTATGTGCAGGAATGTAACAATATATTTTGAAAAAGAAACAACCATAAGGCTTGCCAATAAGTTTCATAATGTGCTGGAACCTGGCGGGTATCTGATTGTTGGACATGCCGAGCACTCCTCTGAAAATTATGCCTTATTCAAGCCAAGGGTTTTCCCCCAGGCAATAGTTTATCAGAAAAATGGGAAGGAAGTACCTGATAATCGCATATCCCTCGTCTCTAAACCTTTATCTTTAGGGGGTGGTAAAGGAAAAAGTTCTGTCAAAAAAGATGATTTTATAAAATTGGTGAAAGAAAAAAATGGTTTATCAGGGCAAAAAAATCTATCTTTTAATGAACATCGCAAAATCAATAGTGAAGAGACGGAATTGTTCAGCGAGGCAATAAGATATTATAATGAAAAAAAATATGAACAGGCTATAGAGTATTTTTTGAGGATTCTTGATATTAATTCCTCTAATATAAGGGCATCATGGATGCTTTCTTATATTGCAGCTAACAGGGGATATTTTGAGGAGGCACTTGCCTGGGCAGAACGTTCTATTAAGATTAATCCCCTTTATAAAGAACCATATTATACCCTTTCATTAATACATTTAGCAAAGGGGGAGCTTAATGAGGCAGAGAGTGATATAAAAAAGGCTATCTACATAGACCAGAACTTCATTATTGGCTACTTTGTTTTGGGCAATATTTATATGTTAAAACGACTCAGGACACAGGCAGAGAAGTATTATAATATCGTAAGAGATATGCTGGGTTCAAAGAAGGCGGATGAAATCATTTTTCAGCCTGAGGATTTAACAGTTGGAGCCCTTTTAGGCTTAGTGGAACTTAGGGTCAGAACAGCATGAATCTCATTGTATTCCTTTTAGAAAATGCCCGCTATTCCCTTGATGTAAAGAATGTTGAAGAGATTATACCATTGCCATATATTACTCCACTTGCAAATCTCCCCTCTTTTATCCGTGGAATTATTAATTTAAGGGGAGCCGCTGTCCCTGTGGTAGATTTAAGAAAGCGTATTGGATTGAAAAGCAAGTCAGATGAACTTAATGATACAGTCATTATTGTGAATTTTCATGACACCATAACAGGACTCATTGTTGACAGGGTTTTATATGTTATAGATGTATATGAAGACCAGTTTATACCTCCGCCCGAAATGTTAAATGGAATTGATGTCAAATATATGTATGCGGCAGTTCAGGTTGATAAACAGTTAACTGTCGTTTTGAATTTGGATAACATTCTAACCCTCAAAGAAAGGGAAGAATTACTGGGGCTTGATGTTTGCCATGCAGATATTGGATGACACTATTTGGATAAAATTCAGAAAAAGGGCAGAAGAACTCCAAAAAAAATCCAACTCCATCAGGGAAGTCTCAAAGGATGAGAAGGAGAGGATATTTAAGGAGCGTGCCGAGAAGTTAAGTCTTGCCAAAGCAGATTATAGGGATGATAAAACCCTGTTGAAGTTTATCTCTTTTTATGTGGCAGGTGAACTATTTGGTATAGAGGTAAAGTATCTTAAGGAGGTGTATGAATATGATATTATTACCAGAATCCCCTGCACTTCACCTGTCCTCTCTGGATTGATAAATTACAGAGGAACCATTTTGAGCATTATAAATCTGAATGTTTTATTTAAGCTGCAGAAAGATATGGGCAGTAATGAGGACTCAAAATTCACTAAAGGTTTGCCGCATAAAATTCTCATTCTTGAACATTTAAACAACAGGGCAGGTGTTGTAATAGATAGATTTGACAGTCTTATTGAATTGTCCGTTGATGGTGTTAAACCTGTTTCATCATTTTTTCAGGATAAAAATAAAATTATAAAATATGAGGCAAGTGTCAATAATACCCCTCTTTTAATAATAGACACTGAAGGACTTCTTAATGATGAAAGATTGATTATAAATGAGGAGGTTTAAAGGGAGGAAAATTATGAAATTATCTTCATATTTCAGTAAAAATAAGGTGCAGCGGCAGCTAATGGTTATTATAACATTAACCCTCGCTATCGGGCTTGGCATCATATCTGTTTTTTCTATTAAAGGCAATATCAGAGATATGAAAAGGATTGAAGAGGGTAAAGTAGATTTTCTCTCTTCTGCAATCTCCAAGGGGGTTAAGGTTATAATGGTATCAGGCAATGCAGAAATTGTCAGGGATTGGCTTGCCGAGGTTAGAAATACTCCCGGCCTCAAGAAAATAAGAATTTTCCGCAAAAGCGGTGTAGAGGCATTTATTGATAATGAGACTGTTAATGATGTCAATAAATATCTTGGAAGTGAGACATTTCCACGGAAGGCTGTTTCTGAGCCCCCAAAAGAATTTGAGGAAGAGAATATCCAGAGACTTAAGAAAGTGATAGATAGTAAAATTGAGGTATCCTATGAGGAAGAGATGAATGGTGAGCCTGTTAATACAAGGCTTATTCCAATTATTAAGGATGAACGTTGTGATGCATGTCATGATTATGATAAAAACCCTGTTCGCGGCATCCTTCAGATATCAATTTCCAAGAGGGAATTAGTTAATAACATAAGGAGTAGTATTCTGTGGGCGGTTGTTTCAGTATTTATTGTTATAGTTTTGGTTGGTATTATTATGAATATTTTGATAAACAGGGAAATAATAAAACCCTTGACAAGGGCAATCTTCAAGATATCAAATGCGGCGGATAACCAGGATAAAATTACCTCTCAGCAGGCAACAGCAGTTAACCAGATTACCGCAGCTATTGAAGAATTGAATGTATCATCCAAACAAATCAGTGCGAGGGCAGAATCATTATCAAGTCAAGCCAATGAGGCACTTTCTGTAACTTACGAGGGACAGAAGGCAGTTGAGAATAGCATCTCCGAGATGAATTTGATAAAAAAGAAGGTAACAGATATTGCAGAAAATGTTTTGACCCTCAGCGAAAAGACCAATCAGATTGGGGCAATCATTAATGTAGTTGAGGATATTGCCAACAAAACTGATATGCTTGCCGTAAATGCTGCGATTGAGGCTGCAAAGGCAGGTGAGCAGGGGAGGGGGTTTGCTGTTGTTGCCTCCGAGGTTCGCTCTCTTTCAGACCAGAGTAAAAAGGCAACAGAAAAAATTGCCTCTCTGATTCATGATATTCAGGACTCTGTCAACACTACGGTTATGACTACTGAAGAAGGTGGGAAAAAGGTGGATATCGGGGTAAATCATGTTATGGAGGCAGGTTCAACAATCAATAATGCTATAAATACAATAAAATCCACAGCCGAGGCTGCAAATGAAATTGCCATTGCATCCCGTCAGGAATCGTCTGCAACCGAGCAGGTAGAGCAGGCTATGGTTCAGATTAACAGGGGTATGCATGAGTCAAGTACTGCTACCAAGGATTATATCGTTATCATTCAGCAGCTCCAAAAACTTGTAGATAGAAGAAAAATGAGGCGTGAGATTCAGAAGGAGACGGAGGAGCTTATGGATGAGGGTATGGATTCTGAAAGTGATGTATGATTGAATCAGATGTCAGGAGAGGAAAATGGATTTAAGCAGAGAGGATTTTAACAGGCTTTTCGGGATTTTCAAAATAGAGTGTGATGAACACATCCAGAAATTAAATTCAGGTCTTATCTCCCTTGACGAAAATCCTGACCAATCAGGTCTGATTGAAGAGGTCTTTCGTGAGGTACACAGCCTGAAAGGTGCAGCAAGGATGTTAGGTTTTACCTCCATTGAAAATATAGCTCATAAGATGGAGACCATCCTTGGAAAAATAAAGAAAAATGAAATACCCCTTTCCCGTGAAATTATCAGCCTCATTTTGAAGAGCCTTGATACTGTAGGATTGATTGTCAACAGGATTTCTAAAACCGGTGTAGAAGAAGGAGAGACAGGGATTCCCCTGCTTCTTAATCAATTAACAGAGGTTTCAGAAGGTCATATACATAATATACAGTCAGAAAATCAAGGGGCAGATTCTGATGTGAAAAAATCCACTGAATCTTTTGAAGACTCGGGTGGTGACAGGGATGTCAACCTCTTTTTGCAGGAGACAGATGATGCAATTCAAATGCTGATAGATAGTTTAGTTAAAATTGAAAAGAACCCTGACGATAGAAAGGAGATAGAGAATGCCTACGAACAGGCACACGCCCTTAAGGGGAGTGCCAGAATTATAAAGCATAAAGATATGGGGGACATTTCATTTTCTATAGAACGTGCTGTAGAGGGGATTTTAGATAAAAGGATTCAGATTACCTCTGGTGTGATTACCACACTACTTAGAGGAGCTGATTTCATAAAGACCTTTATAGACCAGATAGAAACAGGAGGAGAGACTAAGACCACTCCTGATTTCAAAGGTGTCCTCTCTTCTATAGATTCTTTAATAACCTCTCTCAAAAAATCAGAAGATGGAGATGTAAAAAAGCCAAAGACCTTAAACATTGGGACAACACCTGCCGGAAATAAAATACCCCCCCTCCACGGAACCACCCAGCAAAAAGGCACCGTGAGAATTAGTTTTGAAAAGCTTGACAATCTTATGGAGCAAACCAGCGAATTGATAATTATGACATTGAGGGCACACCAGCGTCTTATGGATATTCAGTCTATAATTGAGGACTTTAATACACTGGGCAGGATTATTAAGAAAGGGGGCGGTCATAAAAGGCTGGATATAGATAAATTCCCTGCAGATAATAATCACACCTCCCAGTTAAGAGAGAAGTTTTCTTTTATATCTGAACGGATTGAATCGCTCTACAGGACATTTTATGATGATTACCGGCAGTTATCCAATATAATAGAAAAACTACAGGATGATGTGAAGAAGACGAGAATCTTCCCCATAAAGACTGTTCTGGACCTGTTCCCGAGGATGGTGAGAGACCTCTCAGCCTCTTTAAAGAAGAGGATAAAATTAAAGGTCTCAGGAGAGGATGTTGAGTTGGATAAATTTATACTTGAAGAAATTAAGGACCCTCTGATGCATGTAATTCGGAATTGCATTGACCATGGAATTGAAATACCTGAGGAGAGGGTCAAACTCGGAAAGAGAGAGGAAGGGACTATCCGTGTAGATGTTTCTTATAAAGGGAATAATGCCCTTATTAAGATTTCAGATGATGGTAAAGGGATTGATATAGAAAAGATAAAAACATCTGCTATCAAAAAGGGGCTTTACTCTGAAAGAGAACTCAGCCTGATGAAAGAAAGGCAGATACTGAATATCATTTTTCATCAGGGTTTTTCTACCAGTGATATTATTACGGATATTTCTGGAAGGGGTGTTGGGATGGATGTGGTTAAGGATAATATTGAAAAGCTGAATGGGACTATAGATATAGAAATTGTAAAAAACAAAGGGACCACATTTGCAATGACAATTCCTCTGACATTAAGCACAACTCAATCCCTTAAGATATCAGTTTCTGACGGGATATATTTTCTGCCTGTAGCTATGGTGGAGAGGATAATCAGTATATCAGAAGATGACTTACCGATTGTTGAAGGTTTTCCGGCATTGCATTATTTTAACTCATTTATCCCATATGTTCGTTTATCCTCAGTACTTGAGATTCCTGAAGAGGAAGGCGGGGATTATACTGATGTAAAAAGACCTGTTGTTGTTTTGAGGTCTGGAGAAAACCTTGCAGCCCTTGGTATAGAAAAATTTATGGGCGAAGAGAAGATACTTATTAAAGGACTTGGGAATTATATGAGAAGGGTCAGGAATGTATCAGGTGTAACAATTATGCGTGATGGCAATATTGCCCCTGTCCTTAATGTTACCGATATAATTAATACCGTTCAACTAAGGGGAATAGCCTCACCGAAGAAGAGGGGAAAGAGGGAAGAAATAGAAAAAGAATTGTCAGTTCTGGTAGTTGATGATTCTCTTATGACAAGAACCCTTGAAAAGAATATTATTGAATCTTATGGATATTATGTTGAAATGGCTGTTGATGGGCAGGATGCCCTTTTAAAACTTCAAAACAGGGATTTTGATATTATCGTCAGCGATGTTCAGATGCCTAACATGAATGGATTGGAATTGACAGAAGAGATAAAGCAGAGCGAAAAATATAAACATATTCCTGTTATCCTTGTTACAGCTCTTGAATCAATGGAGGATAAAAAAAAGGGGATAGAAGTAGGGGCTGATGCATATATTGTCAAGAGTTCCTTTGACCAGTCTAATCTTCTTGAGACGATAAAGAGGTTGATATGATAAGGGTATTGATTACAGAAGATTCAAAGCTATCTTCAGAATTTATAAAGATGATACTGAATTCTGATTCAGAGATACAGGTCGTTGGATTGGCAAAAGATGGTCGTGAATGTATTGAGAAGACAAAGCTCCTGAGACCTGATGTAATTACTATGGATATACATATGCCTGTTATGAATGGCCTTGAGGCGACTGAATATATTATGGAAAATATACCCACTTCCATATTGGTTGTAAGCTCTCTGGTTAAAAGTGAACTTGATATAGGTTTTAATGCCTTAAAGGCAGGGGCCCTTGATGTCATAGAAAAACCAAGACAGAAAGAAGGAGTTCCCCTCCAGATAATCGGGGAGGAACTTATCAGGGGTGTTAAAACGGTAGCCAAGTTCCGTCCTTTTAAAAGAATCAGTAAATATTTGGATATCTCCATAGATAAAAGGAAGAAAAAGGCAGATATCCCTTTTAAAAAAGATAATAATATAAAAAATGCTGGCGAAAAATCACAGGATGGAGTTCTGGTTATAGGTGCCTCAACCGGAGGTCCGCCGGTGCTAAACTATATTCTCAAAGAAATTTCTCTCCTCTTTCCTTTTCCCATAGTTATTACTCAACATATTGCATATGGTTTTGTAAATGGGCTTATTGAATGGTTGCAGAAGAATTGTCAGCTGAAGATAAAAGTAGGAAAAGATAACGAAGATATCCGAAAAGGTTTTGTCTATTTTGCCCCTGATTATCATCACCTTGGAATAACCAAACATAGAAAATTGTTTTTAAGTAATACGCCTCCAATTTTAGGACATAGGCCTTCTATTAACTTTTTGATGGAGTCAGCAGCTTTAGCGTATAAGGATAAATGTCTGGGGATTGTGTTGACAGGCATGGGCAATGACGGTGCAAATGGTATGATGGCAATCAGAAAGGCAGGGGGGGTGACAATTTCCCAGAACGAGGCGAGTTCAGCCATCTTTGGTATGCCGAAGGCAGCAATTGAAAATGGTGCATCAACGAAGGTATGTTCTGTAGAAGAGATTCCCAGAGAGATAAATAAATGGGGCATAACAAAAAATTGATTAATTCACACTAATTAATCAGGATGGGAAATGCAAAATAAAATTGGAAAAACGGAAAATAGGTAAAAAACAGGTAGCTATATGGATGGTAAACAGATATTGATTGTTGATGATAGCAGGACACAGCTCGTTAGTCTCCAGATGGCATTTGAAAAGGAAGGATTTGAAGTTATAACTGCCAGCGACGGATTGGAGGGTGTCAGCAGGGCGTTTTCAGATAAACCAGACCTTATTATTTCAGATATAATGATGCCGGAGTTAAATGGCTACCAGTTGTGCAGACTCTTGAAAAATGACAAAAAGACTGTCCATATTCCTATAATCCTCCTCACCAGTTTAGACCAGAGACAGGACAGATTCTGGGGAATACGGGCAGGGGCAGACCAATATATAGTTAAAAGCTCAGAATTATCTCCTTTAAAAGAGGCTGTTAATCAACTTCTGAATAAGATTGTTCAACCGGCCGGGGATAGAAAAATCAATGTTACCGACTCAAAAAAAGATGCGGATTGGAAGATGATAAAGTCTAATGTGAATAGACTTCTCGATAAGCTGCTCTTTGAGTCAACACTTTCTAATGAGGCAAGGCACCTCGCTAATTTTATTTACAGCAGAGATGACCTTTTGAAAGAGCTTACAGTTCTTGCAAATAGCCTTATTGATTATTCAGGTCTATGTATCTGTCTTCTTAATGCCAATAAGACGAGTCTGTATTTTGATTTGAAACAGCCTTTATCAGATGAAGATATAGATACGATAAAAAATCATTTATGCACTTTTGGTATTAAGGATAGCAAAGAGAGAGATTGTGAAACTTATTTTATCAGGGGCAGTATGGGAATAGACAATAAGACGATTAATAAGATAGCCTCGCAAATAATTGTCCCATTAAATATCTATAATGAATGCATTGGTTATCTATTTTTCTTTGCTGTAATGCGGAATACCTTTACGCAGGAGTCTGAAAATATTATTCACCTTCTTGCCCATGATTTTTCTATGGTTATTAAGTTAATGCTTTTATATGACGAGACAAAGGAATTATCTATAACAGACGGTCTTACAGGTCTTTACAATAAACGTTATTTCCTTGAAGTCTTTGATAGGGAGATTGAAAGGGGGAGAAGGTCTAATAGTGCCTTGTCATTGATTGTGATGGATATAGACCATTTTAAATTAATTAACGATACCTATGGACATCTTCAGGGAGACAGTGTCCTTAAAGAGGTTGCATCTATTATTAAAGAGAATATTCGTAAGATAGATTTTCCTGCCCGATATGGCGGAGAGGAATTTGCTACAATATTACCCAATACAAATATTAATAATGCAGTTAATATAGCTGAGAAGATAAGAAAACTTATGGAATCTCATAACTTCAAAGCAGAAAAAGAGCCATTAAAGGTAACTATCAGTATGGGAGTAGCAAAATTGAGTGACAATGTTAATGATAAACTTGAGTTGATAAAAATGGCAGATGATGCCCTCTACGATGCAAAAAAGAGCGGTAGAAACAGGGTATGTACTGCAAAGATGTGATTTCAGTTAGGTGTCTCTTTCTTATTTCTTGTGTATCCGATGCATAACGGAGGTATAGGCATTGTCAGCACTATTTTACTAAAGAACGAATGTAGGATATAACATCCTTTATCTCTTCATCCTTTAAATTTTTTCCATAGGCAGGCATCTTGTTTATCCCCTTAGAGATTATGGATATAAGCTCCTCATCCGATTTTTCCAGTGTCCCTTTGTCCAGCAGGTCAAGAAGGGATGCATTAACTTTGAGCGTCTTTAACAGTGCTGCATTACCTTTCCCCTCTTTTCCATGGCATGTGGTACACTTCTTTTCATAAATCTTCTTACCATCCTCTGTGGCAGTTGCAAATGAGACAAGGAGCATAAAAATCACTGAACATAAAAGAATTAGTTTTGTTTCTCCATTTTTACTAAACATTGTTCCTCCTATAAAATTCGTCCCTCTTTCTCCCTCACCCCTTTTATAGAGGGAGAGGGAGATTGGGCATTAGAACATAAACTGCACCTCTAATGTTATATCTCTTTCTATTGTCTTTTTGGTTGAAGAGTTGGCAGTAGTATAGTTTGATGCCTCCAGCACAAATCTTCCATGCTCAAATGGTTTCCAATGGATTCCAAGTACAGGTCCTGACTTTTCACTGCTGTCAGACTTGTCTGTATCCGGGTCAAAGTACTCCCATCTTAAATAGGGTGAAAGGGCACCATCATTAAAGTAGCCCTGAAGTTCAGCATAGTAGCTTTGAGATTTGTATGTAGTCTCAGAAGTTCCATTAAGGGGTGTATACGAATCCGAACCATTAAAATATGCTGCGATTAAAGCGCCATATTCGGCTACATATTGCCCCATTATACCTATCTGATTGAATTTATCAGCGGTTTCAGCCTTTTTTAAAGTAGTTAAATCTTTTTGAATATATGATAAATCTAATGGATACTGGCCATTATAATAATATAATCCAACCATACTGCCGTTATCCCCAATGGAATAATCAAGGGATGCATATATGTCCTTAGCCTTGTCAGTTCCGATCTCAACAGTATTTTCATATTTTCCTGTCCCATTTACTACGCCAGCTTCAAAGAACAGCTCTCCATAGCCGACACCGGCACCTACACCAAATTGTCTTGAAAACGGGCGGTAAGGGTTATCTCCAACTGTTGAAGTTAAAGGTAATGGTCTTGAGTATTCTAATCTCGCACCGCCACCATGCAGATGTATCAGCCACGGCATTATTCGTCCTGCCCTTGCAGTGAAATATAAATCATCTTTTTCATATCCGTATTGAAGATAAGCCTCTGCCAATTTTGACCTCGCCCAGTCACCCATATCAGACTCGGTTGCTTCATAATTTTCCGCTGGGTTTTTCCGTTCATTTTCGTGCAGATACATCTCTGTAAAATATGTAAAACCGCTGTCAAGGGGACCACCTGAATATACGCTTAATGCATGCGCCTCAAAGGAATTTTTTGTCGTAATTGCGTCTGCAGTTCCTGATTGCTGAACTGTGGTATTTTTATCCCATGCACGGATTTTCATTGTTATTGAGAAATAGTCAGACATGTTTGCCTCTTTTGATTCAGCCCCGGGCAACTGATGCCCGTGTCTTAAAAACTGCTGCCCCGCATATGTTAGTTTATAACCTGCAATATGACAGACATTACAGCTTACCCCATACTTTCTCCCCCACGCAGTTATTGCATTTACATTTGAGGCTGTTACAAATAAGATAAAAATTGAAAGGGAAAATCCCAAAATAGCCTTTAACTTTTTCATAATACATCCCTCCTTTAATTTTTTTGCATTCATTAATCCATATCAAAAATATCAGAGGGTTTAACATCTTTGTTCTTTTTTGCTTCTTCCATAGAAGTTTTAAAAATCTCCTCCGATAGTTTCTTCTTTTTTTCCTGCTCCCTTTTTAAATCATCAAATTTAGTAGCAGAAAGTTTTTCCTTGTTCTTTTTGACCTTGAAAAGGGCATCTGCAAACCTATCTCCTGTTGACTCTTCTATTATCGGTTTACGGGACTCAACAATTTTGCCGGTTATTCTATCAACAGTAAGAATTATTCCACAATCAGGACAGGTGATTTTAAGTTCTTTATCCATATGGATTTATAGAAATTGCCTATACGATTAGAATATAAACTTTAGATGGTTGGTTGTCAAGGAGATTCAAAGACTTGCATTTTAGGAAGCATTTTTGGTTGCCTTTTTTTATCTTTTTGTGTTATTTTTTTAATGTATAGGAAATTATAAAAATTTAGGATGCAGATTTACGCATAAAAAAACAGATTTTTGTTTTTTTTACAGCAAATCCTTATAATCTGCGTTCATTTGTGTCCAATTAGGTTTTTGTTCTATACAGTAAATTAAATGAGAATAATAACAGGATTAGCCGTAAGTCTGCTGATAGTTTTCTTAAATAATGTCTGCCCTGTAAAAGCTGAGTCCCAGAAAAGGGAGGAGTCTATAAGAGATTTGATTACCAGATTAAATAACGAATACATCTCTATTGATGAATCCTTAAAGAAGCTGGAAAAGAATATATGGAATTTTCCCAGCACCACCCTGAATATATCTGTTGTAAATCGTAATAGTGAAATAAAGCTGATCTCTATAGAGTTACTTGATGGTATCAAACTCCTCGAGAGCCATTTCTATACACCTCTTGAAAATGAGGCACTGTGGAACGGTGGACGTCATCAGTTTTTCCATAAAGAGGTCAGAGAGGGAAACAGGAGATTGGTGGCGGTGTATTACTGGGTAGAGGGAAATAAACCGCCCAGCAAGGGTGAGGAAATAATTTCTGTAAACATAACATGGGGGAAAGATACTTTCGTTCAGTTCTTCTTTGAAAAGAAGGATGGTAAGGTAGATTTACAGGTATCACAGATTGATTTTAAACAATAGAATATGAGCAGTATTCTTTTTAGAGGCAATGAAACAATAGCATAATGAGTGGGTTGAATGAATGTTAAATTACAGGTTAGAAGAAAAAGACAAGGGGCAATAGGTAAGATGTCTTGCTTCTTGTTTTCTTGTCTCTTCCTTCTAACTACCCAGTTTGCCTTTGCAGAGGACGCTTCGAAGACCATACTCTCACAGGGAGAATATCAGTATCAGAGGGCATTCTATCTTTATTTTACAGGCGATTATCTCACTTCATCTATAATAGCTAACGACCTCATTAACGGTCCTTTTAAAGAGAAAGACAAGGTCATTCTCCTTCTTAAACTTTCAGATATTAAGAGACTACACGACAGGAGTGATTATCCATCCTTTACCTTTCAATCCCTTCCTAAAGATATGTCTGAGATAATCAGGTTACTGGATGCCATTTATCAGATGGATGAATATGAGAGATTATTCTTAAGCATGGAGCTTGATAACAGGGGTGCAATTAACTATTTTGAAGGGATGAGCCTTTTACATCTGAACAGATTGGAGGATGCAAGACAATCTCTGTTACAGATTTCACCAGATGATAAATTCTATCCATATGCCAGGATTGCCATTACCCAGATAGAGGTTAGGAAACAAAAACCGGAGAATGCAGAGGCAATTTTGAGGGAACTCCTGCTTCATCCTTCTGTAAAAGGAGAGCTATCTGAAAGGGTTTATATTATGCTTGGACAGGTGCTTTTTGAGGAGGATCTTTTCTTAGAGGCAATTAATGAGCTTCTAAAGGTTCCATATAGTAGTCATTTTTATAGAAATGCCCTATTAGGACAGGCATGGAGTCTGATAAAACTGGATTCCTATGATGTAGCCATAACTATTCTTGAGGGTATAAAGGCAGTTCCTCCATACGACTCTATAGAGCAGGAGGCAGAGATAATTCTGGGTTATTGTTATCTTAAGGTGGGTAATATTAAGAAAGCGTTAGAGCACTTTCAGATGCTCTCAAAGACCTTTACTGCAACTGAGGAGAGACTTGATCGGATGATTGAAGATAAATCGATAAGGGAGCGGTTTATCTCAATCCTTAGTGGAAAAAAGCCACACAGAGGTACAGAGAAATCAGGTATCTTATCGGCTTCTACAAGCAAAGAGGAAGAGGAGTATTATCTTTCCACACTGCGTGATAATAATGATAAAGATCTTTTTAACCTTCTGGAGGAATACGAGCTTTTTCATAATATGAGAACGGGTTTTATAGTGAAGGAGAAGGAGCTTATGGAAAGGGAGACCTATATAGAGAATACAATTAAAGGATTGGAAGGTATGGCAAAGGAGATTGAAAGGGATATTGAAAGGGTAATTAATATCCTCTCTGCTATAAATAAAATGGCAGAAACACGTCTTACGAAGGAAAAACATAATGAGGTATTATTCAATTATGGTAAAGAAGTTTTTTATAACCGCTGGAATCAGATAATAAAGCGGCATATTACAGAAACTGAAGAGAAGATGGTCAGGCTTATTTTGCTTGAAGTAGAAGAGGCGATGAGATGCCTTAGGTCACCTGTTACATGTCCGATTATCGATGTAATAGACCCAATAGCTAAGATGGAGGTATTTAATAAGCCTGAAGATTTAAAGAAGCTGCTAATGATAATAGAGATGATTGGAAAAGACATAGACAATATACGGGGGGATAAAAAGATAACAACTGAAGACTCTCTATCAAAAATTGAACCATTGCTTCAAAAGAGGATAAAAAAAGGATATGAGGCTATTAAGGAACTGGAAAGGATAAGGGGGGAACTGCAAAGGATTATTCTGGATACCGAGATGGGACTCGATGAGACCCTTATCAGATTGGACAACCATATTAAGGAGAGATTTTTAGCGGTAAAATATAATACGGGGGGTTTTAAAGAGCGTATTGCCACAGCACTCGAAACAGTAGCGAAAGAGATGGAAAAGGAAAAGAAGAGGATGCAGAATGAAAAAGGGAAATAATAAAATCTTTAGCCACAGACTTTCACAAACTAACATCTTTTTTAAAAATTTTTATCCGTGTTTATCTGTTTTTGTCTGTGTAAATCTGTGGCTAATAATCTTTTTCTTGCTTCTGCCTTCCTGTCAAACTGTAGAAAAAAGGGGAATTGAGAAATCGGAGTCAAAGATTGTAAAAGATGAGTCTCTTGAAGAGAGAATTCTAAAAGAAAGGATTAGGGAGTGGGAAGATCATATGAATCTTATAGGATATAAGGAGCTTTCCCTTGATACCATACTGAAAGTTACTGAGGGTTATTTTGAGGCAAAGGAGATACTATATAAAAAAGAAGTTGAGGAATATGAAAAGGCACTACTTGATCAAGAAGCAAGAAGCAAGAAGCAAGAAGAAGAGATTAAACAGCCTGAACAGGATTATCAATCTCTGATTAAATACTTTAGGATAATTAAAGATACATACAGCTATAAAAAAGAGGGGGATGCAATTTACTATGCCCTTGGATATGCCCTCTATGAGCAGGGGGAACGGGATGAAGCTATAAAGGTATTTGAAGATCTTCTGACAAACTTTTCTAAAAGCGCTTATCTTCCTGAGGTTAATTTCAGAATAGGTGAATTCTATTTTGAAACAGGACAGATGGGAGAGGCAATGGAGTCATACATTAGGGTATTGAGTTTTCAGAAATCGGTCTTTTATGATAAGGCACTGTATAAGCTGGGCTGGGTCTATTATAAGAGCGATGAGTTTAGAAAGGCAGCAGATACATTTATGTCTTTGATAGACAGGACTTGGGAAGGTGAAATTAAGGGGGGTGGGTTGCTGGAGGAGACACTCTCCTGTCTCATAATGAGTCTTGGGCATTTTGATAACATGGAGCAAGTAGCAGAGTATGTGCAATACAAGGGACTGAGAAGGTATACATCTCTGGTTCTTAATAAACTTGGAGAGGCATTTGTTCAGCAGACAAGATATGAGGCGGCTATATATATTTATAAGTCTTTTATAGAGATATTCCCGGATAATTCAGATATCCCCTTTATCTATGAAAAGATTGCTATCCTTTATGAATTTATCGGAGATAGGGAATCTGCCCTTAATACAAAATGGGTATTTGTGAATCAGTATAATTCAACAACAGCATGGTACAGGAAGAGCTATCCACATGGTTCGGATAAGATTGATAGCCTTATTTCTAAAACAATACCTTATGTCTCCAGGATATATCATGATAGTGGAAAGAATGAAAGTGATTTGAATAAACTTAAGCTCGCCATAAAAGGATACAGGTTATACTTAAGTCTCTTTCCAAATTCACCAGAGTGTAAGGAGATGAACCTCTTACTTGCAGAGGCACTCTTCACAGTAAAGGCATATCATGAGGCAGGGCAGGAGTATGAGAGGGCGGCAAGGCTATATCCTGAAGGCAGCAAAAGGGGGGAGATAGCCTACTCTGCTATTCTCTCCTACGCTGTAGTATTTAATGAAGCTGATGAAAAGAGGGGAGAGACAATAAAGGATGCAGTGAGGGTATTGACGGCTTACAGAAAGGACATCTCTTTAAGTGGTGTATTGGAAAAATCACTTTACATGATATCTGATATGTATGCCCGGACAGGTGCATTCAACTGGGCAAGAGAAAATCTCATGCCCCTGACCAAGGGTAAGGAATCCATATCCGCCTATAAAAAGATTGCGGAATTCTATTTAGCAGAGGATAGACTCAATGAGGCAGAGGAGATATATTCAAAGCTAATATCTCAGTCAAAGGAGCCGGAATTACGGGAGACCCTTGCCATGCTTCGCTTTCGTATTGGAGAAGGATATCTAAAGATGAGGAGGCTTAATGAAGCTGCTGAAAAATTTAATCAAGCCTTTACAGTCTATCCCGGGTCCGCTGTTGGCGAAGGGGCATTAATGAAATTGGGCTATATCCATATTCAGACTGGAAACATAAAAGAGCTTAAAAGGGTGGTTGAGAGTATTTCAAAGTCCTATCCAAATTCTACGGTGGGTGTATCACTTCTTCTGGAGGCAGGAAAGAAGTTGGAAAAGGGAGAACCGCTGAAGGCAGCAATGCTTTATGAGGAGGCATCTTTGCTCGTAACCGATTTAAAGGATTTACAGAGGTTCATATTTGTGGCGGGTATTCTTTATGAAAAAAATAGGGAATACAATAAGGCATCTGATCTTTTCAAAAGATATTTAGAATATAAGCTGATACCACAGGATAAAGAGATAGAGGCACAATACAGGCTGGGTTATTCTCAACTTAAACTGGGTAGAAAAAAAGAGGGTATGGAGACTTTGAATAGATTAATAGAATTAAAGGGAAATATAAATAATCAGTTCATTACAAGGACAGAGCTTCTCCTCTTAGGGGAAAGACAGAATATTTATATGGATGTAAAACTTACCCACCCCTTTGAAGATACATTGAAGAGGAAGTCTGAGCTTTTAAATAATCTCCTTAAGGATTATTCCAGTATAGCAAAATTGGGGATATCCGAGCTTCTCCCTGAGATATTCTTTTCGATGGGGATTGCCTTAGAGAATTTCAGAGATTCTATTCTTCAGTCAGAAAAACCCGCTGGTTTGACAAAAGAGGAGATGGAGGAGTATAACTTTCTGCTGGAAGAAAAGGCATATCCCTATGATGAGCAGGCTGTTAAGGTCTATGAAAGCTGTATGCAGATCAGCAGGGAATACAAAATATATAATGAATGGATGCAGAAGAATCTCGATAGGCTTGAAGCTTTAAGACCTGCCCTTTATAAAAGGGAATTTACATTAAAAGAGGTGAAACCTATCTTTATATATCCAGAACCAGCAATGATAGAGGTAGCAGGATATGAAATGCAGAAATATAGTAAACAGTAAAATAGGAAATTATAAAATTTTTAGCCACAGACTTTCACTGACTAAAATCTTTTTTTTAAAAAATTTTTTATCTGTGTATATCTGTGTATATCTGTGGCTAAAAATCTTTTTCTTTTTTTCTGTTTTTTATATCGTGTTACTATTATCAGGATGTGCAGGTTTGCGGAAGGAAGAGAATATACCGGTGGATATACATGAGAAAGGGGTGGTGACTCAAGAGGTGACACCAAAAAGGGCTAAAAATAGTGAGAATGAAAGATGGAAAAAGGCAGCAGCCCTTTTTAACAATGGATTTCAATTAATAAAGGATGACCCGATTAGTGCAATTGCCCTTTATAACGAGGGGATAACTCTTGCACCAGACAGATGGGAGGCATACTACAATCTGGGAATCATATATATGAAGCTTCAGAACATGGAGAAGGCTAAAAATGAGCTCCTTAAGTCTTTAAAATATAAAGCACCACCTGCGATGGTTTATAATGCCCTTGGAATTATGCACATATCGATGGAAAAGAACAGAGAGGCAATCGATTATTTTAAAAAAGCCCTCTCCTTTGAGAAATTGCCAGTTGTTATGATTAATATTGCAAATCTTTATCAGAGCATGGGACAGGTGGAGGAATCCATTAAATATTACCATCAGTTAGAGTCCACAGATACTTTAAATTTGCCACTTCATCACTATAATATTGGTGTCCTGATGTATAAAATGGGTGATTTCAAAAATGCCCATGAAGCGTTTAAGACAGCGGAGGTTACAGAAGGAGAAAATATACAGCTACTCTTTTATCAGGCACAAACCCTTTTGAAACTTGGAGAATACGAGGCTGCTTTAAAAATTTATCAGAGGATAGTGGATAAGGATAGCTCTGACCCTACCCCTTACAAAAATATGGGTATAATATATGAAATCTATTTTAGAGATATGGCGAAGGCATTTGAAAGTTATACAGCATATATAGAAAAAGGAGGGGAGAAGACTAAAGATATTGAATCATGGATAGAGATGGTGAAGGTGAGAATGGCAAAGAAGGAGGGTCAATGAAGTGTAAATCATTTGTCATTTGTCATTTGCCATTCGTCATTCTTTTGTTAATTGTTACCCCTGCCTATGGAGCTGATAAGGGGGCACGACATTCAGATGAACCTGCTGTAATAGAGCGTGTTATAAAGGTGGAAGGCACCATTGAGAGACCTCGGGTTATTTTTATTATACCAAGGTCTAAATTATGGAGGGATAATATCTTCAAAAAAAGTTTTGTTGATGATATATTAAAACCTGTATACCCAAAGCTTGAAATAAATCCAGAGGATAGAACAAAAGAAATAGGTGAATATAGAAAATAAAAAAGGGAGGTAAATATGGAAACATTGGCAAGTTTTTTTAGAGATGGTGGGATATTCATGTATTTTATTCTTGGCACCGCAGTTATCGGAATAGCTATAATGGTAGAGCGTGGGATTGTTTTGCTTTTCAGATATAATGTAGATGCCCGTGCCCTATGGAATAGGGTCAGCAAGTTTATAGAGGATGGGAATATAGAAAAGGCGAAGCTGCTGTGCAAGGATTCCAGTTCTCCTCTTTTAAAAATCCTCTATACTGGCATTTCAGTATCCAATGTGTTAGATAGGGAGATACAGAATGCAATAGATGAAAAGGCACTGGAGATAGTACCTGCAATAGATAAGAGGGTTTCTTACCTCTCCACACTTGCCAATATAGCAACCCTTTTAGGTCTGCTCGGCACTATACAGGGACTGATTCAGGCCTTTGCAGCCGTTGGCGTTGCAGACCCTTCACAGAAGGCATCCCTTCTTGCCAATGGTATCTCTGTAGCCCTTTATACTACTGCCTTTGGTCTTATTGTAGCTATACCCATGCTTGCCGGGTATACTGTCCTTCAGGCAAAGGCACACAGGTTAATAGATGAGATAGATGAGTTTTCTGTAAAACTTATCAATCTCTTAAATAGGAGGAAGAGTGGCATACAGACCCAGTAAGAGAAGGCATCATTCTATTTCAGATACTGATCTCAACCTGACCCCTGTAATGAATCTATTTATGGTTATCATCCCCTTTCTCCTCCTGACTGCTGTCTTTGCAAAGATGGCAATTATTGATACCTATCTGCCGCAGGAGGGTGAGGGTGGAGGAGGCAATCAGGCTGCTCCTCCAAAGATGCTGATTGTAAAGGTAATGGAGAAGGGGATTGAGCTTGGAGGGATAGGGGAGGGGATTTTTATTCCCCGAATTGAGGGAAAGCTGAATTTAAGGCAGCTTGCAGCGGAACTGTTTAAACTCAAGGATAAGTATCCTAAGGAAGAGGAGGCGATCCTTTTATTTGACCCGCAGATGCCCTATGATCAGGTAGTTCAGATAATGGATACTACAAGGGAGACATCAGAGGGAACCAAACGGATACTCTTCCCGCTGATATCACTCGGCGAGAATAAATAAACCAACCACTAACAACTAACAACAATAATTATAAGTTGTAGGTTGTAGGTTGTTAGTTGTGAGTTAAATTATGCCCTTTGCACCATCTAAAAAGAAAAAGAGAAGATCAAGGCTTACTGAAGCTACATTGACACTTACCTCAATGATGGATATGTTTACCATAATCCTGCTCTTTCTTTTAGTTAACTATTCGGCAGAAGGTATTGTTGTTACCAATCCCAGAAAACTCAGCCTGCCGCTTTCTATATCTCAGAAGACACCAACAAGAAAACTGGATATTCAGATTACCAGTGAAGATATAATAGTAGAAGGGGTAAAGGTTATGGATACAAAGGATGCTATGGAAAATCAGGACTATAGCATAAAACCCCTGCTTGATGCATTAAATGAAAATACAAAGAAGGTGGAGTTTATTGCAAAGAATAACCCCTCTTTTAAATTTACAGGGGAGGTCATGATTCAGGGGGATAAGGGGATACCCTTTATCCTTCTCGAGAAGATTATGTATACCTGCGGTCAGGCGGGTTACGGTGGAATATCATTGGCGGTTATATCTCGTGAATAAAAAAAAAGTCTTTTTTGTATCTGTTTGTAGGGCAGGCAAAGGGACTGATGAGTATCTCCCTGGACAATATCTTGCCATTGGAAAAGAACCTGACTGCGAAATCAATCCAATACCAGGATTTCCAGAGCAACACAGGCTACTTGAAAGGTCAGGGAATGGATATAATCTTATAATTCCTGTTGGTTT
>MHDI01000082.1 GCA_001804915.1 Nitrospinae bacterium RIFCSPHIGHO2_02_FULL_39_82 | reverse complement strand
CTGTAGCCCCCCCTTTTATTGTAACCTTTATATTCCCTCTGACAGGTGTATCTTTGCCATACAGTGCCTTGAGTGCCTTTGCAGTTATTTTATATGCCCCTGATACAGCCGCACAGGAATGTCCTGCCAGCTTTACTGCATCTGCATATTTAAACACAATTTGTCCATCCTTTTCAGTTGCACCAAGCGTCCATGCAAGGGGGTCTGTTAATACGATTGATTCAGCCTTATCAAAAAAATTCTGTTTCCATTTGCTCTGTCCTTCCGACATATTCAAATCCTCCATAATTCATAACTTACGACTTACAACATACTACTTACAGCTTTAATTCTTATGTTGTTAGTTGTCAGTTGTTGGTGGTTAGTTGCGAGTTTCTTTAAGTGCCTTTTCAATCTCATCATTTATCTCATTCAGTATCAAATCCGGATATATACTATGCATCATAGCAGTCTGGGCGACTGTTTCTGTTGCCTGCCCCGGACAGGAAAAGCATCCTGCCCCATAGTGTTTTTCAAATATCTTTTTTGTCTCCGGATATACATCAATCAGATTACCAATCAGAATCTCTTTACTGCACTTATCCCCCCTCTTTATCGGAGCAGCGGTCTTCTGCAAAGGCCCCTTTTCCATCACAGGTATCTTTGGAAGAGGTTTTACCATTCCATCCTTACCATTAAGGGCATCATTCAGTTTCCGTACAAAACTATCCAAATCTATATTATGCACCTTACATGCCTGTTTTATCGTTATCACCTTTGCAAATGTCGCCCTTGCAACAGGATTTGCCAGTGCCGTGAATCCACTATCAACAAGAATTGGCAGGAGATTGGGCCATTTATTCAGAACTAAGGAGACCCTCATGTCAGGTGTTATCTCTTTCTTCTGAACAGGAGTTACCTCTGCTGTTACCCCTTTATCTGCAGGTGTAAGGACTGTATATATATTGACAATAAACAGAATGATGGATACCGCAGTTACTGTCGCAGCTATATGAAACATGACTGTCTTCCAGTCTGAAGACCAGAAGCCCCCTGTCAGATAGGCAAAGAGCATTCCAATTAATCCGATATTTGCCCCATAAAAATGAACCGGAACCAGGCCGGGCCATTTCAACGGCTTTGCATTAAATCGCGGTAATACATGGTAGGCAATACCGAAGACCATCATGGACATGAAACCAAGTAAATTGAAATGGACATGGACAAATGTATAGTTGAGTCCTCTAACAACATTTGTTGCCATTAGGAGCCCAAAGACTATCCCAAAGAAAAGATAAACCATACTTGATTTGATAAAAAGTTTTGGATATTTTTCCATATTTAAACCTCCCTCGTGTAAGCAATGAGTAATGAGCAATGAGCAATGAGTAAAAGCTTATTGCTCATTGCTCATTACTCATTGCTTCTTTTATCTTGCCAGCTTGACGGCAAGAAATATTAACAATATGGCAAAACCTGTGTTTAATCTTGCCACCCATGAGACCAGCCGTCTTAGTTTTTGTAATTCCAAATTCGGGTTATCCTCCTTCATATTTTGCATCAGGACAGTCATACGGGGTCCTACAATAAAATCATGTATACTGCTTAATATAATCATTGAAACAACTATTATCAGTTTCATGGCCAGTGTCCTGCCAAATTCTGTTCCAAACATCTGTGACGGCAGAAATATTTCATATGTCATGCCTCTGTTGAATATATTAAGGACTCCCGTGATAAGGAGAACTGTTATGCATATCCATCCTACAAGTCTGAACCTTGTTCCAATTACATTTAACAGATTGCCCCTCAATGAAAGTGGTTCTATCTTTCTTGAAATAGGGGCGAGTATAATAGCAAGAAATAACATGCCCCCAAGCCAGATAAATGCCGCAATTATATGAATCCATACTATGAATAAATAGAAATCCATAATAGAATTTATAATATACCAAATTTTTAAACAATGATGTAAATCATAATTAAAAATATGTTCACGGTTTTTAAACTTGATTTTATGAGGATTCTATTAGATAATTAATACTGAAAAATGTCATTTTTCAGTGTGAACTATAATTTCAGGGAACCTATAATCTGGAGGTTATTATGAAGGCATTAATACTGGCAGCAGGTAAAGGAAGCAATTTGGTCCCTTTTACAAATACAAGACCAAAACCAATGATAAATGTAGGGGGGGTATTCATACTTGAAAATACAATAAGACTACTGAAGGATAGCGGGATAAATGTTATCAACATTGTGGTGGGGCATGAGGCTGAAACAATTGAGAGATATTTTGAGAAAGGGGCAGACTTTGGGGTAAATATTCACTACTTTTATCAGAATAATTTGAGGGGCATTGGAGACGCGGTCTCTATTGCAGAGGACAGGTTCAGTCCTGGCGAATATTTTATGCTTGTATATGGTGATATTATTACCTCAGCAAATATATTCAGCCATACATTGCAATCCTTTAATATGGTAAAGGAGCCCATTGCCTCTGTCTGTCTTACCCCTTCAACAAAGATGTTTGGGAATGTATATCTTAACAATGAGATGAAGATTACAAAAATAATAGAAAAGCCTAAAAAGGGGGGGCTGGGAAATTATGTGCTATCAGGCATCTTTATACTTCCAAGCGGATTCTTCTCTATTCTGAAAAAGACAAAACTCAATATGGAAAAGGCTTTAGGGATACTTATTAATGATATGGGGTTGAGGGCATCCATATGGGAGGAAGAATGGATAGATGTAGTATATCCATGGGATATCCTTATAGCCAATAAAATCTTAATGGATTCCTGGCAAAGGACATCTATTTCAAAATCTGCCTCTCTAAAAGGGGATGTAAGAATAGAGGGGCCTGTTCATATAGAAGATGATGTAGAGATTCACTCTGGGACTATAATTGAAGGTCCATCATTTATAGGGGCAGGCAGCTTTATAGGTAATAATGTCCTCATAAGAAAATATACAGCTATAGGAAAGGGATGCACTATAGGTTATGGAGTTGAGCTCAAAAATTGTATCCTCTCTGGAAACTCAAAAGTGGGGAGACTTTCATTCATAGGGGACAGTGTCATAGGCAGTAATGTGGATATAGGTTCAGGGACAATGACCATAAATTGCAATTTAGATAAAAGTAGTGTTAAATCCCGGATAAGTGGCAAGATTATTGACACCGGCTTAAATAAACTCGGTGCTTTCATTGGCGATGATGCAGTAATTGGTTCAGGAAATACCATAATGGCAGGAACTGTAATTGATGCAAAGGTGAGGGTACTACATCATTATACATACCCGAAATAAGCAATGAGCAATGAGTCATAATGGCTCGTTGCTCATTGCTGTTTTTTTGGAGGTTTTTCATGTGCGGCATAAGCGGAATCGCGGGGTCTAAAAATATAGGGGTACCTTTGCTTGAGAGTATAAAGCATTTAGAGTACCGTGGATATGACTCATGTGGAGTTGCTATAATGACTCCCTATCACATTGAGGTAAGAAAAAATATCGGCTATGTGGATGAGGTGAATGAACGAGAGAAATTATCAGAACCTCAAGGGGAGATAGGTATTGCCCATACAAGATGGGCTACTCACGGGGGCGTAACAAAGGAGAATACACATCCGCATTTGAGCTGCAATAAGGACTTTGCCGTTGTCCATAATGGAATTATATCCAATTATATGGAGATTAAAAAATGGCTTATCGGGGAAGGGCATAAATTTCACTCTGAAACCGATACCGAGGTTATTGTTCATCTGATAGAAAAATATTTTCCGGCATCAAAGGATGTAGAAAATGCCTTTGTTATGGCTATTAAACAGCTTGAAGGGACTTATGCAATTGCAATGATAACAACAAATGAGAAGGATAAGATATTCTGTGCCAAAAGGGAAAGTCCTCTGGTAATAGGGCTGGGAGATGGGGCAAACTATATAGGTTCAGATTTCAATGCCTTCATAGATTATACAAAGAATGCTGTTGTGCTTGATGATGATGAATATGCAGTTATATTGAGGGACCGTTATTTCATAAAAAATACCTTTAGTGGAGATATAGTCAGAAAAAAGATTACTCAGATAAATTGGGACAGTGATATGGCAAAAAAGGGGGGGTATCCCCATTACATGCTAAAGGAGATATATGAACAGCCTCAGTGTGTTATAAATGCCATGCAGGTGGATAAAGGGCTTATAAGAAAACTTTCAGAAATGATAATGGAAAGCAACCGTGTCTATTTAATAGGTGCAGGGACAACTTACTATGTATCACTTTTTAGTGAATATAATTTTTCATCCATAGCAGGTATTTTTACCCCTGCAATAAGTTCTGACGAATTTAAGAATCTGGGAGAGGTAGATAAAGATAGTCTGGTTATAGCAATATCACAATCAGGGGAGACATATGATACACTTAACGCCCTGAAGTTTGCAAAATCCAGAGGTGCAAAAACCTCAGCCATTGTAAATGTAATGGGCTCATCAATCGCCCGTTTTGCAGACCACACAATAATGCAGGGTTCAGGACCTGAGATATGCGTAATCAGCACAAAGGCAGCCCTTTCTCAGATGATAATATTGCTCATGGTTGCATTGGAGGTTGGAGTTATTAACAAAAAGCTTACCATCAAAAATAAAAATGAGATTGAAAGGAATATATCCATGCTTCCTGAACTCATCCAGAAAATTCTTAATGAAAAATCTGGTTTTATACATACTATTGCCTATAAATTTTCACACATAAATAACTGGTTATATCTCGGGAGGGGAAAATATTATCCAATTGCCCTTGAATCGTCTCTCAAAATGAAGGAGGTAGCATATATCCACGCAGAAGGGATGCCGGCCGGTTTTTTAAAACACGGAACTATTGCATTAATAGACGAAAAGCTATACTCAATTATATTCATGCCACCAAAGAGCAACGAAGAGCTTTATAATCTCTCTTTAGGAAGTGCAGAGGAAATAAAGGCGAGGAAAGGGTTTATCATTGGATTTCATTTTGGAGAAAAGGGAGGGGTTGAAAGGCTTTTTAACGAAGAAATTATCCTCCCAAAGGCACAAGAGGTAATTGCACCATTTTTAGAACTGGTAGTTGCGCAATTATTTGCCTATTTTACGGCTGTTGCTTTAAAAAGGAATATAGATAAACCGAGGTCTTTAGCCAAATCTGTTACCGTTGCATAGCTCATTTAAAAATGGGAAATTTGCTAAACGATAGTTCAGTTTTTAAAGTGTCAAAGTGTCAGAGTATCATAGTGTCAGAGTTTAAAAACCTTGACTCTTTGACACTTTGATGCTTTGACACTTATATTCATCATAAGTCTCAATAATAGCATGAGACAACATAACAGGCTCTCAGTATTTTTAGGACTATCACTTCTTACTCATACAGTATTTATCGTATCCACAGGATTCTTCTCTCTGAACGATAAAGCTGAATTACCTATCCGTGTTAAGTTAATTGAGATACCTTCTCCTGAAAAGAAAGAGCATTTTCCTGTCAATTCATCTTCACATTCCAGTATTAAACATCATAAGGGTATTACCTCTCAAAAAATTAATAATAAAACAGTGGAACTATCTTCCGAACCTTCCAATACCATAAAAAAAGAGGAGAAAATTAAGAAGTCAGAAGATACTCAACCAAGTCTTTATACGGAAACAGGCAAAAATAATTCCGCTGCAAGTGTTTATACAAAACCAGAGACAACATTTGAAGAGGAAATTCGTGATGCAATTCCCCTTGATACTAAAGAATCCAAATACAGTCCATATTTTGATTCTATAAAGAGAAAAATTGAGTCCATGTGGAGATATCCGGAGGGGGCAATATCACAGGGAATAAGCGGAAGTGCAATGGTGAAATTTTCTATATTGAGAGATGGTTCCCTTTTGGATATAAAACTACTAAAATCCACAACTCACAGGATACTGGATGAGGAGGTAATCAAGGCAGTAAAAACTGCTGCACCGTTTGGCTCTATTCCTGAAACTATAGAGGGTAAACAACTTAACATAGTTGCAACCTTTTCTTACAAACCATATTTTGTCAGCCAGAACGAAATGTTGTAATATTGTTTCTCCTATGTTATAACTTCTACTGCCAATATGAACAGTATATCTGCCAATTTAAGTTATATACTAAAAAGGATAAAATTGGCAGCAGAGAGGGCAGGCAGAGACGCTGAAACAATAAAGTTAGTTGCTGTTACAAAAAATGTAGGGATTCCAAAGATAAGGGAGGCAATAACAGGAGGGGTAACAATCATTGGTGAGAATCGAATTCAGGAGGCAAGGGAAAAATTCAACGAAATAGGTAGCACAGTTCAATGGCATTTTATAGGACATCTTCAGACAAATAAGGTTAAATATCTCTTTGATATCTTTAGTCTTATCCATTCAGTAGACAGCCTCCCGCTGGCAGAAGAGATTCAAAAAAGGGCAGAGAAAAAAGGAATTAAAACAGATATCCTGATTGAGGTAAATATATCAGGTGAGAAAACTAAATTCGGTATTTTACCTGAGAGGGTGATTGCCCTTGCCAGGGATATATCAAAACTCAAAAATATAAACTTAAAAGGATTAATGACTATTCCCCCTTTCTCCGAATCTCCCGAAGATTTGAGACAGCATTTCAGGATGCTTCGCACACTGCTGACAGATGTTAAAAAAGACGGGATAAAGATTAATGAGCTTTCTATGGGGATGTCCAATGACTTTGAAGTAGCAATAGAAGAAGGGGCTACGATTATAAGGATAGGGACGGCGATATTTGGGGAAAGAAGACAATAATGGCTCAAAATACAAGGCTTTCAGCAGGTAATAAGAGGATAGCCTTTATCGGCTCTGGCAATATGGGGGAGGCATTGATAAAAGGGATAACAGGTGCCTCTGTTTTTAAGAATAGAAATATTATTGTTACAGATATTAGAAAGGAAAGGCTTGAGCATATCAAAGGACTATATAAAGTCAACACAACTACTGATAACAGGTATGCTGTTAAGAAATCTGATATTGTATTGTTTGCCGTAAAGCCACAGATAATTTCAAAGGTGGTAAAGGAGATTGGTGATTTGATTGACAAGGAGAAGTTGATAATAACAATTGCTGCAGGTATCACCATAAGTTCAATTCAGGACCATTTAAAGAAAAAAGGGAAGATAATAAGGGTAATGCCAAATATACCTGCAATAGTCCGGGAGGGGGTATCTGCTATAGCATGTGGTAATGATATATCAAAAAAGGACATTGAGATAACTAAAAGAATATTTAATGCGGTTGGCAGGACAGTTGTTGTTGATGAATCCATGATGGATGCGGTAACAGGCTTAAGCGGAAGCGGCCCTGCCTATGTTTTTTTAATCATAGAGTCTCTTACAGATGCCGGCGTAAAGATGGGATTACCGAGAGATATATCAAGGCTTTTATCCGTTCAAACCATACTTGGTGCAGCAAAGCTTGCCATAGAGAGCGGGGAGCATCCGGGTAAGCTGAAAGATATGGTTACCTCACCCGGCGGGACGACCATTGCCGGCCTCCATGCCTTAGAGGACGGGGGTTTGCGGTCAGCCCTGATGTCTGCCGTGGAGGCAGCTACAAAGAGGGCAGAAGAATTGGGGAGTTTAGAAATTAATGAGTTTGGAAATAAAAGGAAAAAAACTCTTTAGCCCTTCAGCTCGTTAACTCATTAACTCGTTATTATGTTTATACTTGGGAATCTTATAGGTGCGATAGCTAAAGTACTTGATATAGTTCTGAATCTTTATATGTGGATTATAATCATAAGAGCCATTATTTCATGGGTTAATCCAGACCCGTATAATCCTATCATCCAGTTTCTGTATCAGGTTACAGAACCGGTTTTATCGCCTATCCGCAGGATAATCCCAACCTATACAACAGGAATAGATTTTTCACCAATAATTGTGTTTCTTTTAATAATATTTCTTCAGAATTTTCTTGTCTCAACTTTAACACAGATGGCAGTCAGATTACACTGAAGGGGGTAATATAAGATGAAAACTTCACCTCAAGATGTAAGACAGCAGCAGTTCAAACTCAAGTTCAGGGGTTTTGATATTGAAGAAGTAGATAACTATTTGGAACTGATAGCCGTTGAACTTGAAGAACTCAATAAAGAAAATGATTCATTAAAATCTGAAATTAAAAAAATGGCACAGGAGATTGAGGAATACAAAAAGGCTGAGAATGATTTCAGGAGGATGATATCATCAGCTCAGGATTTCAGAAAGGATGCGATTGAAAAGGCAAATCAGGAATCTCAGCTTATCATAAAACAGGCTGAGATGAAGGCAGCAGAGACGCTCAAGGGAGCAGAGGAAAAGATTGTAAAAATAGAAAAAGATATTGATGGACTTAAAGCCCAGAAAAGACAGTTTGAAGTTCTGTTAAGGGCTTTAATAGAAAACCACATGAAGCTTCTCGATATGATGGGAGAAGGGGCAGAGATGGAGAGGACAAAGATCTAATTAATTCACGCTGAAAAATGATATTGTGATGCTTGCCAATTACTAATATTTATTGTAAACTTTAGTATCCATAAAATCTAAAAAGGAGACTTCTAATGGAAAGGACTCTCGCAATAATTAAACCTGATGCAGTTGAGAGGGGGGTTACTGGGAAAATTCTTGCCAAGATTGAAGGCGATGGTCTGAAGATAGTGGCTATTAAGATGTTACATATGAGTAAGGGTGAGGCTGAAGGATTTTATATGGTCCATGCCAAAAGACCTTTCTTTGAAAGTCTTACCATCTATATGTCCTCTCTACCTGTAATAGTTGCAGTTCTTGAGGGGGAAAAGGCTATAAAAAAATGGCGTGATTTGATGGGTGCAACAAATCCGAAGGATGCATCAGCAGGAACTATAAGAAAGGAGTTTGCAATTGATATAGAGAGAAATTCTGTTCACGGTTCGGATTCTCCTGAATCCGCCTCTTATGAGATTCCATACTTCTTTAGCAATATTGAGATATTTTTTTGAGGAAATTCTTATTAGAAAGGGGGGATGCAATTACAAAGTGTCAAAGATTCACAGTATCAAAGCCTTGACTCTATGACACTCTGATACTCTGATACTAATTTAGGGAGGGTTTAAAATGGAAAAGGGATATGGTCAGATTATAGCCGAAGCTTTTGTAAAAGCATTAACATGGGGTATAACATTTTCCGTAATATCTATCATCAGTATAAGTATAGTATTAGGGATGGTCAAACAGGATGTGAAAGACGCAATAGATTTTGCCCAAAAGACTGCCATAGAAAATGTTATGAGTGCTGTCCTTAATTACGATGTATTTTCAAAGATTAAACAGAATACTAAGGAGGCAATCGAATTTACTGCTACTACAGTGGATAAAGAGATATTTAGTAAACATCATTCTGAAAAAGAGGCATCTAAGAAATAAAGGTTCTGGCAAATTTTTAGAGTTTTAAAGAAGGGAAGAAAAATGATTATATGAGTGTAGCCGTTCCAGAGTGTGTTGTCTGCGCATGGCGGGCAACATGTAATCTAAAGTTTATGCATGAGGGGAGCAGTGCTCTACATTGTCCTGAATTTACAAGAGATTTGTCAATAAAAAGCAGGGCGGATTCACCTTATTATGATATTTCTTCCGTTAAAGATAAGAAAGTGGAAAAGAAACAAAGGTGATTTTAAATTTTTACTGTAGATTTTTACAGCCCCTGATTAAATCAGGTGCTATTTTTTAATTTTCTGATGCGCTCAGCAAATGGAGGGGTAATAATACCCTTCTCTGTGATAATGGCTGAGATATACTTATGCGGTGTTACATCAAAGGCAGGATTTGATACCTCTACTCCGTCAGGGGCTATCCTTTTGCCGTTAAGATGCGTCACCTCCTGCGGGTTTCTCTCTTCTATTGGTATCTTACTCCCCTCCTGAATTTTTACATCAATCGTAGATAATGGAGCTGCTATATAAAACGGGATACCATGTTCTTTTGCCAGAATTGAGAGGGAATATGTCCCTATTTTATTTGCGGTATCTCCATTCGCTGCAATTCTGTCAGCACCAACAATTATCTTATCTATTTTACCTTTACCCATTAAATACCCTGCCATATTGTCTGTAATAAGCATAACAGGTATCCCCTCCTTAAGAAGTTCCCATGCTGTAAGGCGGGCACCTTGAAGAAAAGGTCTTGTCTCATCTACATATACCTTTATTCTCTTTCCTTTTTCATGTGCAACCTTTACTACACCCAATGCCGTTCCATATTCTCCTGCTGTTGCAAGTGCGCCTGCATTACAGTGGGTAAGAACATTATCCCCATCTTTTATCAGTTTCTGCCCATACATCCCCATAGCCTTGTTTATTAATATATCCTCCTTCCATATTTTCAATGCTTCTTTTTCAATGGCTTTTTTGATAAACTCTACAGGTTTATTCTTATTCTTATTGGCAATAGATTTTATCCTCTCAATTGCCCAGAAGAGATTTACAGCAGTAGGTCTCGTGCTTGACAGATGGTCGCAGATTTTTGAGAATTTCTCATAAAATTTATTATAGTTCTTTACAGTTATACCCCCCACACCAAGTGCAATCCCCATAGCAGCAGTAACTCCTATAGCAGGCGCACCCCTCACCTGCATTACCTTTATAGCCCTTGCTACATCCTTATAAGTATCACATGTAATATAAACCTCTTCTAATGGAAGCTTAGTCTGGTCAATAAGCCTTACTTTTCCTTTTATATACTCTACCGTCTTAAACATATATTTTTATGAAAATAAATTTTCAAACCTTTCTTTCTTAATACCAACTACCTTTATCAATTTATTCTTACCCCTGTGCCCCGTTATTATTTCAATACATCCCCTATTGATTTCAAGTTTTTCTGCAAGAAATTCCCTTAATTTTTCATTTGCCTCACCCTCTACTGGTGGAGCTGTTAACTTTATTTTTATCCTGTCTCCATATATGCCACAAACCTCATTTTTGGAAGCACGTGGCTGAACCTTTACATTGACAAAAATATTTCCTTTATCTTCTTTAATTAAATACAAAATGTTTTACCAAATTTTTTTGCACATAATGTCTACACACAATTATGCAATATGCATACATGTTTGTCAAAAAAAGCTACACAAGAAATTTATTGAAATATTTTATGTTTATGCTATTCTTTTTAGACGCTTTTTATAAGTTGAATAATTAAGATATTGAAGGGGAGGGTTCATGAACCCTGTTAGACCTTTGGTCTCTTACAGGGTAAATATTGAACCTATTTAAAATAATACTTAAAAATTGTTGGAAGGAGGTCTAACAGGGTGAATATACACGAATATCAGGCTAAGGAGCTGCTTTCAAAATATGGTGTGGCTGTGCCAAAGGGGAGGGTTGCCTTTACTCCAGACGAGGCAGAGGAGATTGCAAAGGGGCTTTTGGGCAGCAACAGTGTCTGTGTTGTCAAGGCGCAGATACACGCAGGAGGAAGGGGGAAGGCAGGCGGAGTCAAGTCTGCCAAGAGTCATCAGGAGGCAAGGCAGTATGCTGAGGGAATGCTCGGCAAAAAACTTATAACCCATCAGACAGGACCAGAAGGAAAAGAGGTAAAAAAGGTTTTAATTGAAGAGGGGTGCCAGATTGCGAGGGAACTCTATCTTGGGATTGTTGTGGACAGGGCGGCACAGCGTGTTGTTGTGATGGCATCTTCAGAGGGTGGTATTGAAATAGAAGAGGTTGCTGCAAAAAGCCCTGAGAAGATTTTAAAAGAGTATGTTGACCCTGCAGTCGGCTTAATCCCCTTTCAGGCAAGGAAACTCGCCTTTGGTCTCGGAATTGATAAAGCACTTGTTAATAAGACTGTGAAATTCATGAACGGGCTTTATAAGGCATTTGTGGATTCAGATGCATCAATGACAGAAATAAACCCTCTTGTTATTACAAAGGGCGGAGATATTCTTGCACTTGATGCAAAGATGGGCTTTGATGACAACGGGCTTTTCAGACATAAGGAAGTTCATGATATGCGTGATTTAGACGAAGAAGACCTAAAGGAGATAGAGGCGTCAAGGCATAGTTTGAATTATGTTGCCCTTAATGGTAATATTGGCTGTATGGTGAATGGTGCAGGGCTCGCCATGGCAACTATGGATATTATCAAACTCTACGGCGGTATGCCTGCAAATTTTCTTGATGTTGGCGGCGGGGCGAATAAAGAACAAGTTACGGCAGCATTCAAGATTTTGATGTCAGATGAAAAGGTAAAAGCAGTTTTAATAAACATCTTCGGCGGCATCATGAGGTGCGATATTATTGCAGAGGGTGTTATTGCGGCAGTTAAGGAAGTGGGCATTAAAGTCCCGCTGGTTGTAAGGCTTCAAGGGACAAATGTTGAGCTGGGAAGAAAGATTTTATCTGAATCAGGTCTAAATATTATCACAGCAGAAAAGATGGATGAGGCTGGAGAGAAGGTAGTCAAGGCAGCAAATTGAGGTTATTGCTAAATTGAGTCCAACGGGGAAATTGGTTATAATCACGGTGTATGTGCCATAATAAAGGGAGGGAAATCAGATGAAGTGTGATATTTGTGGAAAAGAAGGCGTGCGGACATACAAGGTTGCCAGGACGTATGGCAAAGGGAAGGATATATTGGTCATGGAGAACATACCTGCCCTAACCTGTCCACATTGTGGGGAAAGCTATTTGGAGGCTGAGACGCTTCACGAAATTGAGCGAATCAAGCTGCATAAAAAGAGCTTTGCTGTAAAACATCCGGTTCCGATAGCCGATTTTGTAACAGCCTGAAAAAAAACCTCATCAAAAGTTAGGATAAACGAAAAAAGATAAAATATGATTATGGAGAGTGCGAGATTTGTAGCACTCGAGTGCAGGAGAGGCTTATCAAACAAGATTTCTGGTTGTGAGGGGAGCTTATTATTGTGGAGGATGTTCCTGCAAGTGTATGTCCCCGTTGTGGAGAGAAAGTCGTTAAAGCTGATGTTGGGCGATTGATTTTAAAATTAATAGAAAATTCAGAGCGTATTGCCAAATCCCCAAAAACTTCTGTCCCTGCGGTTAAATTTGATGCGGAGGGAGTAATCGTTTGAAATAACGAGAGACAATAAAATCGTTTCATTAACTATAGTCAAATATTGGAGGTTTAATGAGCATACTTGTTAATAAAAATACAAAGGTGATTTGTCAGGGGATTACAGGAGAGCAGGGGACATTTCATACAAAGCAGATGGTTGAATATGGTACAAAGATGGTGGCTGGTGTTACCCCGGGAAAAGGCGGCACAAATGTTGACGGAATCCCTGTATTTGATACGGTTGATGATGCTGTTAAAAAGACAGGTGCAAACGCCTCTGTTATATATGTTCCTGCCGCATTTGCAGGAGATGCTATAATGGAGGCAGTTGATGCCGGGGTAGAATTAATTGTCTGCATAACAGAAGGGATACCTGTTCTGGATATGGTAAAGGTCAAGAGATTTATGTCGGGCAAGAAATCAAGACTCATTGGGCCAAACTGCCCTGGTGTGATAACACCGGAAGAATGTAAAATTGGCATTATGCCCGGACATATACATAAGGCGGGGAAAATTGGAGTTGTTTCAAGGAGCGGGACACTGACATACGAGGCAGTTGACCAATTGACAAGGATGGGTTTGGGGCAGTCAACCTGTGTTGGAATAGGCGGAGACCCTGTGAATGGGACAAATTTTGTTGATGTCCTTGAGATGTTTGCAAAAGACAAAGGCACTGATGCAGTGGTAATGATAGGGGAGATAGGCGGAACCGCAGAAGAGGAAGCTGCGGAATTTGTAAAAAAGAGGATGAAAAAACCTGTAATGGGCTATATAGCAGGTGTTACAGCCCCAAAGGGTAAGAGGATGGGGCATGCAGGTGCTATAATATCAGGAGGAAAGGGGACTGCCGCAGAAAAGATGGAGGCAATGGAAAGGGCTGGTATCAAAGTTTGCAAAAGCCCTGCTGATATTGGGAAGACAATGGTAGAGGCTTTAAGATAGTGTCAAAGTGTCAGAGTATCAGGGTGTCAAAACTTAAACTTTGATACTTTGACACTCTGACTCTATGACACTTTTAAAAAGGGGGAGATAAATTGGCTGAAATGAAAATAGCGGAAGATTTATCCAGAGTTGAGGAGACAGAAAAGGGAGATGATTTACCGAATATTGTAATAAATGAAACCTATTGTAAGGGATGCGGAATATGTATTGACTTTTGTCCAACAGATGTTCTGGAAATGAGGGGTAATTTAGTTGCAGTAAAAAATCTCGAGGCATGCACTAAATGTCAACTCTGTGATTTAAGATGTCCTGACTTTGCAATACAAGTGTTCTAAATTAGCCACAGATTCTCACTGACCAAAAGAGGAAAAGAACAAAAAACTTAATAAAACCACAGATGGACACAGATTAACACAGATAAAAACTTTAATCTTTATTCTATCAGCGGTTATCAGTGATTGATTTTATAATTTCATATATAATAAAGTCTGTGTAAGTCTGTGGCTAAAAATGGAGGTAGAATGGCTGAGAAAAAGAAAAAATTTATGCAGGGGAATGAGGCATGTAGTGAGGGTGCAATCTATGCGGGTTGCAGGTTCTATGCAGGCTATCCCATAACTCCATCAACAGAAATTGCCGAAACCCTTTCTGTAAGGCTTCCTAAATTTGGAGGGGTCTTTATGCAGATGGAGGATGAGATTGCCTCAATCTGTGCTATTGTCGGAGCCTCGCTTGGCGGGGCAAAGTCATTGACCGCTACAAGTGGTCCTGGATTTTCTCTCATGCAAGAGGGTATAGGTTTCGCCTGTATTACAGAAGTCCCATGTGTAATTGTAAATGTAATGAGGAGTGGTCCTTCAACCGGTTTTCCAACTGGTCCGAGCCAATCTGATGTTATGCAGGCAAAGTGGGGAACCCATGGTGACCATCCTGCCATAGCGTTAACACCCGCGTCTGTCCAGGAAATTATGTATGAAACAATAAGGGCATTCAATCTGTCCGAACTTTATAGAACCCCAGTCATAATACTCTATGATGAAATCATAGGACATATGAGAGAGGCAATTGCACTCCCTGAACCGGATGAGATAGAGGTTGTAGAAAGGAAAAAACCAAGCTGTAAGCCAGAAGAATATAAACCATATGCATCTAATAACGGTGATATAGCCCCGCTTGCTGTATATGGCGAAGGTTACAGATTTCATGTAACAGGTTTATACCATGCAGAGGACGGCTTCCCGACAAATAATACAAAGCTCATCGGTGAGGCTAACGAGAGGATTGTAAATAAGGTAAATAAAAATATAGACAAGATATGCATAAATGAAGAGTTCTACCTTGATGATGCAGAGATAGGGGTGGTTGCCTATGGTGTATCCTCAAAGTCTGCTAAATTTGCAGTAAAAGAGATGAGAAAAAAAGGGATAAAGGCAGGACTTCTGAGACCAAAGACTATATGGCCATTCCCCTATAAAGCAGTCAATAAATTAGCAAAACAGGTAAAGGCAATCCTTGTCCCTGAGATGAATTTAGGTCAGGTTTATTATGAGGTTGAGAGGGCATCAAGGGGGCAGTGTGAAGTAAAAGGGATATTCAAGGTAGATACAGAGGCAATTCACCCAAAAAAAATAATGGAAGAAATAGAAAAATTTACATAAGTGGAGGAAATAAAATGGAAACAGCAGCAACACCAAAAAAGACAAAAAAAGCAAAACAAACCCCTTTTGATTATTCAAAATACATCAGGGGAGGCAAACTGCCACATATCTGGTGCCCGGGGTGTGGACACGGTATAGTATTGAAAAGCCTCTTAAGGGCAATTGATACCACAGGGCGTTCCAATAATGATTTTGCATTGGTATCAGGTATAGGCTGTTCAAGCAGAACGCCGGGCTATGTGGATTTTAATACCCTTCATACCCTTCACGGCAGGGCGCTTGCCTATGCAACAGGGTTGAAAATGGCAAAACCTAATCTAAAGGTTATTGTTACCACTGGCGACGGAGATGCCCTTGCCATAGGGGGGAATCATTTCATTCACACATGCAGGAGAAATATTGATATGGTTATCATGGTATATAACAACTATATTTATGGGATGACCAGCGGGCAGTTCTCACCAACCACAGCTCAGGGCATGATTGCAACAACAAGTCGTTATGGGAATATTGAATCGCCATTTGATGTATGTAAAATGGCGGAAGCCTCAGGTGCTACATTTGTTGCAAGAGGGACAGCATATCACTATGGTGAGCTTGAGAAAATACTCTATGAGGCTATTATGCATAAAGGAACTGCTGTTATAGATATAATTGACTCATGCCCAACCTACTATGGAAGATTTAATAAATTTAAGACCCCCTCAGAGATGATGGAAAAGATTGAGAAGGAGGGAACGATACCTCTCAAACAGGCAGCAGGGCTCCCTCCTGAAAAACTTCAGGGCAAATTGATAAGAGGGATAATCTATAAAAAGGAGAGGCCTGAGTATACCTCTGAGTATGCAAAGCTGGTGGAAAAGGCAGGAGGGAAATCTAAGTAAAAAACTTCGGAACGCAGATTTACACAGATTTATTCTGATTTACGCAGATAATTCATTGTTTCATGGTTTCATTGTTCTATTGTTATAAAACTGGGAAATAAATGAAACAGGTTTTTAAAATCATGTAGTTTCTGCGAAAATCTGCGTCCAAAATGAAGGGAGGAAGTATGAGTTACAGATATGAAATGAGATTCAGCGGCTCTGGTGGACAGGGTATGATTTTAGCAGGAATAATAATGGCGGAGGCTGCCTCCATATATGATGGAAAGAATGCCTCCCAGAGTCAATCATATGGACCTGAGTCAAGAGGTGGGGCATCGAGAAGTGAGGTTATAATAAGCGATGAAGATATAGACTATCCCAAGGCGACAAGTATTGACGCAATGCTTGCCATGACGCAGGAGGCTTGCAATAAATATCACAAAGATATAAAAAGGGAAGGGATTCTCCTTATTGACTCTACAGAGGTAAAAAAACTACCTCAGGGGGATTTCAAGATATATTCTTATCCTATATCCGAAATTGCAAGAGATGAGCTCGGCAAGGTAATTGTTGCAAATATCATCTCCCTCGGCATGATTGTAGAATTGACAAAGATTGTATCACATGAGGCAATTGAACAGGCTGTCCTTGCGAGGGTTCCGCCTGCATTTCTGGATTTAAACAAGAAGGCACTTCAGATTGGGTTTGAAAGGGCAAGGGATTTA
>MHDI01000081.1 GCA_001804915.1 Nitrospinae bacterium RIFCSPHIGHO2_02_FULL_39_82 | reverse complement strand
GTGAGACTGCGGTATTAAATGCAAATTACATTATGAGTCAATTGAAGGATTACTACCACCTTCCTTATGACAGACAATGTATGCATGAGTGTGTTTTCTCCGACAAGACACAGAATAAATACGGTATCACTACTCTTGATATTGCAAAGGCATTAATGGATTACGGTTTCCATCCACCTACTATCTATTTTCCTCTTATCGTGAAAGGTGCAATAATGATAGAGCCGACAGAGACGGAATGTAAAGATACGCTGGACAGATTTATTGATGCAATGAAGGATATAGCCGTTAGAGCAGAGAAAGCCCCGGATTCCATAAAGAAATCCCCGTTAAAACCAAAGATAACTCGACTTAATGAAACAAAGGCTGCAAGGGAGCCTGACCTGAGGTGGGTCAGAAATCCTACTAAAAACACTACTAAAAACAAACCTTGACTTTCCTATTTTAGGGAGTTAAATTATGATAAAATTTGTTTTTGTCTCTGATTCAATCGGGAGGTGCAGTGGCTAATATTGGTTTTCTTATCTTAAAACCTTATTTAAAAAGGAGGTAATTATGAAAGGAAATGAAAAAATTATTAATACATTAAACAATCTGCTTGCTGATGAGCTGACTTCAATCAATCAATATATGGTTCATTCTGAGATGTGTAACAACTGGGGTTATAACCGCCTGCACGAGAAAGTTGAAAAACGGGCAATATTGGAGATGAAGCATACCGAGAAAATTATTGCCCGCATTTTGTTCCTTGAGGGGAGACCGATTGTCAGCAAGTTAAATAAAATTCATATCGGTGCCGATGTAAAGAGTCAACTGGCTAACGATTTATCCGCTGAGCTTGATGCAGAGATTAAATATAACAACGCCATTAAAGAGGCAGTGGAGGCTGGAGACAATGTTACAAGGGAACTCTTTGAATCTATTCTGAAAGATGAAGAGGAACATATTGACTGGCTTGAAGCCCAGCGTGACCAGATTGAACACTATGGCATGGAGAATTATCTGGCAAATCAGATTTTTAAGGAATAAATATATTGATATGGCTATACCGTATGAAAGTAGAATATCTGGCACAATTCATAGATATAACTATCCTCAAACCTCATACGACTATCCAGCAGATAGAAGAAACGGTGAAAGAGGCAAAGAAGTATCCCTTTGCATCTCTTTGTATCCCTCCCTTTTATGTACCGCTTGTTTATAACCTTTTAAAGGGAAGCAATTTAAAGATATCCAGTGTTGTTGGTTTCCCTTTAGGTTATCAACAGAGGGATGCAAAATTATTTGAGGCATCAGGGCTGGTAAAGTCAGGTGCCAGCGAACTGGATGTGGTAATGAATATCACGGCATTTAAGTCAGGCATGATAGATGTTGTAAGAGATGAGCTCTCTTCTATTGTCCTTGAAAATTCTGGAATAGTAGTAAAGGTCATCATTGAGACCTCCCTGCTTGATTATGATGAGAAGGTAAATGCATGTAAACTTGTCATTGACAGCGGCGCCCATTTTGTAAAAACATCCACAGGTTTTGGTTCCAGCGGCGCCACACTAAATGATGTAAGACTTTTAAAAAGTATTGCAGGTGACTGCATAAAGGTAAAAGCATCCGGGGGTATAAAAGATTTACAAAACACACTTGCCTTCATAGAGGCAGGTGCTTCACGGATAGGAACAAGTTCGGGAATTGAGATATTGAAGGAACTGAAGAAAAAAGGTATGAGTCCGGAGTAAAGAGTTCGGAGAAAATTACTAACTCCGAACTCTCAACCCACAGTTTATCATCCCCACTTCCCTTTGCCTATATGCCCCTGTATCTCTGCCTTTATCATTTGCTGGATATTCCTGGAGCAGTCCTTCATCTTCTTAAATATATCCATGCAGGTCGGGTCCAGATTATCAGCTATCCCTTTATCACATACAACAGATGCCTCATCTAAAAGAGAATAGAGTTTCTGATGCAGGGCATTTGTTAGCCTTGACCTCTCTATAAGCTGTGCCTTATCATCTGGCAATTTCTCAAATTTTTCTTTGGGCGCACCGCACTTTGGACATTTGTCCGGGGGATTATCCCCATCATATATATATCCGCATACACTACATTTCCATTTAGTCATAACAACCTCCTCTAAAATTTCTTAAAACTGTAATCTAATCGTCAAATTCCCATTCACTATTTACTTTCCCGTTTTCATCCCCCCTTTCACAATAGAATTTTTTCCCTAATCAACTCATAATGCTTAATTGATAATGATAATTATTCTCAATAATAATAATTTCTATCAATTCTATCAAGACAAATAATACAATATTCTGAAATGCCTTATATGGGCTGATAAAATGTATCCCTTTTTGCCGGCTTAAATCCTGCATCCTCTATAAGCCTTCGTATCTCACCTTCTGACATCCTGAATGATACACCTGCTGCCTTTACCACATTCTCCTCTATCATTGTGCTGCCCATATCATTTGCCCCAAAGAATAAGGCAAGCTGGGCGACCTTTGCACCTTGTGTAACCCATGATGCTTGAATATTATCAAAGTTATCAAGCATCAGGCGGGAGATGGAAAGGGTTTTTAAATAGTCAACACCAAAAGAGTTCAGAGTTTGGAGTTCGGAGTTTAGAGTTTGAAGCTTGGTATTCTTACTCTGGAAAGACCATGGGATAAATGCTGTAAAGCCTCTTGTTTTATCCTGAAGCTCCCTGATTTTTATCAGATGTTCAATCCTGTCTCTATGTGATTCTATATGTCCATACATCATAGTAGCAGTTGTCCTGAGCCCAAGATTATGAGCGGTCTCCATAACATTTAACCATTCCTGTGCAGTGCATTTGTTAGGGCTTATCTTTTTCCTGATTTTATTGACTAAAATCTCTGCACCGCCGCCGGGTATTGAACTGAGTCCTGCATTTTTAAGCCTTTTTATAACATCTTCAACCGACAGCTTAGACATTTTTGATATATGGACAATCTCAGGAGGGGAAAAACCATGTATATGGATATTGAAAGATTTTATAAATAGAAGAAGTTCCTCATAAAAATCTATTTCAAAATCAGCATTTAATCCACCTTGTAAGAGTATCTGCACGCCGCCAAGCTTAATCGTCTCCTCAATCTTTTTTGAAAGCTCCTCTCTGTTTAAAACATAGGCATCCTTTGAATCCTTTTCCCTGTAAAATGCACAGAATAGACATTTGGAGATACAGATATTTGTATAGTTAATATTCCTGTCAACTATATATGTGACAATACCGTCAGGGTGTTTTCTCTTTGAAATCTTCTGTGCAGCCCTGCCAAGAGAAATTATATCCTTTGATTCAAATAATCTCTCCCCATCTTCTGCCGATAATCTTTCTCCATTTAACACCTTCCCGAAAATATTCATAAATATTAATCATAAAATTCAAGCTTGACCTCATTATTTATTATTCCATGTTCCACTGCCAGTTTATAAAAATGTCTTAAACCTTCTATCTCATCATCTCCAAAGTCATACTTGATTCTTTTCGTAAGATAGTCTATACAAACCTCTCTGCTCACTTTTAGTTTCTTTGATTCCGCAAAAGAAATTTCATTTATTGATGACAGTCCTATCTCCTTTGCCCTCTTTAAGGTCTCAAGTTCACCTCCTAAATCTACCCCTTCTCTTACGGCAAGGAGGGCATGGACGAATGGTCTCCCTGTAAGCAGATACCACTCCTCCCCCAAATCATAGGTTACAAATCTATTTCTGTTTATTTTAAGGGCGTTATCTCCGATAATTAGTCCTGCATCAGCCATATCCATCATCTGACTTATTACGGGTTTTGCAGGTATAAATTCGGGATTGACTCTAAATCTCTCACTAAGAATTATCTTCAACATCGCAACAGATGTCCTTGAGCCGTTATCAACTGCGATAGTTTCAATGTCATGAACCTCCTTCCTGCTAAAAAGCAGAACCGTATTTACGGTGCCAAGCGAGGAAATGGAAAAATCTCTGATTAGTTTAAGTCCTGAATTTCTTGCATACTCAATGGAAGGAATCAGTGCCATATCAAGTCTTCTTTCCTTTAACATCTCGGATAATCCGGCAGGAGTATCAAACACAAGTTCAAAATTGTGTCTTACTATTGCATTAGTTAATGCATAGATAAGTGGTTTCGCATTTAGAAATGTATGACAGCCAAAACGAAGCATAAAATTATCCTAAAATCCTGAAATTAAGTTCACCCCGTTAGAAATCTTCTTCGCAGGGGTTGTAGTAACATCATAGTGAATATCCGTTTTGTAGCAAATTTCTAACGGGGTTCATATTTTCCATCTTTCACAGTCAAAAGTTTATATAGGTTTTGGATGTAGAGAGTCATTGCCGTTCATGCCAGTAGAAGGGTCGCCGCTTTTGATGTGCAACGGCAAGAATCCGAATCTCTGTCTCCCGAAGCGAATATATCACTGTATAGGGGAACTTGCGAAGAACCCTGCGTCTAACCCGTCCTTTTGTAAGTGGTCCTGCTTCGGGAAACAGGACTATATCTTCAATCGCTTTCTGAATGTCATCAAGGAAGGACATTCCCAATCCGGGGCTTTCGAGGTCATAAAAGTCCGCAGCATCGTTCAATTCATCTTCTGCATCTTCGTGAAACGAAACAGTCCGGCTCATTTGAAACGATTCCTCGCCCGATTAAAAACCTCGTCAGCCGGACGTATTTGTGCAACGCCCCGGTCAATCTCATCATCCCTTCGGATGGCTTCATCTATCCACAACTGCTCTATCTCTGCATCGGACAGTGTTTCAAGGCTGACGAGAAGCTCCTTTGCCAGCTCTGCACGGGACTTGGGACTCATCTTCAAAGCCTCTGCCTTCAACTCTTCAAAACTCATATTAAATAACCTCCTGTATAATAATATGTTACAGTGGGACACTATGGGTGTCAATTTAATTTACACCCTTTCATTTACACCACAAATGTAGGACAAAACTTTCAAGAAATTTCTGAATTTTTCCTTGACAGTCATTTTTCTTAAGTTCTATACTCTATCCATGAAAACCAATTTCCTATTTAAAATAGAAGGGTTTTCTGCCCTTCAGTATTTTAGCTACTGTTATTAATGAAGATTATCTATGGAAAGAATTCGAGAATGTTGTTTCAAAACAATACCTGCTAAAGATAATAGACGTCTAATCTGGGAAATTACTCACTCATGCAAATTTAATTGTGAGTATTGTTTCCAAGAAAAAAAACGTAGTGCTAATCCAGCAAGAATTTTACATTCACATGATTTATTAAAAATATGTTCAAAGATGTCTGCATTGAATATTACTGATGTTTTAATTACAGGTGGAGAAATATATTATATCAGGGATACTTTAGAAGAAATTTGCCAGTTTCTTCAAAAGCAGACGAAAATAGCTTTTTATAAGATATTGTCAAGAATTTTCTGTGAGCGAAAGGTGTTAATTAATTTGCGGATGAAAGAGTTAATTTCCGATTTTTGGCACAGTTATCTCTCCATATTGCCAAACATGGTTAACAGATGGTGCGATATTATAGCTGATATTCTAATAATAAAAAGAGAGGAATGAGGATAGTTAGTTATATGCACTTAGCAGGTTGTTATACAGCGTATCCCTCTCCACCGGGATTCTGCCTGCCTCTTTAATCATTCTTACCAATTCATTTTTTGTGAGTGACTGCTCTGTCTCTGCACCGGCTGAATGGGTAATCTTTTCCTCTATTA
>MHDI01000080.1:759-4993 GCA_001804915.1 Nitrospinae bacterium RIFCSPHIGHO2_02_FULL_39_82 | reverse complement strand
CAAGATTGATTCATCAGCAGGGAAGATTTTAGATGATGGGAAGGAAGCCCTTTTTGAGATAGAGGATGTAGCATCAAGGATAAGGGATTATACTGGAAAAATTGAATTCAATCCCGACCGTTTATCTGAAATAGACGACAGGCTTGCAGAGATAACAGCCTTAAAGAGAAAATATGGAACCAATATTGAGGATGTTTTATCTTATAGAAAAAAGATTGATGAAGAGCTTGAAATCTTATCCAAGAGTCAGGAGAGGATGGATGGACTGAATGCAGAAATAGAAAAACTCAAAAAAGATTTAGAAATAATTGCAACAGGGCTGGCATCGGAAAGGGAAAAGGCTTCAGATAAATTTGAATCCATGATAGAAAAAGAGCTGAAAGAACTAAAGATGGAAAAGGTCAGATTCAAGGTAAATTTTTTCTACGAATCTCCTCATTCACCACCATCCTTAGACCACCCCTCTCCCCTCCTTCAAAAGGAGGGGATTAAGGGGAGGTCGGAATGGGGGGCAGTGGGGGGTGGTATTTTCATAAATTACAAAGGTAAGCCTGTCAGACTTTTTCCTGAAGGGATAGGCAAAATAGAGTTTTTCTTCTCTCCAAATATAGGTGAGGATTTAAAACCCCTTTCAAAAATCGCCTCCGGCGGCGAGCTTTCAAGGGTTATGCTGTCAATAAAAAACATATTGACGAATAAAGATTCTATTCCTGTCCTTATTTTTGACGAAGTGGATGCAGGGATAGGCGGAGGGGTAGCGGAGGTGGTTGGGGAAAAATTGAAGAAGGTTTCAAAAGGGAGACAGGTCTTCTGCATCACACATCTCCCACAGATTGCAAGCCGTGCAGACTCACATTTCCTGATTGCAAAGAAAACTTCCAATAACAGAACAATCACATCAATAAAAGAACTTAAAGGTGAGGAGAGGGTTGAAGAAATTGCAAGAATGGCAGGGGGAAAGGTGATTACAGATACTGTCAGGAGGCATGCAGAGGAGATGATTATGAAGGGAGGTGAAATATAAGAAATAGGAAAAACCTAATTAGCCGCAGAAGCATAAAATATTATCAACCTAAAAAATGCATGAAACCACAGATAGACACAGATTTTCACAGATTACTCAACGAATTATAAATAAAACCTTTTAACATTTTAAGTAAAAAGGAAAAGAATTTAATTATTTGTTTTATCTGTGTTTATCCGTGTTAATCTGTGGTTAATATATATTTTGGCTTAATAATTCTTATTTATCTGTGAATATCTGTGGCTAAATTTTATAGGGAGGGATTTGTTATGGCAGGGAAATTGGCAGGTAAAAATATTTTAATGGTAATTGCACCAAAAAACTTCAGGGATGAAGAACTGAATCATCCAAAGGAAATATTTGAAAAAGAAGGGGCAAAAGTAACAATTGCATGCAAACAGATGGGTAAATGTTCTGGAATGTTAGGGGCAACTGCAACACCAAATATTCTGATTAAAGATGCAAAGGCTAATGACTATGATGCAGTAATAGTTGTAGGAGGCAATGGCTCACCTGAACACCTCTGGAATGACACTCAATTGCATAAGGTTGTACAGGATGCTGATAAATCGGGTAAGGTGGTTGCTGCTATATGTCTATCAGGTGCAGTTTTGGCAAAAGCAGGAGTCTTAAAAAACAGAGAGGCAACTGTATATGAGACACCCGAATCTCTGAAGGAACTGCAAAATGGCGGGGCAAGGTTTATAAGAAAGGATGTTGTAATTTCAGGCAAGGTTATTACAGCAAATGGCCCTGAGGCTGCAAAAAGTTTTGGAAAGGCAATAGTGGAGAAGCTAACATAAATTAGCCACAGACTTACACAGACCAAACAATAGAATTAATAATTCAGAAGTCAGGAGTCAGAATAAAAAGATAAATACTGCTTTAATTCTGAATTCTGGATTCTGACCTCTGCATTCTGTCTTTTATTTGTCAGTGAAAGTCTGTGACAAAAGAACCATGAAAATCTTAATTGTAGGTGCTGGTGCAGTCGGTGGATACTTTGGTGGTTTGCTGGCAAAAGGCGGGGAAGATGTAGTATTTCTTGCAAGGGGTGAACACCTGAAGGCGATTCAAAAGAATGGTCTCTCTGTAAAGAGCATAAAAGGAGATTTCCATATAAAGGTAAGGGCAGTTGATAAATTATCAGATACAGAAACATTTGACCTCATAATCTTTGCTGTAAAATCCTATAATTTACCTGATGCCTGTAGAATGATAAAAAATGCTGTAAGAGATGATACAATTATAATGTCTCTGTTGAATGGAGTTGACAGTGAGGAGGTAGTTGGTAATTTCTTTGGAATAAAAAAGGTCATTGGAAGTGTGGCATTTATAGGGTCACAAATTCTGGAACCGGGGGTAATACTGCATACTGCTTCAGGGATGATTACTATAGGTGAACTGACTCCCCCCACCATTCCCTCCCCCTCAAAGGGGGAGGGTGGGGGAAGGTGTGAAGAAATTTTGAGAGTATTTGAAAAGGCAGGGATACCTGTTAAGTTGTCAGAAGATATAAAAAAGGATATATGGGCGAAAATGGTGTGGAATGCAGGACTTAATGCCATTACGGCTCTGACCGGTTCAATGGTTTCAAATATCCTCTCTATTCCTGAATCAAGGAGGATAGTAGAGATGGCAATGAAAGAGACCGTAAATGTGGCAAAAGGGAGGGGAATAAAATTATCAGAGGATATTATAGAAAAGACTATCTCAAAGACCTTGAAGGCGGGGGATATAAAGACCTCCATGCTTCAGGACAGAGAAAAGGGCAGGAAAATGGAAATTGACTCCATAAATGGGGCTGTTGTAATGATGGGAAAGGAGCTGAATATCCCTGTTCCTGTTAACGAGACCCTTTATGGAGGATTGAAGGTTATCAACGAGGGGTTAATATAAGGATATAAATTTTATGTGTCTGGCTGTGCCAATGAAGGTTATTGAAATAAATGGCAGCCTCGGAATGGGAGAGGTTGGGGGAGTGAAGCGGGAAATAAATCTCATGTTACTTAGTGATATAAAGATTGGTGAATATGTTATTGTCCATGCCGGTTCGGCTATACAGAAACTTGATGAAGCTGAGGCAGAAAAGACATTATCCCTTTTGAGAGAGATGGTGGAGAAGACAAACTATTTTCCCTCCGAGTTATTATGCATGAACTATCAATAGTCCAGAATATCCTTGATATAGCAGAGGCTGAGGCGAAAAAAAATAATGCTGCTAAAATAATAAAAATAAGATTAAAGATTGGAGAAATGGCAGGTGTGGCTGTAGATTCTATAAGATTTTGTTTTGAGTCAATTAAATATAATACTATCGCAAAGGATGCCAAACTGTTAATAGACCATATACCTTTAACAGGGAGATGTAAAAATTGCGGTGTGGATTTCGTAATTAAAAATTATCGTTTTATATGTGAAAACTGCAATGGCAATAAGGTTGAAATAATCGGTGGAAAGGAACTTCAAATAGAAGAACTGGAGGCAGAGTAAAAACAGGGGACAGCCTGCCGTCCCCTGACTCGATTCACTACTCTCACCTGCTGAATTGACAGCGGTTACTACGAAATAGTAAATTGTCCCGTTTGTAAGGCTGGTATGAGTATAAGGACTTGTAACACCTTCATGTTTCATTCCATCTGTATTAATTTATTAATTGCCTCCATTCTACCCCCCCCCAAAGAATGTCAACTTTTTTTTGGCATTTTTTCACATCCTTCAAATTCGCTCTTGATTTTATCAAAATTAGGTGATAATATTTATTTCATAAATCTCATTAGAAAGGAGCTTCCATGCCAATCATAAAACCCATTTCAAGCCTCCGCAATCAAACGAGGGACATTGCGTCTTTGTGTCATGAACAAGATGAGCCTGTTTATCTTACCACTAACGGTGAGGGCGACCTTGTTGTAATGAGCATCGAACATTATGAAAGACTCAACGCAAGATTTGAGCTTTTCGGAAAACTCGCTGTTGCCCAAGCCCAAGTTGCGGCTGGAGAAAAAGGACTCACCCATTCGCAAGTCATGAAGAAACTCAGGCAACGACTGCATGGCAAATAAATACATCCTTCGTTATCTCCCGGCTGCGGTTGATGACCTTATTTTAATCTTTGACTGGATTGCGAATGACAACCCAACTAATGCCGCTGCTTTCATTGAAAAACTCGATCAACATATCGGCAGTCTTGCAATACATCCGTTTCTTGGG
>MHDI01000080.1:0-729 GCA_001804915.1 Nitrospinae bacterium RIFCSPHIGHO2_02_FULL_39_82 | reverse complement strand
TGTTTTTTGTGGTAAAAACTCATATTTATCTATGTGTTAGAGCATTTGTTCATTTCAACGTTGGGACAGTAGTGATAATCCTTATTAAAAAAACTGGAGGCAGAATAGTTCGACAGGCTCACTATGAAGATTAAGGTGGTATCAAACATATTAAAGGCTAATGAGAGCATAGCAGAGGAAAACAGGAGACTATTTAAAGAAAATGGACTCTTTGTTATAAATCTTATAAGTTCACCGGGTGCAGGGAAAACATCTCTCCTTGAAAAGACAATAAAGGAATGCAACAGTAAAATTTCAATAGGTGTAATTGAAGGGGATATTGCAACAACAAGGGATGCTGAAAGGATTGAGAAGACAGGTGCAAGGGTGATTCAGATAAATACAAACGGTGCCTGCCATCTTGACAGCAATATGGTAAGGACAGCCCTGCAGAATTTTCCTCTGAATGGTCTTGATATTCTCTTTATAGAAAATGTTGGGAACCTCGTATGCCCTGCAAATTTTCATCTCGGAGAGGATATAAAGGCTGTCATGCTGAGCATAACGGAGGGTGATGATAAACCTAAAAAATATCCCGTCATATTCAGAGAAGTAAAGGTTTTGATTATTAATAAGATTGACCTCCTCCCATACACAGACTGTAGTATAGACAAAATTAAAAAAGAATCTCTTGAGATAAACCCCGATTTGAATATATTTGAGGTCTCATGCAGGAGTGGAGAAGGGTTT
>MHDI01000079.1:29849-30012 GCA_001804915.1 Nitrospinae bacterium RIFCSPHIGHO2_02_FULL_39_82 | reverse complement strand
AAGTTTGTGATGTCACCATAAGATATATGAACTTTATTATTTGAGTCTAATGTTATTGATTTAGTAGCTCTTAAGTCTGCCGAGCTATCAATAATATATGTAATCCATGTGCCTGATGCATTTGTAGTATATTTGAGTTCGGATTTGAGTCCGGAAAGACTAC
>MHDI01000079.1:28152-29732 GCA_001804915.1 Nitrospinae bacterium RIFCSPHIGHO2_02_FULL_39_82 | reverse complement strand
TAAAATTATTATAATCCCAGTAACTAATATGCACTTTATTGTTCAAATCTATGGCTATAGAGTTACCACCTCCTGTATAATCTGCATAATCTAATGTAGAGTTAATCCACGCTCCAGATACGTTCGTAGCATATTTGAGGTGCCTATTGTTTCCATCATAATAACTGATATGAATCTTATTATTGGCATCAACAGCTATAGAAGTAAGATGTCCCATCCAACCCGTAGAATCAATAATAGATTTAGTCCATGAGCCTGATACATTTGTAATATACATCAGGTTACCATTTGTATAATCTTGATAGCTGATATGCACCTTATTATTTGAATCTACTGCTAAGGAAGATAATTGTCCTACCGAGCCTGTATTGTCAATAGTATAAGTAATCCAAGTTCCGGAAACATTTGTTGTATATTTAAGGTCTGCGTTAGTTCCATCTTGATAGCTTATGTGTAACTTATTATTTGAATCGGCCTTTATGGAAGTGTAATAACCAGTATCTCCTGTACTATCTATAGTAGAAATCGTCCATACAGATAATATTATGCTACTACTCTCACTTGCCGATATATTCCCTGCACTATCCCTGAACCAGACATAGACTGTCTTTGTGTTATCTCCTACACCCCCACTGCTTAATGTAAATGAGACACTTCCTGAATAACTGGTTGTTGATGTAACACTTGTCCAGCATGAGTCATTACCTGATGGGGTTGTGGATGACTCTTTTGCACAGTATCCTGTTACTCCTACATTATCCGTTGCTGATAATGCCAATGTTATTACTGTAGATGTGGTTGATGTCGCACCACTGTTTATTGAAATTGCTGGACTTGATGGGGCTGTGGCATCTGATACGGTTAAGGTTATTGAATCACTCGCAGATGACGATACATTACCAGCAGTATCTCTGAACCAGACATAGACTGTCTTTGTGTTATCCCCTACACTACCACTGCTTAATGTAAATGATACACTTGCTGAATAACTGGTTGTGGAGGTAACACTTGTCCAGCATGAGTCATTAGTTGATGGTGTGGCAGATGATTCCTTTGCACAGTAGCCTGTTACTCCTACATCATCAGATGCTGATAAGGCTAATGTTACTGTTGTTGATGTGGTTGATGCTGCTCCACTGTCTATGGAGATAGATGGGCTTGATGGGGCTGTGGTATCTGAAGAACTGAATGTTATACTATCGTTTGCTACCGTTGATATACGCTCTGCTGCATCTCTGAACCAGACATAGACCGTCTTTGTTCCAGAACCTGATGATAAGGAATATGATACTGTTGCTGAATAGGATTTCGCAGAGTTTACAAGAACCCAGCCAGAACCTGTAAGGGAAGGGATTAAAGATGATTCAGATATGTAATATCCTATAACACCTGTATCGTCTGTTGCAGATAAGGAAAGAGTAACATCAATGGAGTCTGTGGTAGAGGCATCATTATTTATCTTAACACTGCATTAAGGTACCTCCGTATCAGTGATATTATTGCCAATGGTTATTACATTTGTATTTGTGTTTGTATCCTTACCGCAGGATATTAAAAGGAACAAAATTATCAGGAGGTGG
>MHDI01000079.1:27288-28093 GCA_001804915.1 Nitrospinae bacterium RIFCSPHIGHO2_02_FULL_39_82 | reverse complement strand
TTAGATAAAGTTTAAGTCTTATTAATTACTTACCAACATTTACGGTATTTGTATTTGTGTTTGTCTGCCCTCCGACAGATGACGCAGCAATCGCACCAATCACAATCACTCCCAATATCCCCCATACATACCACCTTTTATACCACTCTGTATTAAGTGCAGTTTTATCCTCTGTGTAAATGGGATGGGGAGTTTTGACAAGAAGGGAAATCTCATTACCTGTCAGATATTTTGTTAAAGACTCGGATAGTCTATAAATTATATTTTCGTCATTTCCTATCTGGTTAAATCCTATAACCTGACCACTCTCTACATCTATTAACCTTATATCTATTCTCAATTCTGACCCTAATCTTGTGAATGAGCCTGTAATCATGTAATCCGTGCCGAGCAGTTTCCCTGCCTCCTTTGCAGTTTTTTCATCAACCATTCCTGAAGTGGAAAGTTTATGTTCCCCTGTAATTCTATTAATCTCTCTCCTTTCCAGAATCTTGATTAAAGCCGGTTTGCTTAAGTCTGTAGTTATAATGTCAGGGATAGAACGGCTTAAAAACTCAAGTTCCTGTTTTCCTGTATTGTTTTGAAATTCTGCAATGGCTAATGCAGGGATATTTGAGGCAAAGGATGGCTGGACAATTAAGAAAAATGTTAAAAGGTAGATTAAGGGCTTTGAATAGGACATTTTACCCCCTTGGTTTAATTTTATACAAAAATAGGATATTTTATAACTACGAGTTATATTTATCAAGATAAAAATAACTTGGAGTATTTGTTTGAAATAACAGCCTGTTATAACATCCCTCAC
>MHDI01000079.1:0-27251 GCA_001804915.1 Nitrospinae bacterium RIFCSPHIGHO2_02_FULL_39_82 | reverse complement strand
TAAGGGAAAAGCTGGAACTTACTCAGGAGGAGCTGGCATTGAGGTGTGATTTAACTCAGGGTTATATAAATTTTCTCGAGAATGGTAAGAGGGGATATACAAGAAAATCCCTGATGAAAATAGCCAATGCCCTCGGTATTCCAATATCTCAGCTATTTGAGGAAGGAAAGGAGAAGAGGCAAATTTATATAACAGAAACTCCTAAGGTATATGGAAAACGACATTCTGCTTATGGTGAGATAATTTCTCTCTTAGATAGGCTCCCTGATACTATAGTGGAGCATTATGAGATACTTCTCAAAGCTGAGGTTGCTATAAGGGGGAAACAATAGGAAAGCTCCTTGAGATATTAAGATGCTCCAACAAAAGGGCTGTCCTCGGAATTAAGATTAATATTGATATGTTTCACCATGCTCGCCAGAGGTAATTTATTTTTGAGTAAATTAAATACTCTGCATGATCAACCTATCGTTCGGATCTTTCCCTCCGTAACGACAGCAAGTTTCCCCTTCATATCTATTTGATGCTCTTTCATTATGAGGAGGTAGCTTACGAGATATTTTACTGCTATAGCAGGATTCCTTGTCCGAAGGCGTAATATTATAGAACTTACTCCAAAGTTTCTGTAGAGATCTCCAAAATCAAGGTCATAGGTAATAATCGTCCTTTCTTCATGAAGGGCTATCTCAACGACTTTCTCATCATCATAGCCCTTACAGCACTCCCGTATGCTTTTGACATCATAGCCGAGAGACCTTAGATGTTCCGTTACAATTGGAGAAATGTTCTCATCTATCAGCAGTTTCAAATACTATCTCCCCAATATGCCTTGTTGTATCCGAAGCAAATCGTATTGCCTCTTTTACATCATCCTCGGTTAAATCAGGGTAGGCATCCATTATCTGCTGGATACTAATACCCTCGGCAAGCATATCAAGAACGACATAGACGGGTATGCGGGTGCCTTTAAATACAGGTTTTCCAAGAAGAATTTTAGGATTAATCTCAATTCCCCCATAATAGGTTTGCATAATCTTACACCTCTTAAATTTGTAGAAATTATAACATAACAAGTAGTCAAAGTGCCATCAGAAAAATATACCCCAAAAATTTCAAAAATTTCGGTTGACGGACATTTTAAGTTTAAATTTATAATTCACACTGTGAAAAGCATCTCCTATAATTTAATTCTCTCTGACTCTATTCCTTCACTTCCCTCAAAACCTTTGCACATTGTTCGGGGAGGGTTACATTTATAAAGATTCCTGTTCCAAGTTCAAAACCCGCAGTGGTGGTCAATTTAGGCAGAATTTCAAGATACCAGTGGTAATGTCTTACATTCGCATAGTCGGTAGGACCTGAGCGTATTATATAGTTATAATCAGGGTCAGCGAGTGCTATGTATAGTTTTCTTAAAGTAGCCTTCAGTATATAAGCCATGTCTATTATTCCAGCATCAGATATATCCCCAAAATTACAGCTATGTTTTTTAGGATAAATGCGTAGTTCAAACGGATATCTTGATGCAAAAGGGGCTATAGATGCAAAATGTTCTGTTTCAAGTATAACCCTCTCCTTTTGATTCAATTCCTCCTTAATAATATCGCAGTAAATGCAGGTTCCGTAAGTATCACTGGACAGAATTGTCTGTGTTATCTGGTCCCTTATATGCGGCGGCACAATAGGTATTGCTATAATTTGAGAATGGGGATGTTCTAAGGATGTCCCTGCTTTTTGCCCGTGATTTCTGAATATATTGATAAGGCAGATATGCTGTCCTCTTGCAATTTCATGATACCTATCCCTGTAGGCAACGATTATATTTTTCACATCTTCATCAGGCATGTTGGCGATTGTTTCATTATGTTTTGGAGTTTCTATAACCACCTCTGCCACACCAAAACCATCCACTTTCAGAAATTTTCCGACCTTTTTTCTCTGGGTTGTTAAATTGGGCTGAAGTGCTGCAAATTTATTCTGGACAACCCTGAGTTTCCATGCCCCATTATTCTGGATAGTATAAAATGATGGAGGGGTTTTATCCTCATTACCCGGGCAAAAGGGACATTTATCAGCCTTTTCCGGGAGTGTTTTTTTTGTTTCTCTCCCCTTTGTAAAGTCCTCAGGTCTCTTTGCCCTTTCTGTGGCAATGATTACCCATTCCTTTGTTGCCCAATCTTGCCTGAATTCAGGCATATAACCTCCCTCCTTATGATGTTATTATAATTGTATTTTGCAAAAAGTCTATAAATTATTAGAGCCAGCCAGCTCTGTGCCCAAATTTTGCTTTTTATAAAATGCGCACATGATGGGGTCGGGTGAGATAGATGTCTCTGCCCTGAATCTGCAGCCACCCTGACACTCCTCTATATATAAGCAATCATGGCACTGTAATTCTTTTAATGGTATATGGTAATTTCTTTCCCAGCATATTATTAGCCCTTCTTCTATGTTTCCGAGGGGCTGGTCCTCATAAAATCCACATTTGCAAACTTTGCCGGACGGCATTATAGTGCAGATGTGTCTCCCGCACGCATACCCCTCTGAACCCCCGTGGTAGCTGCCCCCAAAAGCAAATTTTAAATATTCTGCCCCTTTTTCAGGAGATATGACAAAATCCTTTTCAATTTTAAGATTACCTGCCACCAATGGTATGTCTATCCCCCACTCCAGCAGATTATAGTTTTTAAGTATGTCAGCCATTGCCATAAAATCATTAATATTATGGGGATGAACCATAGTGGCTACTGACAGGTCAATACCTTCATTTTTTACAGCATCCATAGCGGATATTGCCATTTTAAAACTTCCCTTTCCCCTCAGCATATCATGCCCCTTTTCAAGTCCATCAAGACTGACCTGAACCTCGTGGACATTTAATCTTGATACCTCCTCTTTTTTAAGAAACCAGCCATTTGTCAGGAGAACCTTCCGAAAATTGTAATCCGGGAGCATCTCATTAAATTCCCAGAAATACGAATAAAGGAGAGGCTCGCCACCTGATATTAATAGTCTTAAACCCTGCATATCTTCAAAATCTTTTAAAATCCCTTTAACAGAATTAAGACTCAGTTCTATGTCTCTCGGTTTTCCAAGGTAGCAGTGTTTACAGGAGAGATTACATCTCCTTGTAAGCTGAAGTTCTAAATATCGGAGAGAGGGGATTGGGGAGTTATAATTGTGAATGGTGAATTGTGAATTTTGAATGATAGATTTGGGTTTATCAGAAATTTCAAGGAGATTTTCTTTAAGACAGAAATTTATAAATTTATCTTCGTAATTGTTTAGCGGGAAGATATTTATTCCATTACATTTTTTTATAAAATCTTCTGCACATTTGTCTAACTCGTAGAGTTCATCATTCTTAATATCATATAGGTAGGGCTTTTCCAGTATCTTCAGGGAGCAGTGTGGAGAAAGTTTTAAAAATCTATTCATCAAGATAAAACCTCCACAGGGAGATGCTTCGCCTGAATAATTTTTATCCCTGTAATCACAACCATCTACCAGAAAATCACACCTCTTGCATAATATATTAAATAGAATTGAATCGTGATGAAAAGCGGCAGGTAATTTGTTTATATCAGAATTGCCATCAGGAAGCGAGAAAGACAGTCTTTCAAAGAATTTGAATCCTTCACAGAATAAATCTTCCTCCTTGGATTCTTTATAAAATTTACAATGCCCCTTACAAATTAAATCTATAAGGTGTTTTTTGTTATCCATTTTTGATTAAATTAGCCGCGAATTAACACGAATAAACACTAAAATATTTTTTCTTGTTTTAATTCGTGAAAATTCGTGTCATTCGTGGCTAAAGCACTTCAACATGAGCTTTTGCATTTGCATAGCCCCTTTGACACCTTTTCTACCTTCTTTATCTTCATGCTGCCTCACCTCCTTTCCTATCCCTTATCTTTTTGACCACATCAACAGTTATACTGTCAATGTTATTTCCCCTTGCATAATCCTCAATATTTTTTACTGCATTTTTTCTTATAAAAAATGGTATTCTTGCTATAATATTCTTTGCATCCTGGGTCCATGACATACTCAATTCAGGCATGACACCATCAGCCTCGGTATGTGCTGTTTCTACCTCCTCCCTGCTCTTTTCACCGGAGGGATTGTATGAGCAAAACGGTTCTTCGTCTAAATAGTCTCCTGTCGCACTGTATGCCCTTGCCCTACACCCTAAACATATATGTTTAAACTCACATATCCCACATTTCCCCTTGAGAAGGTCAGGATTTCTTAAATTGCCAAATATCCTTGAGTTGTGCCATATATCTATAAACCGCTCCTTTCTGACATCCCCTGCCTTTGTCGGCAGATAACCGCATGGGAATACCTCTCCTTTATGGGATATGAAGCATACCCCAGTTCCTGCAAGACACCCCTTTGTCATGGCAGAGAGCCCGTGCGTAGTAGCCTTTACAGTACCTGTGGATTTCGGTATAGTTACTTTATCCACATGTCCTGCCTTTAGTTTCGTCCCGTGAGGAATAAATGGGGTTGGTTTAAGTCCAGCCTTCTTTTCCTCCAGAATCCTCTCAGCCCTTACCCTGAAATAGTGAGGTGCACATGTAGCCTTTAAATCAATGGGGTGAAGTTTAGACTGGTCATAAAACCAGTGGAGTATCTCTTCATAAGTATCTGCACTGACCATCTGGTCCTCGGCAATATCCACGCCGCAGCCTACAGGAACCAGCAGGAATGTATGCAGTGCATCAACACCAAGTTTCAGAGCCAGTTCCAGAATTTGTGGTAGTTCTTTATAGTTATGTTTTGCAATAGTTGTATTTATCTGTGTGGATATACCGCGCTCTATTAAATATTTAAGCCCTTCAATTGCCTTATTGAAAGAACCCGTAATTGCCCTGAACCTGTCGTGTGTCCCGGCATTTCCGCCGTCCAGACTTATTGATACCCTCGCAAAACCTGTGTCTTTTATCTTATCTGCCATCTTGGTGTCTATCAATGTCCCGTTTGTGGCGAGAGAGAGCCTCAATCCTTTATTTATTCCATAGGTTGCCAGGTCAAAGATATCTCTTCTGTAAAGGGGCTCGCCGCCTGACAGGACGAGTATCGGGTTTGAGAACTCTACAATCTGGTCTATCAGTCTGAACCCTTCCTCTGTAGAGAGGTCTTCTCTTGAAGTCATCATCTCAGGGATCGCCCTGCAGTGAAGACACTTCAGGTTACAACCCTTGGTTGTCTCCCAGAATATAAGTCTTGGTATATATATCATAACTTACAACTTATAACTTACAACTTATAACTTACAACCAGTTGTAAGTTGTAGGTTAATATCACATCCCCATCTTTTCTCTTGCCTTTTGCAATACTGCCTCTGTTATCTCTTTATATCCATTTTCTAAGGCATAACCTGTTATTGCCTTTTTTGCCATATTCCTGGCAAAAGTGGGTATCTTCTCCATACGGGCTAATGCCTCCTTTGTCCATGGCAATTCCTTCGTATCTTCCCCCCCCCCATTTTCTGATTTTATTGTATATCCCCCGGTTACAATTAGCAGGTTGGCTGTTGACTGAATCAGGAGATTCTCTGTTACAGAGCCGAGGTCAAGTCCGTTATCCGAATGATAACCAATTTTACCTGCTGCTACAAGGGATGGATTCTCCTTTTTTAGATAGTCCAGTATCCTTTCAAAAGGTCTGCCTGACAGCAGGACCGTTTTTATATCCAGTCCATCCTCTTTTGCTAACCTTTTTGCATTGTCTAAATGTTCCTGATATATCTTTTCCAATCCCTTGTCAATTATCTCGTCATGCAGTTTCTCCTGCTCTTTAAATCTAAAGAGCTTCCCTGCCTCTTCTGACAGGACTCCCGCAATACTCCTGAAGGCAACTATATGAAATTGAGGGTCAAATACAGCCACTGCCTCAAGAGGGACATTGAATGCCTTTGACAGCAGAACGCATTTCTTCACGGCAGCAAAGGATTGAGGACTTCCATCTACTGCAACAATAATTTTTCTATCCCACTCCACTTGCCTTCTCATAATGAGGATATCACTTTTAGACCGTCTTGCAACCCTTGAAGTTACACTCCCCACCATGCTTTTGTCCAGGGCACCGAGTCCGAGGGCGCCCATTATAACTAAATTGTAGTTATTCTCCTTAATATCTTTTACAATCTGGGCATAATTCTTTCCCTCTAAAGCCTTTCTTTGAAAGGGGACACCTGCCTGCCGGCACCTCATTTCAAACTGGTCAAGATAGGAATCTGATATAATCTGCAATCCTTTTGTTATCAGGGAATCATGGATATTTCTCTGCCGTTCCAATTCTTCAGGTTTCTGATATGCGGGGGGAAGCCCGCTCTCCATCTGGACAAATCTCTGGTCGTGGAGTCTTGCGGCATAGACATGATTTCCGACAAGGGTGGAGTTGAATTTTTTTGCCAGAGATATCCCGACATCAATTGCATAATTGGAATGCTCGGAATTATCTACCGGAATCAATATAGTTTTAAAATGATTATTTGAAATAATTGTTTTATCTCCTTTCCAGTTTTCAGTATCAACTAAATAATTGGCACTGCAACAGAAATGCTGCTTGTAAGCCCCCGCGTAGAATTGGTAACTGTAACAGTAACAGTTGTTGAAGTCTTCGTTTCCGTTGCAGAAATATCTACATAAAAAGTCAATCTTGTAGGTCCCCTTGAAAGGGCATCAGGGACGGTGTATGTTCCTCCTATTAGAGTTCCAGCAGATGCCGTTGCAGTTATTGTAGTTCCGCCTTCAAGAAGATTTAAGTTAGCATCTCCGACTATTACTGTAAATGAGCCAGAGGCACCCTTGGCTATACTTACCGGGGCAACAGCGAAGCTACCTGAAGCAAAGGTTGCGCTGCAGGCAGGATTCTCAGAAATCAAATTATAGCAGTTGTTTGCATCTGGCAAAGGATAAAATTGAGGAGTCCCATAACTAAAGACCAACCTGCTTTCTTTCCATATTGTCTTGTTTCTTTCGCATGTTGAACCCTCACAGTCAGGACCATCCCACATGCCGTTAGGTGTGTCATATTGTCCATTTCCATTGGCGTCTATATATAGCTCAAATGGTTTTCCGCTTGTTAAACCATCATCCCTTGTTCCATCGTCATTAACATCATAAAATGGTTCACCGAGGTCTTTAAAGCCCTCTGACCTCTTCTCGCTGCTGGGACACTGGGAACCAGCATTAACGGTTGTAGTGGGGTCACCATTTGTTACACCGCCATCACATTCGCAGATGTAACCATAGGGGCAGATAGTTGTGGCATAGGAGCGGGTGAAAAGACCATTGACATTTTCATCGGCAAACTCCTCTTCTCCTGAAGTGGTTGCGAGAACTGTTACCCACCCATCCCTCGGATTGTAGGTAACGCTACCCGATGTATAATATGGTTCATTGTTACCATTAAAATATGCAGATGAAATTGCATCACCGGTCTGTGCACGGTCAACATCCTGAGGAGAGGGGGATTGGGTCCTTATTATAACCGATGTCTTTCCCGTACTATCAGTTATCCCCTGTCTGTCTATTGCCCCCCCTTCTGTATAGAAGGAAGTAGCTGTCCCTGTTAATACATTATAGTTGCCAAACCTGTCTGCCATATAAACACTTATAGTAGCCTCAATATTTGACCAACTAAAGCCGGGAAGATTAAATTTGGATGTAGATAGATTCCAGTGGGTATTTGATGGAACCCCTCCACCGATGGATATCTGGGTGGCAGAAGATGATATGGTATCCTGATTATATACCTTTGCACCACTTATATGACTCACAGCGGTAGTTGATGATACCCCTCTGGTGCAACCGGTAAAGGTTGTTCCTGTCTTGCCTGTATAATCTATTAACTCATTATCAATCCTTATCCTGCCTGTAGCCGGGAAACCCGATGTAGAGGTGGCAGATATTGTTGTTGTAGTTGCATCTGTATTAGAGGAGATGGTTGTCGTTGTGCCTGAATTGATATTTGTTGAGGCTGTTACGGTAACAGGTCCTGCTACCGTTCCACTGTTTAAAATTACAGTTGCATTGCCGCTCACCGTTGAACCTGTGGCAGTGGCAAGTGTATCGTCTGCTTCGCCGATGTATTCGCCACCACCTGGTCCCCTTATTGTGAAGTTTACAGCAGTTCCATCTGCAACAGGATTACCATTGATATCATTTACAAGAAATTTAATTGTAGAACTTGCAGTCTGCCCTGAGCCCTTTAGACCTATAACCTGTGGGGTAGCTGATACAAACTGGATGCTTCCCGCAGAGGCGGGTGTAACTGTAAGTGCAATAGTACTGCTGACATTGCCGGCCATTGCAGTGATAGTAACGGTACCTGCACTGTTGCTTGCGGTAAATGTGGTTGTTGCCGTTCCATTTCCACCGGCCGTCGTCGTGGATTCATTGGAAAGACTTCCATAGGTAGATGAACTCAATGAAAAACTTACAGATGTTCCGTCAATAACAGGGTCATTATTGCTATCTTTAACCGTTGCTGTTATTGTTGAAGTGCCCTGAACTGTAATAGAAGGAGGGTTTGAGGCAAGACTTAAACTGGACGGAGATGGTGCTTCTATAGTAATGGTTGCAGAGCCGGTCAGTGTTGACGAGGATACTGTTGCAGCTGCCGTTACGGTTACTGATGTTGGGGTAGTTCCGGATGTTATGGTTGATGTCGCTACACCGCTTGCATTTGTTGCAGCAGAGGCAGGTGAAATGGTGGCCGCCTCATTGCTTAATGAAAAACCCACCGTTGCTCCGGAGACCGGATTATTTGAACTGTCTTTGACTGTTGCAGATATTGTTGTTGAACTGGAGGTGGATATGGTGGAAGAACTGGCTGAAACTGTTATGCTCCCTGTGCTTGAAATCTGGGTGATAGTAATTGTTGTAGAACCTGTCAGGGTTGATGCAGTTGCAGTAGCTGTAACCGTTGCAGGAGAAGTACCCCCTGTGAGGGTAACCGTTGCAATGCCGCTCGAATTTGTAACAGCAGTGGAACTTGACAGGGATGCTGCTGTGCTGTCCAGTGAAAAACTCACCGTTACTCCGGAGACGAGATTATTTGAACTGTCCTTGACTGTTGCCGTCAGTGTTGATGTGCCTGAGGAGGATACGGATGAGGGGTCAGATGAAATTGTTAGACTCCCTCCGCTTATTCCGCCGGTAATGGTAATTGTAATGGTTCCTGTTATGGTGTCGGAGGTGGCTGTTACAGTTACTGTTCCACTGGCAGTTAATGATGCCGTAAAGGTAATAGAGGCTTCACCATTGGCGGTTAAAGCCCCCGAACTTGAAAGAGACCCCTTTGAAGGGGTATCCAGAGTGAAGGAGAGTGATGTCCCATCTGCCACGGCGTTACCTGAACCATCCACAACACGGGCAGTGATGGTTGATGTCCCGGATACAGATACAGAAGAAGGACTTGCAGTAAGGGTTATTGCAGAGATGGAAGAGGCGGTAACAGTTATATTTACATAACCACTCGTATTGCTGGAGGTTGCAGTTATCTTTAAGGTGCCTGTTTTACTCTTTGCGGTAAGGGTAACCTTGGCTACGCCGCTGGAAGTTGTGGCGGTAGTGACGGGTAATGTCCCCATGGATGAATCGTTTATAGAGAATGTTACACTTGTGCCATCGGAAACAGAATTTCCTGAGGAATCCTTTACGGTAGCAGTAATGTTGGCTACTCCATAGGTAGAAAGGGATGATGGGTTAGACGAAACCGATACGCTTGCTCCGCTACTTACGGAGGCGGTAGTAGCAGCAGTGGCACCACAACCATATACCGATATCAACATCAAAATTAATAATAAGTACCTAATCCGTGTCATAAGATACCTCCCTTAATGGTTTCTTTAACAATTGTTAATATAACAAAAAAATATCAGAAAATCTAAACAATTTTAACATCCTCTAATAACTAATTCACACTGAAAAATGACATTTTTTTCACTTCCATTTTCAGTATCAACTAACTAATAGTCCTTTATACCTTCTTATCAAGTATTTCTCTTATCGTGGCTTTAAGTTCTTCAGTATCAGAGGATTTTACTACATAGGCATCCGATGCCCATATCCCGAAATCCTGTTTATATGTACTGTAAGCTGTGCATATGACTACAGGGATGTTTTTGTCATTTTTCCTTAATTTTCTCAGAAAATTTATTCCATCTGTCCCCAGCATCTTTATATCAAGGGTAATCAAATCAGGATAAGCTTCTTTCATTTTTAGCTCTGCCTCATCTGAGCCTGATGCTGCAATTACCTCGTATCCTTCCTCCTCCAGTTCTTTTTTATAAAGTATCCTTATATTTTCCTCATCATCAATCACAAGTATCCTTTTTTTATTCATAATCCACCTCCTAACAAAAAACAATTAGCAATGAGTAATGAGTAATAAGACTCGTTGCTCATTGGTTCTTCTGCCTCCTCGGCAGATTAACAATAAATGTTGCACCTTCACCTATCCTGTTATCTATCTCTATTGTCCCGCCATGACTCTCCACAATCTTTCTGCTCAACGAGAGTCCAAGTCCTGTGCCATTTTTTTTAGTTGTAAAAAAAGGGTTAAATATGTTATCTAAAATCTCAACTGGTATTCCACCCCCTGTATCACTTATCCTTATCACTACACCTTCCTCTCCTGTAAGCGATTCTGTCTTTACTGACATAACCCCCCCATTATCTATCATAGACTCTACTGCATTATAGAAGATATTAATGAGCACCTGATTTATCTGAGGCTGGTCTATGTTTATGTGAGAAACCTCTTTTGATAGTTCCTTTTTCACCTCTATACCGCTGTCTCTGAAAGTCCTTTCATAAAGTGAGAGGAGATTTTCAATTAACAAATTTATATCGTATTCAGAGAAGTTTGGTTTTATATCTCTTGAATAATTCAGTATATCCTTCAGGAGTTTTTCCAGTCTCTCAACCTCTTTAATAATAATATGACTATAGTTTTTTTCCTCTAAATTTAATTCTGATTTTTCGTAGAGCCTCCTTGCAAATCCTCCAATGGTAACGAGTGGATTTTTTATTTCGTGTGCCAGTTCGGCTGCCAGCTCTCCAAGGGCTGATAACCTCTCCGATTGTATCAACCGTTTCTGTGTAGAGAGTATCTCTTTGTTTGCCTCCCTCAGTTTTGTAACTATTTTTGCGTTTTCAATTGCCAGTCCTGCATAACTTGTAAATCGCACAAGGGATTGAACATCCTCCTCTGTTATTGGTTTATTCGTATATATATTATCAACAGTCATAACACCGAGCACATGGTCTCTGGCAATTATTGGAACTACTACAAAGCTATTGACACCATATTTATCGAGCAGCTCTTTATTTGTCCTCGGGTCGTTTCGTGCATCTTTTATATTGAAGGACTTTCCCTCCAGAACAGTCAGTGCCAGAATACCATTCTCAGGATTGATGGGTATTCTTATGCTTTTTATAAATCCGTCAAAGTTGGATTCCCTTTTTAGCAGTACATCTCCCTGAGAAATGAGCCATCGCGAGAGGTCAGTGATTTCAGCTATTTTACTCCATATTTCCCTCGCCTCGTCTCCGGAGTCGGGTCCAAGTCCCATCATTCCCTGCAGTGTATTTGTTCTTTCATTGGTGAGGAAGAGTGCCGCCCTGTTGAATCCAAAGACATTACCTACTGTAATAGAGCTCAGTATTATTCTTAAAAGCCTGTCTAAGTTGACTGTGGTTTGCATTGCCATACTGACCTCATAAAGTATGGATAACTCTCTGAGTCTCTGGATTGCCTTATCGTAAAGCTGGGCGTTTTTTATTATTCCTGAAATCTGATTGGCTATGGTGAGCAGGAGCTTTATATCATTTTCAGTATAATCCCTTTCAGAGACGCTCTGTGTGTATATGACCCCTATACAATCATTTTTATCCAGGATTGGAACTGCCAGTACAGATTTAAATTTCTCCTCTTCTGTTTCGGGGAAATAGACAAAGCGAGGGTCACTTGAGGCGTTCTTGAGGGCAATGGGTTTTCTCTCCTTTGCCGCCCACCCTGTAATTCCCTCTCCCACTTTAAGCCTGACCCTGTTGACTGACATTGGATTTAGCCCCTTTGTAGCCCTTAATATCAGGTCTCCACTCTCTTCATCTATAAGGAGTGTAGAGCATGCATTAGCCCCTGTCTGTCTTGTAATTACCTCTACTATAGAATTGAGCCGCGGCTCCAATTCTATAGTAGAATTTGCAATCCTGCTGACCTCACTTAAAATCTCAAGCCAGTCTTCTCCTCTGGTTTTTTGTATGTCAGCTATTCTTTCCCTTCCGTGTGATTTAACCGCCCTCATAAAATTAGTGATTAGTGGGTAGTTAATAGTGAATAGTTGTTAGTAAAAACTATTTACTGTTCACTATTCACCATTCACTCTTTTTGCCCTTGCCTTCTTATACAATTCCACATACTCTTTTGCAGAACGGTCCCATGAGAAATCCTCACTCATGGCATTTATCATTAATCTGTTCCACAGGGAGAAATCTCTGTAAATCTCTATTGCCTTTTTGATAGTGGAAAACAGTGCATTTGATGAATACTCTGAAAACTTGAATCCATTTCCTGTCCTTTTTACAGGGTTATAATTTTCAACCGTATCATTCAGACCACCTGTTGCCCGCACAATAGGTATAGTTCCATACTTAAAACTGTAAAGCTGATTAAGCCCACAGGGTTCATATCTTGAAGGCATGAGAAACATATCGGCACCTGCCTCAATCTTGTGTGCCAGTGTATTGTCAAAACCAATCTTTATCACTGTCTTTGCAGGGTATCTCTTTCCGATATCTTCAAAGAGCGTATTGTATTTTTCTTCTCCTGTGCCAAGCAGTACAAACTGAACATCAAATTTCATAAGGTCATCTATAATATCTGCTATGAGGTCAAACCCCTTCTGGTCAGCCAGGCGGGATATTACTGCTATGACCGGTATCTCTTTAGAAGGCGTGAGCCCATAAATTTTGAGAAGTTCCTTCTTACATTCCCATTTTCCGGATAGATTCTCTTTGGAATACTTTGCCTTTATATAGCCATCTGTTAGGGGATTCCAATCATCATAATCAATCCCGTTTATCACACCGTAAAGGTCATCTTTCCTTTTTCTTAATACCCCTTCAAGACCATGGCCATATTCCTCCGTCTGTATTTCAAGGCTATAGGTCTTGCTGACGGTTGTTACTATATCCGAAAATACAAGCCCCCCCTTGAGGATATTTATTTTTCCATAAAATTCTATTCCCTCAGGGGTAAATATGTCCCAGCCCAGATTTGCCAAATGCATATCAAGATGCCAGAATAACCCCTGATAGCCAAGATTATGGACAGTGAAGACAGTTGCTGTATCTTTAAAGAAAGGGTCGTTTTTGTATAGAGTTTTCAAATAGACAGGAACCATTCCTGTCTGCCAGTCATTGCAATGGATAACATCAGGTCTTAGTTCTATTGTTTTGCAGGTTTCAATAATAGCCCTTGCAAAATATATGAATCTTTCTGCATTATCAGGATAATCCCCCTGTGGTGTTCCGTATAAATACTCCCTGTCGTAATATTCCTTCTTATCAATGAAATATACCGGTATTTTTTTATTTGCTACTGACTGGTGACTGGTGACTGGTGACTGGTGACTATTTATATAGCCTTTGTAAATTTTTGCCTCTTCAATCCTATTTGATATGGGGACATGTATTTTTTTGCCTGCATACTCAAGATTATTTTTTTTATCCTCCACTATCTGATACTTTGGCATTATGACTGTAACATCTTCGCCGAGTCTCTGAAGCGCCTTTGGCAGTGCCCCCGTTACATCTGCCAATCCACCTGTCTTTGCAAACGGCACTATCTCTGGTGATGCAATTAAAATTTTCATATCTAATGGTTAATCAGGTTTATATCTCTGCCTCTCTCAGATACTTTGCTGCTGTTTCAGGAGAGGTGGGGTTTATATAAAATCCTGTCCCCCACTCAAATCCCGCCACATGGGTCAATTTCGGCATTATCTCTATATGCCAGTGATAATATTCATTATGTTGTTCTGCAAGTGGGGATGTATGTATTACCATATTATAGGGTGGATGGTTAAGTATATTTCCCATCCTTAAAAGGGTGTCCTTTAATATCCCTGATAGAAACTCAAATTTGTGTTTCTGAGAATCTTCAAAAGATGAATCATGTGCCTTTGGGAGAACCCATGTCTCAAAGGGGAATCTCGGCGCAAAGGGTGCGATGGCAATGAAATCAAGGTTTTCGCTTATAATACGACTTCCATCAAATAACTCCTGCCTTACGATGTCGCAGTATATACACCTCTCCTTAAATTTGTAATGGCTCAGCGCCCCATCGAGTTCCTCACCTACCAGTTTTGGAATAATTGGTAAGGCGATGAGTTGTGAGTGGGTGTGTTCGAGGGATGCCCCTGCCTCCTGTCCATGGTTTTTAAATATAAGGATGTATTTGAACCTCCTGTCATTCCTTAAATCCATGATTCTGTCTCTGAAGGACCAGAATATATCCTCAATAGCTTTTTCAGGCATATTTTCCAGGGTTGCTTTGTGGTCAGGTGTTTCTATAATTACCTCATGGGCGCCTACACCATTCATTTTGTCAAATATACCCTCACCAACCCTATTAAGCCCGCCCTCTATCTGGAGGGCAGGGAATTTATTTGGGACCACCCTTAACTTCCAGCCAGGTGTATTTGGCTGTGAAGCATTCTGGCGATAGGATAGGACTTCTGACGGGGTTTTATCTTCATTACCATAACAGAAGGGACAGAACCTGTTATTTTCCTTTGGCGGCGGAACGGTAAAATCTGTAGGTCTTTTTCCTCTATCAGTTGATATAATAACCCATCTTCCAACAATGGGGTCTTTTCTGAGTTCAGGCATATCTATCTCCTCCTGTAGATTGCAATTTATTATTTCTAATTTTAATTATCAGTCATCAATCGTCAATTGTCAATCCTCATTCACAAATCATTAGGTGCTTGACAGATTAAAAAATTGGATGTATTTTAAAATAGACTGCATATTTTAAAAGGTGATTTTATGAACTTAGACATGGCATTAAAAGAGATAGACGGCTTGAAGATAAAACTGGAGGAGTCTGAAATGAAATACCGTGACCTCTATGAAAGTGCCCCTAATATGTATCATACAATAAACACAGAAGGAATAATAGTGGACTGCAACAGGACAGAGGCTGACATTTTGGGATATTCAAAAGAGGAATTGATAGGTAATTCAATATTGGATTTTCAGACTGAGGAATCAAGGAAAACAGGGAAGAAGGCTATGAACAAACTCTTTAATGAGGGAAATATAAAAGGGCTTGAACTCCAGTTTGTAAAAAAGGATGGCGGGGTAATAGATGTAAGTATAAATGCCGCAGTTATATATGATAGGAAAGGAAGACCCATTGGTACAAGGTCGGTGATGAGGGATATTACAAAGGATAAGAAGATGATGGAGATAATTAAAAATTCCAATTTCAAGCTGCAGGCAATCTTTGATGCAATAACCGATGGTATCTGCCTTATAGATAAGAATTTTACTATACAGGAGATAAACAGAGGTATGACAGGGTATTTAGGAGTCTCTCCTTTGGATTTTATAGGCAGGAGGTGTTATAGTGCCCTTGCAGGCAGAGAAAACATGTGTAAGGATTGCAGGGCGATTTATACATTTTATAGAGGAGACCCTGTTAGTTATTCTGTTTCAAAGGAATTGAATGATGGTTATCACGAATTTGAAATATCTATATTCCCCGTGAGGAATGAAAAAGGGGGGGTGGAGCAGGTAGTTTATTACATAAAGGATATAACTGAAAAGAAAGGGATGGAAAGAAAGGCAGAGGAGTATATGAAAAGGCTTACAGAATTGGGCAAATAGCCCTTGGTGTTTCCCATGAAGTAAGAATACCTCTCAAGAATATTCTTACAGGGATAGACCTTCTGGAATCTGAGGCAGAGAAAAAGGGGTTGAATCTGGATTGATAAGAATAGTGAATAAGGCTTTTGAAAAGATGAAGACTGAAGAATTGAAGACTGAAAAAATTGACACGACATGATGGAGATAGTATAATTTTAACCACAGATGGACACAGATAAACACAGATTAAAAGACAAGTGAATAGTGAATAGTTTTTTTACTATCTACTATCTACTAACGACTATTAACTATCTTTAATCTGTGGCTTAAAAAGGAGGGTTTTATGTTTGGAATAGGGATGCCTGAGTTAATAGTTATTCTCGTTATTGTTCTGATAATTTTTGGTGCCGGTAAACTTCCTGAGATTGGTGCAGGGCTTGGCAGGGGTATAAAAAATTTTAAAAAGGCATCAAAAGAAATAGAGAATGAAGTTGAAACCACTGCAAAACTCTCTCAGGAAGAGGAGAGTACTGAAGCCCCGAAGTCTTAAAGTATTAGAGTATCAAATTACGCTATTCTCAATGTATTTCATCCCCGGATAGTTTCAGTAACCTCTTCGCCTTCTTCTACTTTGGTGTTCTAAAATATTTTAAGAACTCTGATTCTGGAGATAAAATAACTGTAGTTTTATCTTTCAAAGACTTCTTGTATGCCTCCAGTGAGCGGACAAATGTATAAAATTCAGGGTCTGACTGAACAGCATCAGCATATATCTTTATAGAGAGTGCATCTCCCTCACCTTTTGTTTTCTGCTCCTCTTTATATGCCTCTGCCAGGAGTATAACCTTCTCTTTGTCTGTCTCTGCCCTTATCTTTGTTGCCTCTTCCTGCCCCTCTGAGCGATACTGCATTGCAATCCTCTCCCTCTCTGCCTTCATCCTTCCGTATATTGCCTTTGCATTTTCAGGCGGCAGGTCTGCCCGCTTTATCCTTACATCCCTTACTTCTATTCCGTAGTCAGTGAATTTCTCATTAGTTCTTTTCGTTACCATTTCCATAATCTCTCCCCTTGTCTCCGATAATACCTCGTGAAGGCTGTGCCGTCCAAGCTCTATCCTGAGCTCCGAATAAATAATATCGTCAAGTCTTGCCTGCGCCCCTATCTCATCTTTCACCGTTATCATGAGCTTTAACGGGTCTATTATCCTCCATTTTGCATAGTTGTCCACAAGGAGATTCTTTTTATCCTTGGTCAGTATCTCTGCTGATGCAGCGTCATAATCTAATATCCTCTTATCAAAGAAGCGGGTCTGCTGAAGTATGGGTACCATGAAGTAAAGACCGGGCTCATAGATAGTTTTAATCGGTCTGCCAAGCTGGGTAAGAACTACCTGCTCTGTCTGCATTACAATAAAGAAAGGGTTAAGGAAAATAAAGAAAATCAGCAGTGCCCCAAAAATTATCAATAAAATGTTTTTCATTATCTCTCCTCCTCTTGACCTTTGACCTTTGACCCCAGACCCCTGATTTTATCCAGAGGCAAAAGCGGCAGGACACCTGATTTTCCTTCAATAATATATTTATCTATGCTCCCAAGAACATCTTCCATTGTCTCTATGTAGAGCCTCTTCCGTGTTACATCTCTTGCCTTGCGGTATTCCTGAAGTATTGATGTAAATCTCTCTGCATCACCCTTTGCATGGTTTATCTTCTCTTCCTTATAACCCTGTGATACCTTTATAATCTGCGATGCCTTTCCCCTCGCCTCGGGTATGACTGAATTTCTGTACCCCTGCGATTCATTAATCAATCTGTTTTTGTCCTCCATGGCACTGGCTACATCCTTGAATGAATCCCTTACCTGCTGTGGGGGGTGGACATCCTGAAGCTGAAAGGCTACTATTTGAAGACCCGAATCATATCTATCAAGTATCTTCTGAAGCAAAGCCCTTGTCTCCTCCTGAATCATGAATTTGCCTTCAGTCAGTGCCTCATCTATTTTATATTTGCCGATAATCTCCCTTATCGCAGCCTCAGCACCTGCCTTTACCGTGTTTGCAGGTCCCCTCACATTAAAGAGATATTTGACAGGGTCTATTATCCTGTATTGGGCGACTACATCCAGGTCAATTATGTTTTCATCCCCTGTAAGCATGAGTGATTCCTCAAGGACATCCCTGTATCTTGCAGGCGGACCCGGGTCTTCAATCCTGAATCCCACCTCTGTCCTCTTAACCTCTGTTACCTTCGGCGTATAGACCCTCTCCACAGGCGGCGGAAACTTTAAATGGAAACCGGGGTCTGTAGTCCTCACATATTTGCCGAATCTTAAGACAACACCCTTTTCATCAGGTTCCACAATATAATACCCGCCGAATATTAGCAAAAGTGCTGCGATGATGAGTATTATTAAAGAAACAGAGAATTTTATCTTAGGCAGATTTATCTTTGGAATCTTAAACTGGGGCATCTCGTATTGCCCCCCGGGACCCCTTTTCATCTGAAAATCTTCCCATGCCATAAAAATACCTCCTTATAAGTTATAAACTTTATAAAGTATAAAGTTCATAAAGTTATAAGTATATAGACTTTACAAACTTTGAACTATAATCTTATACAGATTCTTATTATAAGTCAAATAATATTGACAGGTCAATGTTATAAAAGTTAGTATATCTGTAAACCTCTTGCAGCCGTCAGTTGTCTGTCAGATAAAGGCTCATGGCTGAATATCTGAATTATGCGAAACATAGTTATTGAGAGTATAAAGAATATTCCTGTATCTGAACAGCAGATTGAGATTGTAGAGAGGAAGGGGCTGGGGCATCCCGACTATATATGTGATGCGATAGCGGATGAAATCTCGGTTGCCCTCAGTCAGGAATATATCAGGTCCTTCGGAGATATTATGCACCATAATATTGATAAAGGGCTTTTAGTTGCAGGCGGGACAAATAAAAGACTGGGCGGAGGTGAGGTAACGAAACCAATGGAGTTGATTATTGGCGACAGGGCTACAAGGGAGGTAGGCGGAAAGAGGATAGCTGTAAATACTATAGCGATAAATGCTGCAAAAAAGTGGATGAAGAAAAATCTCCGTTTTGTAAACCCTGATACTCATGTGAATTACCGTGTTGTTTTGTCCCCGGGGTCTGAAGAGCTTACCGCTATTTTTAAAGCAAAGGGTGGGATTAGGGTTGCAAATGATACCTCAGCGGCAGTGGGTTATGCCCCTTTAAGCGAGACAGAACGGGTAGTGCTTCAGACAGAGAATTATCTGAATTCAAAGGAGTTTAAAAGGCTCTTTCCTGATACGGGTGAAGATATAAAAATTATGGGATTAAGAAATGGCAGAGAACTTCATATGACAATTGCAATGCCTTTTATCTGCAGCTATATAGGTAGTGAAAATACATATTTTAAAAGAAAGGATGAGGCAATAGAAACTATCAATGAATTTGCCGGAAATTTTTTCCATAATGGGAAGATAAATATCTATCTGAATACGCTTGATAAAAAGGGGAGGGGAATAGATGGAATGTATCTCTCGCTTCTTGGAACATCTGCTGAGGATGCAGATTCTGGTCAGGTGGGGAGGGGAAACAGGGTAAATGGGATTATTGCATTGAACAGACCAATGGGGACAGAAGCAGCGGCAGGAAAAAATCCTGTAAGTCATGTAGGTAAAATATATAATATGCTGGCACACAAGATTGCCAATGAAATATATAAAGAGGTAAAAGGTATAAAAGAAATCTATGTATGGCTATGCAGTCAAATAGGTGTGCCGATAGACCAGCCAAAGATAGCCTCTGCACATCTGGTGCTGGGGAAGGGCATTTCTTTGACCTCTGTATCTAAAAAGGCAGAAGGGATTATAAATGAGGAATTTAAAAATATAACCAATTTTTGTATGGAACTGGCAGAGGGGAAATACCCAGTGTGTTAAATAAATAAGCAATGAGTGACGAGCAATGAGCAATGAGACAATGAACAATTTTTACTCATTGCTTTTCACTCATTGCTCATTGCTTATTATGAAAAGGAAGAAAGGAGGTGGATTAGGGAATCAGCATATTATAAATGGTAACAGGGTAACTCTCCTTAAGAATGGCAGAGAGGCTTTTCCTGCAATGCTCACTGCTATAGATGGTGCAGTTTCCACTATAAATCTTGAAACATACATTCTGAGAAGCGATGAAACAGGCTGGAAATTTGGTAAAATACTGGCTAAAAAGGCATCAGAGGGGATAGAGGTTAATCTTATATACGACTCAGTAGGGTCTATGGATTGTGAGGAAAAATTTCTGCAGTTTCTCATAAATCACAATGTAAGATTGTTGGAATATAATCCAATAGCGCCATGGAAAAAAGGGTGGAAATGGATAAGGAGAGACCATAGAAAAATACTTGCAGTGGATGGGAGGGTTGGTTTTACCGGGGGAATAAACATTGCCGATGATTATGCAGACCCTGCTGAAGGCGGGAAAGGATGGTGGGATACCCATATACAGATTGAGGGACCCGCTGTCAGAGAGCTTCAGAAATTATTTTTATCTACATGGAAGTGGGAGACAGGAGATAGAAAATACTATCCTCCCTTAAAAGAGGTTGGCAATACACCGGTTCAGATTATTGGAAGCAGGGAGAGAAAAAAGAGGAAGGCAATAAAAAGGGCTTACATACAGGCTATTAAGGATGCAAAAGGAGAAATATATCTTACAAATGCCTACTTTGTGCCTGACAGGGGAATTTTAAGGACAATAGCCAATGCGTGTAAGAGAGGGGTTGAGGTGGTTCTTATACTCCCCATGATTTCTGATGTAAAAGTTGTTCAATATGCGAGCAGGTCGTTATACACGAGGCTTCTATCACATGGTGTGAAGATATACGAAAGAGAAGGACAAGTTCTTCATTCTAAGACAGGGACAATTGATGGAATATGGAGTACTATAGGGTCGCATAATATGGACCACAGGAGTTATATTTACGATTTAGAGGTGAATGCGATTATCTATGGGGGGGAATTCGGGGGGGAGATGAAGGAAATGTTTTTAAATGACCTTCAAAACTGTCGCAGGATTGATATAGAGGAGTGGAAAAAAAGACCTGTTATAGAAAAAATAATTGAGAAATTTTGTTTTAGATTCAGACACTGGATGTAAGAAAAAGATTGATGAGCTGCAAAAAAAGTTTTTTTACGGCATTGTAAAATTTGGAATTAGGAGGGTATTATGACAAAGTATCTTGTATCGCAGAAGGTGGGCATCTTCATAGATGCTGAGAATATTGAACTTTCAGGTTATAATATATATGGTGGGAGGACAGACTATAAGAAGATACTCAAGTCTGTTGGGGACAGGGAAATAACGAGAATAATATATTATAAACCCCAGTATAAGGAGATTTCAGAGGATTTTAAAAAATTCTGGAATGAACTCGGTGGAGAGATAAAACAACCTCTTAAGAATGCCGATAGTCTTCTTACCATGGATGCAGTAACACTGGCAGATAAATTGGATGTGATTGTAGTAGTTGGTGGTGATAAGGACTACCTTCCCCTCCTCTGGTATTTAAAATCGAGGGGTTGTAAGACGGAGTTGTGGGGGTATCCGGAGACAGTATCAGAAGTCATGAAGGAATCTGCTGATTCGTTTTTTGCACTGGATGAAAGTTTTATTATAAAAGATAGGTCCAAAAAGAGAGTCTCTTATAAGGGAAAGGATATTGAATCAAATATTGGGGAAGAAAGGAAAGGGGGAACAGAAATTATCTGACACTTTATTATGACCGGACAAAAAGGGAAAAAAGGTAAATCAATACAGGCACTGAATAAGATATTTTTAGAATCGGCAAATAGTATCTATTCAGGGATAAATGCAAAAAACATATTTCTATATGCAGATTTGATAAGTGATTACAAGCTTCTGAAGGAATTGTCAAAAAAGGAGGAAATTATATTTGTAACAAAAAATGAGGATATACTTCACAAACAGGTTGGAATAGATAGAAATATAATAGATATACCAAATGTGGAGTTTAGCCGTATAGGGTTAATAAAAATTGCAGTTATGAAGGGATTATCTTCAGGTTTGGTTAAAGATGGGGATAAAATTGTATGTGTTGCGGGAACCCGCAAGATAGGCTCTTTTGACAGCATTGTAGTGGTTGATATAGGCAAGGAATTTGAAATACTTACATCCAGCAGTGTCCCGGATATTGCCGAAAACCTAAAGCCCGAGGTGTTTGAGGTGGTATTGAATCTATCGCTGGAACTGGCAGGACAGGGGAGGGAAGGTAAGCCAGTTGGGACCATATTTGTGATTGGAGACCATGAAAAGGTATTACAGCTTTCAAGACAGATGATTATAAATCCATTTCAGGGCTATCCTGAGGAGGAGAGGAATATAATGGACCCTGCATTAAGAGAGACAATAAGGGAATTTTCTGCCCTTGACGGGGCTTTTGTAATAAGGGAAGATGGTGTTGTAATGGCAGCAGGGAGACATCTCTCCGCTGCCCTTGAAAAAGAGGATTTTCCCCACGGTCTCGGCAGCCGTCATGTGGCAGCGGCAGGAATCACATCAGTAACAGATGCTATGGCTATCGTGATATCGGAATCAACTGGCGATGTCAGGATATTCAAGAAGGGCAACATCTTTATGGAGATTGAAAAGCCAGTGAAATAAAAACTATTTACCATATGCAATTTAATTTAATAAATATAGCAGGGCTATTGGCTGCCGCTCTTACAACCATTTCCTTTTTACCGCAGGTAATTAAAATCGTAAAGACAAAACATACAAAGGACATTTCACTGCTGATGTATATTATCTTTATGGCTGGTGTTTTATTATGGCTGTTCTACGGTATCTTACTGAAAGAGCCCCCTATAATTATTGGAAATGGCATTACTCTTATACTTGTGATGATTGTCTTGCTCTTTAAGATTAGATATAGATAGGAAATTGCTTTACATCATCTGTTTTTCACTCTGATTCTTCCAAGATAGACCAGCGATAATCCAGCCGCCAACAGAACGATAAGCATGAATACCTTTGGATATTCCACACTATAAACTACAGGTGTCAGGGCCGTTCTCGTGAGTATCTTTAAAGATTTGTGTGCTACTATAAGCTCCGCAATCGGCGGCGACACCTTATAATAGAGTGTCACAAAAGCCTCTCCTACGGAGTTTGCCAGGAGGTAGTTGTCCCTAAACTCTCTCAGGACAATTACATGCGGGTCAAGATACGAGCCGTAAGCTGCCGTGGCAATGAAGCAGCCTCCCCCTGTTTGATAGACTGGTGATGCAGAAGTGCTTGTATCATCTCCAGGGTTATTTGTTATATTGATTTGATTCTTGCCATTTGGATCCATGATATATATCTCATTGTTGCCATCCCTGTCGGAAAGGTAAACAAGCTTGGTTCCATTCCAAGTCCAGGAAGAAAATGTATCCGAGGCAGTATTATTGGTAAGCTGTATTTGGTTCGTCCCATCTTTATCTATCACATAAATTTCGGGGTCACCGTCTGCTTCACTATCAAAAGCGATACGCGTACCATCGGGCGACCAGGCATACCACCCTACATTGTCAGCGGCAGTGCCTGTTAACTTTAGAAGTTCTGTTCCATCTGTGTTCATGGTATAAAGATTATAGTCTCCTGCCCTATTTGAGACAAAGGCTATTTTTTGCCCGTCAGGTGACCAGAAGGGGATGCCATCGGTCCCTGAATCTATTGTTAGATTAGTTTGTTGAGATCCATCTGCATTCATAACATATATTTCATTGTTGCCGTCTATCTCAGATACAAATATAATCTTGGAACTGTCCGGTGACCATGTGGGGAGATAATCATCGCTTGTGTTGGAAGTTAACCGCAACTGACTTGTCCCATCTACATTCATAACATATATTTCTTTATTGCCATCTCGTTCCGAAACAAAGACAATCTTGGAGTTGTTCGGTGACCATGCAGGGGAGTAGTCTTTGCTTGAATTATTGGTTAGTCTGATCTGGTTACTTCCATCAATGCCCATAACATATATTTCTTCGTTGCCATCCCTGTCGGAAACAAAGGCAATCTTATCACGATTGGGAGAAATGGCCGGTAAGCGGTCAATGGCTGAATTGTTTGTTAAATTAGTCTGACTTGAGCCATCAGGATTAGCAGAATAAACCTCCCAATTTCCGTCTCTATTAGTTACAAAAATAACCTTTTTGGTAGATACTGATCGAGGAACCGAGAGGGTCACTATTGATTCGCTACTTTCCCCATAACCATTCACCGCCGTTACTACATAATAATAAGTTGTTCCATTAGTTAAACCAGTATGTGAATATGGGCTTGTAGCATTTGTAATCTTTGTGCCTGTGGTTTTGGTAACTCCCGATGTTGTTGACCAGTAGATATTGTATGATGTCGCACCTGAAACACTGCTCCAACTGATTGTTACCTGACTATCGGCAGCAGTGGCAGATACGCCTGTAGGTGCAGGAGGTGCTGAGTCTATGGCTATTGGTGACACTACAATATCGTCTATATACCAGCCATCATCAACAACACCGCCATCCGTTTGTAACCTGAATCTTATTTTAATTGATTGACCTGCATAGCTGCTTAAACTTATAGAGACCTGAGTCCATGTGCTCAATGTTCCATTATAGGAAGCCAAGTGTGTCCAGGTTGTCCCACCATTTGTTGAAATCTCTACATAGCCGTAATCATAACCTGATTCAGTTGAATATTTATGCCAAAATGTAAGAGTCGGACTCCCGGTTGAAGAGAGAGTTATTGAATTGGTTAAGGTTAGTGATGCATTAGTGCTGTTGCTGTAATTCCCTGATGGACTATCAGTAAATGATGTGCTTCCACTATGATAGGTAGATGTAGTAGTTCCCCATGGTGAATCTGCTGTCCAATTTCCCGTCCCATTTTCCGCATCATCTGAAAATGATGTAACTGATGTGGATTGGGGTGTCCCACTCACCTGACTTGATTCACTACTTTCTCCATAACTGTTTACTGCTGTTACGACATAGTAATAGGTCGTTCCGTTTGTCCTGCCTGTATGCGTGTATGGACTCGTTGCGCCTGCAAGCTTTGTGCCTGTGGTTTTGGTAACTCCTGATGTCGTTGACCAGTAGATGTTATATGATGTTGCCCCTGATACAGAACTCCAGCTTATTGTTATTTGTCCATCACCTGCTGATGCTGATACACCTGTGGGCGCGGATGGGGCTGAACCTGTAATGTCTGAGGGTGGATAATAGTTCCCAGCCTTGTAATTTACAACTTTTATACCACCAAGTTTTATATCAGCAAGGGCTGATTCATCTTTTTTACTACTATTATTGTACGATATTTGGAAATGTAAATGGGTTCCACAACTTGATCCAGTATCACCCATAATTCCGATTTCTTCCCCCTGTGTAACATCATTGTTAACAGAAACCAATGGAGGATTTTTAAGATGTGCATACCTAGTTGTATAACCTGTACCATCATAGGGGTAATCATGATCAATTAATACAGTATAACCCCAACTTGCTGTAGAAGTATTACAGTAATTTGTTGATGTGCCATCTGCCTCAATAACTTTACCGCTTCCTGAAGCAAATACTTTCACATCAGTTAACTGTCCATCTTGTTTAGTAATATCATCAAAATCTAATGAGTAATAACCATTGCCTTTATGATATTTATCAATCCATGTTGTGCCATCGGAGTTTTTCCAACAACATGAAATACCACCTGCCTGAATCGTTAGATACCATGATTTACTTGAGTCTAACGGCATTTTTAAATTTGGTTGAACTGGATTTGGCTGTATAACTTCAACGAATATTTCATTACTTTGATTTCCTGTTTTATCTTTAGCCGGTATCGTAATTTTAAAGATGCCATATTCATTTGTAGGATTAACCCATTTATATTTTACTTGACCAGAAGAACCACTAATATTTAATTCACTGTTATTAAATACTTTTTCCGTTTGACTCCCAGATGGCGTTCTTTGTCTCATGATAATCTTATCTATATCTCCATCATCATCGGAGTAATCAAACAGTAAAAATTGGTCATTACCTTGAGATATTACACTTTCATTCGATAAAGAAGGTGTATGGGAAATTATATTGTTTCTTTCAGGTGTTGTTGATGAAACCTGCGAGCAACTTCCCAAATTTTCAAACCAAATAAATGTAATAAAGGGATACCATGCGATATATCTCTTTGAAGTAGTATCACTGCCATAATACTTTTCTGACAATGCTAATATAATTTCATCTGTTCCTACACCTAATGAATATCCAGCCGCTATTGAACCAATCCCACTCGCACCAGCAGCATCAACAAGTAATCCAATTATAGTAGCTGCCCCTCCTAAAACAGTATTCGCCCAATTTTCAAAATCCGATTTATTCATACAATACAATATATATGACATATTTGCATCAACAATATCGTTGGGTATATTTTCAAATGTTTCAGTAACATCTGGAATGAGAGTAATAAGATCACTTACACTACTTGTCATCTCAGATAAAGCTGTGGTAGCAATATTTTTCAAGACTATCTGTATGTGGTTTGATAAAGAAGTATCTTTAGAAACCTTTGTTTTAGACCCCTGTGTTAAAGATTGGGCATAATAACCAGGATAGTAATTCTGAGTTCCTTCTGTTACTACAATTAACTGTTTATCTGATTTGGCAAATCGTACATTTATATTTTTGACAGGATTTCCGGCTTCATCAACTAATGATACTGTATAGACCTGACCGTCGCCAGAAGTAAAAGATGATTTGCCATCATCACCTGTTTCACTAATTATCTGGTCATAAACTGCTTTGTTACCACTGATGATTGAGTTATTTCCTTGCTCAGAACTTTGCCCACCCCCTCCACCGCACCCTACCAGCAAAGCCATCAAGAAGACCCCAATGATAAGCAACCTGTAAATAACTTTACCTGAATGTCTCATGGCAAACCTCCTTAAAAAATCTCGTTACACACTTCTATTCGTAGTTTCTGTAACAGCAAAATGTGTATACCTCCAAAGAATCATCCTTGGAAAAGGTATCCTGTTATTAATCGTTATCATCATAAAGATATGAGAGAGACATTATTAACAGAAACATCATAATAGGACATTTCTATTTTGGCTTGACAGTCCTAATCGTAGTCCTAATCGTAGTTTCTTGACACCACTTACAGAAAGGTATAAGCTTAACTGCAAATGATGAAGAACAGAGAAAGACGCAAAGAGGTTGGGAAAGTGTTCTTTGATCTTTCTAAATATCTTCTCACAACCATTGCCGTTGGAAGCTTTGTTTCGAAAGAAACCCTA
>MHDI01000078.1 GCA_001804915.1 Nitrospinae bacterium RIFCSPHIGHO2_02_FULL_39_82 | reverse complement strand
CCATCCAGTCGCAATGTAGGTATTGTTAGTAGCAATCTTAGGATTGTTATTTTTTTGATAAAGACTCCCATCAAGGGAGAGTTGAATATATCTACCCGGTTTATAAAGATATGTTGCCTCAATAAAATATGGACTATCAGTTGAAAGACCATGACTATTTGGAATGGATTTTACTGTATTGTTTGAACCCCTTAGGCTGAGGGTAATCCTCTCCCTGTTCATAGTATTACCATAAAGCCGTATGAACTCCCTTTCTATTTCTTCATAAAGGATTGGATGGGAATCCCTTATCCCTTCGGCATATTTAAAAATCAGTTCAAGTGGATAAGGTTTTTTGGCAGATGGCATGTTGGTGAGCAGGGACATCTTTTCAACCAGCTCACTCATCCTGCTATTTATCGGGAGATACAAAGAGGATGCCTCTGCCATTGTTGTGAGACATAAAGATAGGGCGATTGCATATATTATAGATTTTTTCATTTTTTGAGGTATACTATAAAAAAACATTGCCATTATATCATGAATAATAAAGGGGTTTTACTTCTTTTTAGAAGGGCTGTAAACTTTGGATTCTACTCCCTCGCCTTATTTTCCCCGCTTTCCATATCAGCCACCCAAGCCGCATTATCCATTATACTTTTATCATGGACAGCCTTGATGATTACAGAAAGAAGATTTATCTTTGCTAAAACCCCCCTGAATTATCCATTTTTTGCATACTTCTGTGCGGTTTTTATCGGCGTCTTATTTGGCATTGATTTTATCTACAGCCTGAAATCAATAAGTAAACTCTGGATTGCCCTTACATTTTTTGCAGTGCTTACCTTTATTGAAGATATAAAGATGGTACGAAGACTTGTCCATATCCTTCTCGTTGTTACATCAATAGTTTCTATTTATGGTGTCCTTCAGCATATCTTCCCGGGCATTGATATTGCAAGACCTGAAGGGAGAAAGGTTGTTCAGTGGGCTGATGGGGGTGTGGCATCAGCAGGATTCTTCAGCCATCACCAGACTTATGGCGGATACCTATTGCTGGTTTTCTCTCTCAGCTTCAGCCTGTTTCTATCCAATATTAAGGAGAGGGGTTTATTAATCTTTTATGTTCTTTCAACCATCTTAATAGCTGGCGGTCTAATATCATCCATGGCTCGAAATACCTGGGTGGGGTCATTGTTTGTAATATTTTTCATAATTTTGTTTAGAATAAAAAACAGGATTATTCTCAGTTTTGTGGCTGGACTGATTATATTATCCGTTGTTACCTATACTTTAGTGCCTGTTACATATTTATTTCAGTCGTCTATTCTAAATCGTTTTAAAAGTGTATTTGATGTATCAAAGAATGTAGATAGACTCTACATCTGGAAAAGCACAATAGATATGATAACAAAACATCCACTCACAGGTGTAGGTATGGATAATTACAGTAAGGCAATACAGGATTACAGGAGTAAATACAGTCATAAATTTAGTCCCGGTTCAGATGCCCATGCCCATAATAATATCTTAACCCAGGCTGCCGAACACGGGATGTTAGGGCTGACAGCCTTTTTATGGATATGGATTGTCTTCTTTAAGGAGGGGTTTAGGATATATCGGAATTTAAAACTTAAACTCAGCACTCAGCACTCAGCACTCAGCACTTCTGTAGTTTTGGGGGGGCTTGGGGCTATTATCGGATTTCATATAGCAGGGATGTTTGAAAATAATTTTGGAGATGCTGAGGTGGCTACCATGGTGTGGTTTATAATGGGGCTGGTATTTTTGATGAAAAAGATATAAAATTTAGCCACAGATTTTCACAGATAAACACAGAATAACTAACAACCTACAACTCACAACTTACTATTTACAACAGTTGTCAGTGGTTAGTTGTTAGTTGTCAGTTGTCAGTCAAAAAAATCTGTATTCATCTGTGGCTAATAAGTCTTTGTTCATATTTAGGGGGGTGGCTATGAAAATAGGAGTTTTGACAGGTGGTGGTGATTGCCCTGGTCTTAATGCCGTTATCAGGGCAGTAGTAAAAACAGCAATTCAGCAGTATAAAATGGAAGTTCTCGGCATAATTGACGGTTACTATGGATTAGTAAATAATGAAATAAAAGAGCTTGCATTGGAAGATGTATCAGGAATAATGCCGAGGGGAGGCACAATACTCGGTACCTCCAATGTAGTTAATCCCTTTAACTATTATACAATTGTCAATGGGAAAAAGGTTTATAGCGATATCTCGGATATAGTAATTAAGAATATAAAGGCTAATGGTATTGATGTTATGGTAGTGATTGGAGGTGACGGGACACTGGAAATTGCCCACAAGTTTTTTAAAAAGGGTGTCCCTGTTGTTGGGATTCCAAAGACGATTGATAATGACCTTTCTGCTACTGATGTAACATTTGGATTTGATACTGCTATTCTTACTGCTACCGAAGCGATAGATAAAATACACACTACAGCAGAGTCTCATCACAGGGTGATGATTGTGGAGGTAATGGGTAGAAATGCAGGCTGGATAGCACTTCATTCAGGGATAGCAGGCGGTGCTCATATAATACTCATTCCAGAAATACCATTTAATTATGATGAGATACTTAAGAAGATTTACGAAAGAAAAGGGAAGGGGAAACACTTCAGTATTATTGTGGTGGCAGAAGGTGCAAAGCCGAAAGGCGGAGATGTTGTAGTAAAAAGATTCGTGGCTGACACTACAGAGCCCATAAGACTTGGTGGCATAGGAAACAAAGTAGCGGATGAAATTGAAAAGATAACAGGGTTTGAGACGAGGGTTACCACGCTTGGGCATATCCAGAGGGGTGGGAGTCCGTCCCCGTTTGACAGAATCCTTGCTACCAGATTTGGTGCAGAGGCTGTTCAATTGGTTGCAAAAGGAGATTTTGGTAAAATGGTCTCATTGAGGACACCTGAAATTATAGCCGTTCCTCTGGGAGAAGCCATAGGAAGGCAGAAGAAGGTTGCCACGGATAGTAGCTATATCAGAACGGCGAAGATGATTGGCATAAGCTTTGGAGACCAGTAGGAGGGCAATAAGTATGAAAATAGGAATATTGACAGGTGGTGGTGACTGCCCCGGGGAAAATGCGGTTATCAGGGCGGTAGTAAAAAGGGGATATAAGTATGGATACAGTATAATTGGCATTAAAAGGGGCTGGTTAGGGCTGATTAATGGTGAGGTAGAGCCTCTTACAAATTTTTCTGTATCAGGCATACTTCCCAAAGGAGGGACAATTCTCGGGACTTCCAGAAGCAATCCTTTCAAAAAAGAGGATGATGTCCAGCGGGTAATGTCCAATATAAAAAAATTTGGATTTGATACCTTGATTACAATTGGCGGAGAAGACACACTTAGTGTGGCAAAAAAGTTTTATGAAATGGGGGTTAAAGTGGTTGGGATTCCAAAGACGATTGATAATGACCTCTCAGGGACAGACTATACATTTGGTTTTGATACTGCTGTTAATATAGTTACAGAGGCTATTGACAGACTGCACACAACTGCAGAGTCCCATGACAGGGTAATGGTGATTGAGGTAATGGGAAGACATGCGGGCTGGATTGCCACTGTTGCAGGGATTGCAGGTGGTGCAGATTGCATACTTATTCCGGAGAAACCATTTGAGATTGAGAAAATATGCAAACTTGTGAAAAGCAGACATAAGAGGGGAAGGGGATTTAGCATCATAGTTGTTGCGGAAGGTGCAGTCCCTACAAAAGAGACAAAGTTTGTTACCATGGATGAATCTGTAGATGCCTTTGGACATGTTAAGCTTGGCGGTGTAGGGAATGTAATTGGAAAAGAGATTGAAAAGATAACAGGGTTTGAGACGAGGGTTACCATACTTGGGCATATTCAGAGGGGGGGTTCTCCAACTGCCTTTGACAGGGTTCTTGCAACCCGCTACGGAGTTGCGGCAGTAGACCTTATAAATAACGGGGAGTTCGGGAAGATGGTTGCTTTAAGAGGTAATGCTGTCATATCAGTGCCCCTTGAGGAGGCTGTGGCGAAGCTAAAGACCGTAGACCTCGGGCTTTATGATATTGCAGAGATATTCTTTGGCTGAAGCCTTCATTTTTTTATTGATTTAAGCCTTTCCTTTGACAGCCTAGCCTCATCAGAATTCGGATATTTTTTTATAATATCATTAAAAACAGATATAGCATCAGTTACCTGATTCAATCTGACTTTTGAGTAGGCTATCTTTAGCATTGCACTTGGGGTCTTTGCATTTTTTGGATATTTGTTTATAACTTCATTGAATTCCGATACTGCCATCTCATAATCACTCATGCTGTAATAGGATTCTGCTATCCAGTACTGGGAGCTTCCTGCAAGCCCGGTATCAGGATATTTTTCTATGTAATCCCGGAATCCTGTGATAGCCAGTTGAAAACTTCCCTTGAGATAATCGCTATAGGCGGTCTTGTATAACTCTTCAGGTTTAAGTGCCACAATCAAGCGAGATTCAGCTGCAGAAGGTTCTTCTGCGGAAGCAGGTAATTCTTTTAGTTGCTCTGCCGGGAATCCGGGGAGGGCAGAGATATTTTTTTTCTCTTCCTTATTGCTGTTTTCTACAGGAGGTTTCATTTCTGATTTCTCTTTTATAGGGGGTTTTACTATACCTTTTTTCTTTGTAGATACATCCTTTCCCCTTTCTGCGAGTCCTGTTACTTTTTCATCTAAAGAATTTATCTCCGTTTTTACAGAGACAAGCTCTGACTGCAGTGAATTCAATCCCCCTCCCAGAGAATTTAATTTCTGATATATATCTTTAGTGGTTAGTTCCTCTTTTTTACTCTTCTCAACAGTGGTTTTGTATATTTCTGAAAGCTGTGTAAGTCTTATATCAATAGAATCAAGCTTCTGATTAAGATTATCTATGAGATAAACATACTCATCTATTTTGGAAGTAACCTGCTGTAGTTCATCACTGAGACTACTCATATCTATTTTTATGTCAGCCTGATTTTTTCTACCTGTTTCCAGAATCCTGTCTATATCTGATAGAGTTTTCTTAATATCAACCTGACCCCTTCTGGTTTCTTCTACTATACTCATTTTCTGCTGAAATTGAGTGTTAATATTTGTGAGTTCACCGGTTAACCTCCCAAGCTCATCAGGTATCTTGCCAATCTCAGAGTTGAGCCTGTCTATCTCACTTTTTACCTGCCCTATATCCCTGTTAATCTCGTTAGTTGTCTTGCCAATCTCAGAGTTGAGCCTTCCTATTTCACTGCTTATCTGTGTGATATCTCTGTTAATTTTTTTTATATTTTTCTGGAGCGTATCCATTTCTCTTGGTGAGATGCAGGCGGTTAAAGTAAAGAATAGTATGCAGGTGATGATAGAGAGGTTATTCATGGTAAGGTGAATTTATAAATAAAGATAGTGAAAAGTTATAAAGTTCATAAGGTTTATAAAGTTAAGGTTTGTTTTTTACTTTATGAACTTTAAACTTTATAACTTAAAATATTATGGTTTAATAATAATGAGGAAGTGCCCCCTTCTGTTCTTTATCCACGTCTCCTCATTATGTCCCGGGTCAATCGGAAGTTCCTCTCCATAACTTATTGTATAAAGTCTTTCCGCAGATATTCCAAGGGAAATTAAATATTTTTTTACAGACATAGCCCTCCTTTCTCCCAGGGCAAGGTTATACTCTGTCGTCCCCCGTTCATCGCAATGACCTTCTATCTGAATCTTTGCACCGGGATTTTTTTGAAGCCATTCAGCATTTCGTTGAAGAATCTCCCTTCCATCAGTTCGTATATCATATTTATTGAAATCAAAATAGATATCCTCTAAAGCAGGTACTGTCCTAACCTCCGTTTCCCTTGCTGCCAGTGGTTGTGTCTCTGTCTCCATAATGGCAGAGAGTTTTTCTTCCTCTATCTTTTTTTTCTCCCCTTTAGCCTTTAGTCTTGCCTCTTCTTCTACCATTCTCCTTGCCTCCTCTTCAGCCCTTCGCTTTGCCTCCTCCTTTGCCCTTAACCTTGCCTCTTCATATGCCTTTCTCTTCGCCTCCTCTTCAGTTCTTCGCTTTGCCTCCTCTTCAGCTTTCAGCCTTGCCTCCTCTTCAGCTTTCAGCCTTGCCTCCTCTTCGGCTTTCAGCCTTGCCTCCTCTTCGGCTTTCAGCCTTGCCTCTTCTTCAGCTTTTTGCTTTCCCTTCTCCTCAGCCTTTATTGTTGTCTCATCTACCTGTGGCTTAACAGATATAGGTTTTTTAGGTGCACAGGAAATGAAAAGGAATGTTGTTGAAAAAACAAATAAGAATATAACTAAAAATATTTTATTATATTTCTGCATCTTAACCCCCTTTTAATTTAATTGTAAGGTGTCGGACATAACACTTTACACTCATTCAATTCGCGGCGACCATGAAGGGCTGTAACCACCTCCTTCTATATAGATTAATTTCCTTTGTTCTGCACCATCTGATTTCATTATGTATATCTGATACCTTCCATCCCTGTTTGAACTGAAAACTATATTTCTACCATCAGGGGACCATGAAGGGTTTTGATTATCCCCTTTACCTGAGGTTAACTGCTGAAAACTATTACCGACTAAATCTATCACAAAAATATCAAATTGTCCACTGTTGAGAGATGAATAGGCTATTTTATTGCCATCCGGAGACCATGAGGGCTGGTCATTGTAGCTTCCCTGATATGTAAGCCTCCTTAAATTTGCCCCATCTGACCCCATTACATAGATTTGTGGATTTCCGGACTTATCAGAAGTGAAGGCAATCTCCATTCCATTTGGTGACCATGCAGGAGATGTGTCAATACCCCGGTAGTTTGTCAATCGTGACAGATTTTTTCCATCCATGTCCATCGTATAAATCTCTGCATTACCGTCTTTACCAAGGGATACAGCCAGTCTCTTCCCATCAGGAGACCATGAACCAGCCATATTCATACCTGAAAATGTTGAGACAGGCGTTTTTTTGCCATTTGTTATATTAATTGAATAGATATCGGGGTTTCCATATTTGAATGTTGTATATACAATACTTTTACCATCCGGTGACCATTTTGGAGAGAGGGAGATAGATTTGTGGTCTGTTAATTTGCGGATGTTATGTCCATCATAATCTGATATATATATCTCCTTATTTTCTGTTGCCTTTGATACGAAGGCAAGCATGGTCATTGCAATTCCCTTTTCTCCGGTAAAACGATAGGTTATCTCATCGGAAAACTTATGAATCATTTGTCTGAAGATAGTCCTGTCCCCGCTGTATTTATAACCAGTAATCTGCTCCCCCCTTTTTACATCGTATAATCTGCATTCTATATTAAACTTTCCTTCTTCTACATTTATATGCCCTTTTACAATTGCCTCTGTTCCCATGGATGCCCATTCCTTAAAATTTATTTTTCCCGATTTTTTATCCTTTGAATCTACCTCGTTTAAAATGTCTTTATTGTCTATGGTCTTAAACAGACCTGAAATTTCCAGGTCCTCTCTTAATATTTCTGCACCTTTGCTGGAAAGGTTTTCCCTATCTGTTATCCCTTCCTGTAGAGAGAAATCAGGAATAGCAATTTTTATCTTTGAACCGCCTGTCCTCGTAATACTCAGATAGATATCAGGTGTATCTGCAAAGGAGGGACATAAGATGGAAGACAGAAAACAAAGGATGGAAAATACAAGATAGAAGATGGGCTTTTGACTTCTGTATTCTGTCTTTCTATCCTTCATCCTTTATTCTCAAATCCAAAATGAATAGAGAGATACTCTTCTGGAAATTCCTTTGGAAGCGGGGGAAGTGGATTAGAAGACAGGATGGCTCTCAGGGCAGTATTATCAAATATGGGGTAACCAGATGACTTTTCTATTTTCACCCCTTCAATCCTCCCGCTTTTTAAAATTTTGAATTTTATTACAGCCTTTTTTATCTCTCCTGAAAGTAGTTGTATATCCAATCTGCTCCATCTCCATCTATCGTCTATTTTCAGTTTTACCGCATCCAGATACCACTGATAGGGGAAAACAATTGTATCCAGGGCAATATCAATTTCAGTGGGAGGAATTAATGCTATCTGTTTTCCCTGGTTTTCTAAATCCCTGGTTTGCACCTTTTCTACAGGAATAGGTGTGGGGATTTCAAATATCTCAGCTATCTTTTCAATTTTAGAGGTTTGCTCCAATATCTCCTCTCTTATCTTTTTCTTAATGGGTTTTTTCCCTTCCGTATTTTCGGCTTTTGGTATTGAAGTCTTCAGTTTTTTTGTTATTACTTTCTCCTTTGGCGGTGATTTTACCTTTTTAGATTCTGCTATAGCTGGCTCAGGGGTCTTGGGTGGTTCTTTCACTGTTGCTGCAGGCTCCAGCGGTATTCCTGTAATAACCTCAGGCTTTTTCACTTTTGGAAGCTCTACCAGTGTAACCTTATATACAGCGAGATAATTTCTCTTTTTCCCCATAAAAAGGAGGGGGGAAAAAAGTAAACTGGTTATTATAAGGATATGAAGCAGGAGTGAGAATATAAATGACCTCCCCATTTCAACAGGGGAATCAATCTCCTTTGTCCTTATACGATAATGACTGACCATAAGAAACATTGACGATTGACGATTGAATATTTCTACTTGGCAATCTTCAATAGTCAATAGTCAATCTTCAATCGGCTCCGTTACCATGCCGACCTTATCTATTCCTGCATTTTTAATTTTTGACATTATCTTCACCACAAATCCGTAAGGCAATCCTTTATCTGCCCTCAAAAATATCTCTTTATCGGTTTTAGCTAAATAGGTATATTTTAATGTATTTTCCAATTCATTTAGCGAGACACTTTTATCATTAAGATATATCTCTTTTCTGCTGTTTATACTAATAATAGATTTCTCAATTGTCTCAACATCCCTTGCCGGTTCTTTTGGTAAATCCACCTCTATCCCCTTCTCCAATAAAGGGGTGGTTACCATGAAGATTATCAGAAGGACAAGCATTACATCCACAAACGGGGTAACATTTATCTCTGACAGAGTAGTCGTTATTCTTCTATGATTTTGTTCTGGCATGGGCACCCTTTGATTTTATATTTTTTGTTAATTCAGGGGATACTTTCCTTTCCTTTAATATATTTATAAAGGTGTCTACTACTTTAGGGTCAAACTGGGTGCCGGCACAATTTTTGAGTTCATCAATCGCTTTTGTAACAGATAACTCCTCTCTGTATGGCCTTAAATTGGTCATTGCCTCAAAGGTGTCGGCTACAAAAAGTATCCTTGAACCGAGGGGGATTTTCTCTCCTTTAAGTGAATCAGGATAGCCATATCCATCAAATCGCTCATGGTGGTGCCTGATTATATTACAGATACCTTCCACATCCGGCAGATTACAGATTATCTTTACACCTATATCGGGATGGGTTTTTATAGTTTTATACTCGTCTATTGAAAGGGGGCCTATTTTTAAAAGGATGCTATCCGGAATACCTATCTTTCCAATATCGTGCAGGAGGGCAGCCGTGTGGATGTTTTCAACTTCATTAGGCGGGGTTCCAAGTTTTATGGCAATGGAACGGCAGTATTCAGCCATACGGATTGAGTGCCCGGATGTATATTTGTCTCTTACCTCTATGGCATTAGCCAATGTTGCAATAATCTCCATATATGAGTTTGCCACTTTTTCATAAAGCTGGGCATTCTCTATAGCGATACCTGCCTGACCGCATAAGACAGAGACAAATTCCATATCCGAATTTGTAAATGGTTGTTCATTATTAATCTTAAAGAAATTAAGCACACCGGTTAGCGTGCCTCTGACAATAATGGGTATAGAAAGGGCTGATTTTATCCCATCCCACCCTTTCATAAAAGGGGTTGTGGATGTCCTATCGTTTAAGAGGAGAGGGGTCATTGTTTTAGCAACCATATCTGCTATTTCTTCATCGGCTATTTTTTTAGTCTCCCCGGATTTTATATCCCTATCAGTAGATGCCTTTAATATAAGGGTTCCCTTCTCTTTATCCATCAGCATAAGAGATGTCCTTTCTGCCCTTATGTATGTAGATGCTTCTTTAGTAATAATCTCTATAAGTCTATCTATATTCAATTCGCTCAAAATCTTTTTATTTATCTCAAAGAGGGGGAGAATCGCCTTTAGTTTTATGTTTTCCTTTATAATCTGGGATTTGTAAATGGCATGACCTACAGCCTCAACTAATTCCTTTGGGGTAAAAGGTTTCAATACGAAACCCTGGGCCCCATATCTCATAGATTCAATAGCTGTGTCAATAGTGCCGTGGCCTGTGATGACAACAACAGGTGTATCTGCAGAAAACTCCTCTCTTATCCTTTTTATAAATTCTAAACCACCAATCTTCGGCATCTTGATATCGGTAATAATCAGGTCAAAATGCTCCTTCTTGACTCTATTGTAACCTTCCTCACCGTCGCTGGCAGTGACTATTGTATAGCCTTCTTTGATTAATATCTCGTACATAACATCCCTGATTACGCTCTCATCCTCTAAGACAAGAATGTTTTCTTTTGACATAGGCTTATTTCCCTCTTTAGTTTTTGGCAGGCAATTTCACAATAAATGTGCTGCCCTTACTTATCTCACTTTCCACCTCTATTACCCCACCATGTTGTTCTACTATACCATAACTTACAGATAATCCAAGTCCTGTCCCCTTTGTTCCAGGCTTCGTTGTAAAGAAAGGGTCAAATATTTTAGGTAAGACTTCAGAAGGGATACCTGCACCGGTATCTTTTATGTAGGTATTCACATAAGACTCATCGGCTGAAACCTCTATCGTCATAGTCCCTCCCTTACCCATGGCATAAAAGGCATTGTTAAACAGATTCAGAAAGACCTGTTTCATCTGCCCTACATCAACCGAGACCTTTGGTATGATGTTTTGTGGATGTTTTTCTATTATGTCAATACTTGAAATCTTTGCCGCATGTGAAACCAAAGCCAGTGTGCTTTTTATAACATCTGTAATATTTGCAGTCTCCATTCTTGGTTCCGACTGTCTTGCAAAGTCCAGAAGATTCCTGACTATATATCTGATACGCAGTGTTTCATCATGGATTATCCCCAGTCTCTTTTTTGCAGGATTAGTATCAGGGGTTTCACTTACAAGCAGGGATATATGTGTGAGTATCCCTGTGAGGGGGTTATTTATCTCATGTGCCACATTGGCTGACAATTCGCCGAGCGATGCGAGTGTTGTGGTGCGGATAAGCAGATCGCGGGTCTTCTCCAGTTCTTCAACATGGCTTTTTAACTTTTCATATAGCATTGAGTTCTCCAGTGCCGTTCCTATCAGGTTTCCTATGGAGATGAGCATCTCAGCCTCATCATGGGTGAACATATGAGTTTCATAAGAGGCTATATTCATTACACCGAGAACCTTTTCCTTATAACACAGGGGAATGCTGGCAAGTGCCTTAAGACCTGCATCCAATACAGCTCCCCTGGAAATCCTCGGGTCATCTGATATGTCTTCAAGGATAATTGGCTTGCCTGAAAGTGCAACTCTGCCGGCAAATCCCTCTCCTGGTTTTAATAAATCTATTCTGTTAATAAAGCCCTCATCTACCCCTTCGTAAGCTTCAATCTTGAATGCACTGTTATCGTCTATGGGAATATATATCCATCCTACCTTCATATCGGCTACTTCCATTACCTCTTTCAATGCCTCATGCATAATAATTTTGAGGTTAAGGGATTGATTTACTGCAGAGGCAACAGAATTAAGGGCGGAAAGCTCTTTAATATGACGCATGATTTCTTCATTCTTATGCTTGAGAGATGCTATCATACTATTAAAACCATTTGCTAAATCCTCAAGCTCATCTTTAGTTCTGATTTCCAATTTGCGCTCAAGATTTCCCTCTCCGATTAATTTCACACCTTCCTGTAATAGAAATATAGGTTTTGTCAGTCTTCTTGCAGCCCACATACCGATGACTGAAAGGGCGACAATAAGGATAAGCCCTGTATAGAATATCCTTAAAAGAAGTCCATAGATGGGAGCGAAGGTCTCCTCGGGGTTCTGTCTTGTAAATATATACCACTTCTTTCCGCCAAAACTTGTACTGCCAAGCTTTAATATCTCACCTATGGGTGAGAATCCTATTATAGACCCACTTCCCCCATGGGCATCATCTTCTGCTATAGCCCAGCCTCCTGCTGGTTTAATGATTTTTTTCAGCAGGGCAGGTGTTATAGTATGGCTTCGGGGGGGGAAGTAAGGACAGGCAAGTATAGTCCCATCAGAATTTATAAGATTTGCATGACCGGTATTTCCAATCTTTACATCCAGTATGGTATTAAAAAGGTTTTCTATAATTATGGTAGATTTTCCAATCCCTATAATTTTTCCATTTTTATCTATCAGAGGGATAGCAATATCCATGAGATACTCATTTTTATTATCACCCTCATAAAAATCACCTATGTATACCTTCCCTCTCCCATTATCGTATGCTGCACGCCACCATTCTTCATTCCTCATATTTAAATTATAAAGTCTCTTTGAAGATGAGATTACCCTCCCTTTTATATCTGATAAAACGATGGAGTGATATTCACCGGAAAAGATATTAATATGGCTCTTCAGGTATTTAGATATGGCATTATTGAGATAATCCTGTGTTATTTTCTTTTTCTTAGGGAGAGATTTGCTGTTATTGGCATCGGTGAGCATATCTATTACTTCTCCTGAGGAAAATAATATAGTTGTTACATCTACCTCTTTATTAATCAGAATTTTTATCTGCTTTGCAGTCTCTCTGGCTAACTCTTTGAAATTGGTTCCAATGGAGTTTTCAAATTCTTTCATTTCATAGAAGTATGTGAGGGAAATTCCTATAATCAGAGGAAAGATACCTGTAAGTACTATGGCTATAACAACCTTTTGCTGGATCCCTATTTTCATTTTTTTATAAAATTCTTCTCAATCAGTGAAAGGAAATCAAGGGTGAAATTATCCATCTCATTTGCAATCACCCTTATCCTGTTCACAAAAAGATTATAAAATATTACCGCAGGGACTGCCACTGCCAGACCTGTAGCGGTAGCAATCAATGCCTCTGCTATGCCTGGAGCTACAACCGATATGCTTGCAGAGCCTGATGTTCCAATTCCCTGAAAGGATGTCATAATCCCCCAGACCGTACCGAAGAGACCTATAAAAGGGGCAGTGCTTCCTGCTGTTGCGAGAAAAATAATTGCCCTTTCCAGTCTGGTTATCTCCTGCAATGTAGTTCGTGATAATGCCCTCTTTATTATCTCCAGACTGTCAATCACCATTTTTTTTTCATCAGATGTTTGTTCGGCAGACAATGGTATTTTTATAATATCAGCCAATTCATTATACCCCGCAACGAATAATTTTGCCATAGGGCTATTTTTAAAATTTTTCCCCACCGCATATATATTTGCCAAACCCTCTTTTCTTGAATATACCTCATAAAATTTTTTTGTCTCTTTTCTAACTTTTCTCAAAACCCTGAACTTTTTTATAACTATACTCCATGAGATAATGGAGAAGAGCATGAGTATCAGTAATACAACCTTTCCTACAGGTCCGGCATGGAAAATCATTTCATAGATGCTTCCCTTAAAACCATAATTAAGTATTGACATTGTTATGATACAAAAATCAAAAATTAAAGATAAAAAATTAAAAATACATATCAAAATGTAAAATTATTTTTGAATTTTGATTTGTCATTTTGCATTTTTATTTTTGACTTATTATTTATGCCTCTATCTCATATATAAGTGCTGTTTCATCGCACTCAGGAAACTTCGGACATTTTATACAATCACCCCATATCTTGTGCGGGAACTGGGTCTTATCAACTACCTTAAAGCCGAGTTTTTTAAAAAAATCAGGAACATAAGTAAGGGTGAAGACCTTTTCAACGCTAAGTTCTTTTGCCTCCCTGATACACTCTCTGACCATTGAAGAGCCGATACCCTTTTTACTATTCTTCTCCTTTACTGCCAGAGACCTTATCTCTGCAAGGTCTTCCCAGTCAATATGAAGCGATGAGACCCCTGCAATTTCTCCATCTATCTCGTATACTATGAAATCCCTGATGTTTTCATAGATTTCATTTATTGAGCGGTGGAGCATCTCTCCCCTGTTTGCAAAAAAATTGATTATCCCGAGAATTTCTTTTGCATCCTTAATCACCGCCTTTCTTATCATCTTGATATATCTCCCCCTGAATTATCCTTATGAAATCAATAAAGTATCTTTACATCTTTTATATTCTTTATTTCCTCTTCCCAGACATATCCTATGTAGTTTTTCTTTTCTTTAATTGCCCTGATAACCTCCTCAGAGGAGTCCTTTACAGTTGGTGGAGTTACACCCTCTTTAAACACCTTTTTTATCCAGTATAGTTTATAATCACCGATAGAGAAATCTATGAACTTTTCAAGAAAATCCTTCTTTATAAGACTGCTGTCCCTTTGGTCTAATGATTGAATCCTTATATTATCTATTATCTCTATTTTCCCAAGATATATTTCCTTTATCTGCGACGGCTTTAAGGAGTCTTTTGGGAAGGAGTGACTGGCTATTATGACTATTCTGTCTCCTGCGAGGGAATCTGTATAGGATAGGAGGATGATTAATAAGCCTATTATAATTCTTTTCATATAATCTTTTGTTCAGGTGTTAATATCAAAAAGAAACTGCCCACTGGACAGCATATTCGTTAAAATCAGCAATGGTGTCATTATCTATAAATCGCACCTCTGCTCTAATACAATTTACATGGCTGAGATTATAACGCACCCCTGCAATAACTCTTCTGGAATCATTTAGGATAGGATTTACTTTGTTAATGGCAGAAAAGTAGGGTGAATTTAGATCTATTGCGATATTTTCAAACCTTGCATAAGGGATAAGACTCTCCTTTATCATATATCCTACCTGGGTATAGAAAAAACCACTGGAATAATTCTCTCCGCTAACCATGTCATTTTCAGCATTGAAGATATAATATTCGCCTATAAATTCTATAGGGTTTCTAAAGTATGTGAGGTCAAGAGCCATTATCTCTTGTTTTACCCTAAAATCTTCCGTAGTACCTTTAAATCCTTTTACCGGTGCATAATTGCCCGATATCCCTGCTTTGAATCCAGGCACTTTATTTGATTCAGCCGCAAACCTTAAAGATACTGCCTTATTGTGGGTATCATCTGTATAGTTATTTGGGTCAATTATGCCATCCTGGACTTTGGAACCGTTAGCTAAGATTACATCATAGTTGAGATTCAAGGTGTTAGTATTGTATCCCCCCGAGCCCCATAAGCCTACAGCATGTATCGGCATAATGCCTCCGTCATGTTCAAATTTCAGAAAGAAAGGTCTCTCTATAGAGGTCTGAAGCTGCACACCATGATGATATTCGGTATTCCAGAAACCCAGCACACTATGAAATCTTCCTGCCCTCAGTTTAAAGGCATTACTTACAATATAGCCTAACTGCAACCTTTCAATTTCTATTTCAAAATCGCCTTTTCCTGCCTGGGGTTCAACAACAAATTCAATGAGTATATCAGTTCTATCATCAACCTTCTCTGAAATATAAAAAACAAGTTCACCCAGAGAAAAGGAAGCCTGGTCTTTTTTAGACTCGGTACTCTGCAGAAAGTTTACATGACCAAATCCGTGAAGTTCAAATGAATGTGCAGCAGAAGATATGGTCAGGAGGGTGAGGAAGATGCCTGTAACAAAAAGAAACAATTTATTATTTATAAGCATATTAGACCTCTCATTAATTAACCAAGGTTATTTTCTCAATAGAATAAAAACTATTATAACATATTTAATTTTTTGTCACTAAATTTTTGATTCATTTTGATTCAGGGATTACTTTGAAATTTAGCCTTTTTATTATATACTTTATTAGCTATGGAAATTCCAAGAGGGTTAAGGACATATTTGTATGGGCAGTCGGCGAGAAAGAGGTGGGTTGAGGAGAGACTTCTTAAGGTCTTTTTCCGCTGGGGGTTTCAGGAGATAGTTACACCTGCCTTTGAATATTTTGATACCTTCTCCACAGGTATGAACGGCGAATCAACAGAGAGAGTTTTTAAGTTTACAGAAAGGGGGACAGGAAAACTCCTTGCGCTCCGTCCTGATATTACACCACAGATTGCAAGGACTGCCGCTACCCTCCTTAAGGATTCGCCAAAACCGCTAAGACTATGTTATTGCGGGAATGTATTCAGGAGTGCTGACCCGGGTTCAGGGGAAGGACAGGAATTATATCAAGGTGGGATTGAACTTATAGGACTTGATTCTCCAGAGTCAGATGCTGAGACCATTGCCATTGCCGTAGAGTGTATGAAAGAGCTTGGTCTTGAGGGCTTCAAGGCTGCCATAGGCCACATGGAATTTTTCAAGGGCATCCTCTCTGATGCTAAACTTGATGCAAGCCTTCAGGATGAAATAAAACTAAGGATACAGAAAAAAGACGCCTCGGGGTTAGATGATGTATTAAGCAGGTGTAATATCAAAAATGAAAAGAAAGAAAGGATTAAAAAAATCCTGAACCTATTCGGGGGAAAAGAGGTAATTGACAGGGCAAGAGATATTGCCGATAATCCAGTCTCTTTGAGGGCGATAGAAAGTCTGCAGAATATCTATAAGATGCTGACTGTATATGGCGTTAACAATTCAATACTGATAGATTTAGCTGAAATCAGGGGATTCGGGTATTACACCGGCGTTGTATTTGAGGGATTTATTAAGGGGGTTGGGACTGAGATATGCGGCGGGGGCAGATATGATAACCTCCTTGAGAGATACGGTGCAAAAATTCCGGCTACAGGATTTGCGGTGGATATAAACAGGGTCATGGGTATTCTTGAAAAGGAGAGGAAGGTAAAGGTTAAAGATCTTTAAAATATAAAATATAAAATGCAAATTGCAAAATGAAAAATGAAAGATGAAAGAAATAACCTTTCGGAGCACTTTGCATTTTGCAATTTTCAATGATATGGGGGTTTTATGCCGGTAAAGGTTGTAGTTGGTGCCCAGTGGGGTGATGAGGGGAAGGGAAAGATTGTAGATATACTGACAAAAGATGCAGATATTGTAGCCCGCTATCAGGGGGGGCATAATGCAGGCCATACAGTGGTTGTAAATGATAAACAGTTTATTCTCCATCTGATACCATCAGGAATTCTTCATCCCGGCAAGAAATGTATAATCGGAAACGGTGTAGCGGTAGAGCCATCTGCACTCATAAATGAAATTTCCGAGCTTGAGAAGAATGGCATTAATGTTAATGATAATCTCTTTATAAGCAAGAGGTCGCACCTCATAATGCCATATCACAAGCTATTGGATATGAGTATGGAAAATGTAAAAGGGGGCAAAAAGATAGGAACTACTGGCAGGGGTATTGGACCTGCATATACGGATAAGGCAGGGCGGCTCGGTATTTATGTGGTTGACCTGTTTGATAAAAAAATATTCAGGGAGAAATTGGAACTTAATCTTTCCTATAAAAATTTTATTATCAAAAATCTGTTTAATTCCAAAGGATTTAATGTTGATGATATATTTAATGAGTATATGGGTTATTCAGAAAAGATAGGAAGATATGTAACAGATACAAAGGTGATGATAAGGGATGCAATACAAAAGGGGGAGAGGGTGCTATGTGAGGGGGCACAGGGAACAATGCTTGATGTTGACCACGGCACATATCCCTATGTTACATCATCAAACACAACGGCTGGCGGGGCTTGCACAGGGCTTGGTATCCCTCCGCAGAAGATAGATGAGGTAATTGGTGTTGCAAAGGCTTATACCACAAGGGTTGGAGAGGGGCCATTCCCTACAGAGTTGAAGGGGAAAGAGGGTGGGCTTTTAAGGGAAGAGGGTGGTGAATATGGTGCCACAACAGGGAGACCCAGAAGATGCGGGTGGTTTGATGCAGTTGTTGTAAAATATGCTGGATGGATAAACGGCATGAAGACTATGGCAATAACAAAGATGGATGTGCTGGACAAATTTGAAAAGATATATATATGCACTGAATATAAATATAAAGGAAAATCCTATACCGAGATGCCGGAGGAGATTGATGTTGTTGAAAACTGTGAGCCTGTGTATAAAAAAATGAATGGCTGGATGAAGAATACCGTTGGTATAACTGATTTCAAATTACTTTCGGATAATGCAAGAAGATATATAGATGAAATATCAAAATTAGTCAGGGCGGATATAACTATCATATCTACAGGGAAGAGGAGGGAAGAAACAATAATAAGAAATTAGGCAACATTCTATTTTTTATGATTTCATTTATTTTTATCACTACTTTGCTCATCTTTATTGTTGCTTATCTTTCTTATGGGAGGTTTCTGTCAAGGAGATATGCGATTGATAATAATGTCCAAACACCATCTCATTCTATGATAGATGGATATGACTATGTCCCTACCCACAAAATGGTTCTTTTTGGACACCATTTTTCTTCTATTGCAGGTGCAGGTCCAATTATAGGTCCAATAATCGCAACACTTACCTTTGGCTGGATGCCCGTAATATTATGGGTTATTATCGGTTCTATATTTATCGGTGGTGTTCATGATTTTTCTGCTATAGTTGTTTCAATGAGACATAAAGGAACATCAATAGCCAATGTTGCAAAGGAGTATCTGAATAAGCGGGCAAGGCTCCTCTTTCTTATATTTGTATGGCTCGCACTTGTATATGTAATCACTGTCTTTACGGACATTACGGCTGATGCATTCAAAGAAGATGGTGGTGTTGCAAGCTCTTCAGTTTTCTACATTGTATTAGCTATGGGATGCGGTATTTCTATTTATAAACTTAATATTTCTATATTCAAGGCATCATTGTTATCCATCCCGCTTTTATTTTTAGGAATCTGGATAGGGCAGGAGATACCATTGCGTCCTGATGTAATATCTGAATTGGGTGGGGATGTTAAAAAGGTATGGTCTATTTTGATATTGATTTATTGTCTTACAGCATCTATCCTGCCAGTATGGTTTCTCTTGCAACCAAGGGATTATCTTTCATCATATCTTCTCTATTCATCAGTATTGGCAGGGATGTTCGGGATAATTATCGGTGGTTTTGAAGTTAAATTCCCCCCATTTGTTCAATTTCATTCGGAAGATCTTGGCTATCTTTTCCCAAGCCTGTTTATAATAGTTGCATGTGGGGCAATCTCTGGTTTTCATTCTTTGGTAGCATCAGGAACCACCTCAAAACAGATTAACAATGAAACAGATGCTTGTTTTATCGGATATGGCGGGATGCTTGTAGAAGGGCTTGTAGCTGTTATTTCAATAATTGCTGTT
>MHDI01000077.1 GCA_001804915.1 Nitrospinae bacterium RIFCSPHIGHO2_02_FULL_39_82 | reverse complement strand
GGGGGGCTTATCTGTGGGATGATGCCAACGCAGCGGGGAAATATACAGGAAATATAATAGGTATAGATTTCAGCATCCCTCTTGCAGAAAAATTGTCAGTAAGGGGTGAGACATGGTCAGGACAGAACCTCTCTGATTTTAGAGGGGGAATAGGTCAGGGGGTAAATCCAACTGCAAAGAAGGAGATTAAAAGTGCAGGGGGCTGGATAGAGCTTCTCTATAGTTCAACGATAAATTCTGTGGCTGTCGGCTGGACATTAGATGACCCTGATGACAATGACCTCCCGACCAGCAATGCTATTGCCGCAAATGGAACGACCTCAGACGGCAGGACAAAAAACCAGTCATATTACATTGCCTACAGATTCAAACCAGGCAGCGGCATTGAGATAGGCATAGATTATATATATTGGCAGACATATTACAGAACTCTAAAGGAGGGAATAAATAACAGGGTTAATATGGTGCTACAGTATAATTTTTGATTTTTATGGTGTATACCGATGTTCTTACCTCTGAAGAATATGATGCGTGGTATTATACGGACAGGGGTAAATATATAAGCGGGCTTGAAAAGGATGTTTTGCTGAAAATGATAAAGCCATCAGCCATCAGCCATCAGCCATCAGCTATTGATATAGCATGCGGCACAGGTTATTTTACACAGTTTTTGGGTAACTATTGCGGTAGTATTGTAGGAGTTGATACATCTATGGAGATGATTAAATATGCCATGAAAAATCGTAAAGACTCAAATATTAGATATCTTGTCGCAGATGCGGAGAGTCTTCCCTTTAAAAATGGGAGTTTTGATATGTCGGTATCTATGACAGCAATAAATTTCTTCAAAAATCCTGTGAGGGCTGTCACAGAGGCAATAAGAGTCAGCAAAAAGAGGATTGTCCTCGGTGTGCTGAACAAATGGAGTATCCTCTCGGTCTTCAAAAGAATAAAGGCTTATTTGAAGGAGACTTCATATTCTGATGCCTGTTTTTATAATCAAAGGGAGATAGTAAATATGCTTTCTGCTTTTCCACAAATTAAAAAAGCAAAAAAAATACATGCCTATTTTCTCCCGTTTCCACGACTCCAGTCAATTCTCTCAAAAATTGAGATGATAATACCTTCATGGCTGCCATTTGGCGGGTTCATGGGGATTGCAGGAGAAATAGAAAAAAGATAGGGGGTAAGTTTTATGATGCCTGAGATAATGGAAAGGTATTGGTGGGGGTGGGGTATAGGACCAATATTTATGCTCCTGTTCTGGATTCTGATAATTATTGGAGCTATCGCACTGATTAAATACCTAACTACTCAAACAGGGGGTAAGACCGAAGAATCGGCTCTGGAGATTCTAAAAAAGAGGTATGCAAAGGGTGAGATCAGTAAAGAAGAATTTGAGGAAAAGAAAAGGGATATTGTATAATTTCAAAGGCTTAAAAATATTTGTGTAATTAGTCTTATTCATGTCATTTGTAATTATTTTTATTTATTTTCTGTATTCTGTGGTTACTAATGTATAAACAGAAAGGGAGGTTAATATGCGCATAGTAATTATCGGAGGTATTGCTGGTGGTGCATCGGCTGCTGCAAAGGCGAGGAGAATAAATGAAGATGCAGAGATTCTCCTCTATGAAAAGGGTCCGCACATAAGTTTTGCCTCCTGCGGATTGCCCTATCTGATTTCTGGTGAAGTTAAAGATGAAAAATCACTCCTCCTCTGGTCTGCAAAGGACTTTTCTTCAGTTTTCAATGTGAAAATAAATCCTGAGCATGAGGTGCTGAAGATTGACCGTGAGAAAAAGAAATTGGAAATTAAAGACCCCTCTGGAAAGACATTTTTTGAATCATATGACAGATTGATACTCTCCCCTGGCACAGAACCTATATTGCCTGTAAATAATGCCCTTGAATTTAAAAATGTCTTTACCTTAAGGAGCATTGACGATGCTGTCTCTATTAAGGAGAGGCTGAGAAGGGGCAGGCATATTACTGTAATAGGCTCTGGTTTTATCGGACTTGAAGCTGTTGAGGCACTGATAAAACTCAAAAAAGAGATAACACTCATTGAAATTCTTCCTCAGGTCATGCCTCAGCTTGACCCTGAGATGGCAGGTTACATTGAGGAGCATCTCCTATTAAATAAGGTTAGTCTTATTCTGAACGATTCAGTAAAGGAATTCTCCGGCAACCCTGTAGAAAAAATTATTTTAAAAAGTGGGAAGTCAATAAAAACCGACCTCATTATAATAGGGACAGGGGTTAGACCAAATGTAAGACTTGCCAGGGAATGCGGATTAAAGATTGGCTCCTTCGGTGGAATTGAGGTAAACGAGAGAATGCAGACCTCTGATGAAAGCATATATGCCTGCGGTGATGCCGTTGAAGTTACAAATATGATTACGAATAAAAAAACCCTTATCCCGCTGGCAGGACCTGCACAGAGACAGGGGAGGGTTGCAGGGACAAATGCAGCCGGTGGGAATCTTATATATAACGGTGCTATTGCAACCTTTGCAGTGAGGGTCTTAAATCTAATTGCCGGAAAGACAGGCTTGAGTGAAAGGGAGGCAAAAAGGGAAGGACTTGACTACCTCGTTTCATATACCCATTCGCCCAATCATGTGGGGTGGTTTCCAGAGGCTAAGCTTATGGCTGTAAAGGTGATTTTTGAGAAAGATACCGGCAGGCTTCTCGGTGCCCAGATAGTTGGAAGCGATGGGGTTGACAAGAGGATAGATATCTTTGCCACTGCCTGCAGAGCTGGCATGACCGTTTACAATCTTGAAAATCTTGACCTCTCCTACACACCGCCCTTCAGCTCGCCAAAGGACCCTGTAAATATTGCATCACAGGTAGCATCTAATATATTGAGAAAGGATGTTGAAGTTATGATACCCTATGAATTGAATGGAGAATACCAGGTTCTTGATGTATTGAAGGCGCCCATGTTCTTGAGGGACTCTATCTCAGGTGCAAAGAATATCCCGATTTCAAAATTACGGGATAGGCTCGGTGAACTGGAAAATAAAAAGATTGCCATTTATTGTCCTGTTGGATATACTTCTTATCTCGCTTACAGGATTTTAAAGCATCACGGATTTGATGTAAAAAATCTCTCAGGTGGTTATGAGACATGGAAGATGTTTCAAAAACCAGAAAAATAAGCCACAGAAAAAATAGAACGCAGATTACACGGATTTAAACAGATTTACGCAGATTTTAAAATTAACTACGAAGCATAAGAAATATTTTAAAATCTTTATATTCTTCGTGAGCTTCGTGGTTTAATTGGGAGGACATATGGGGAAAAATATAGTCATCCTCGGTGGCGGAATCGGCGGACTTGTCGCTGCCAATCGGCTAAGGCAGTCCTTGCCATATGGAAATAAAATCATAATAATTGAGAGGGAATCACTCCACACCTTTGCCCCATCGTTTCTATGGGTTATGACAGGGGTTCGGAAGCCAGAGGAGGTTACGAGGGAAGTACGCCAACTTGTACGTGATGATATTGATGTAGTCCATGACGAGGCAGAGCGAATAGATATTGCGAATTGCCGGGTTGAAACCGCTTCAAATACATTAAGTTATGACTATTTAATCGTTGCTGCTGGTGCCGGGCTTGCTCCGGAGCTCATCCATGGTATTACTGAAGAGACACACACATTTTACACGCTCAAGGGGTCGCAGAAATTGCACAAGACACTTGAAAATTTTCAAGGCGGAGAGATAGCAATAGTGGTGAGTTCACTCCCCTATAAATGTCCGGGTGCACCGCACGAAGGAGCAATGCTAATCGCAGATTATTTCCAGAGAAAGGGAATGGGGGATAAAGTAAATATTCATTTATTCACTCCAGAGCCGCAGCCGATGCCGGTTGCAGGTCCTGAACTTGGCGCTGCACTAAGACAGATGCTTGAATCAAAGAGAATTACTTTTCATCCACAGCATAAATTGAATTTGATTAATTCACAGACCCATGAACTTTCTTTTCATGACAAAGAACCGGCACATTACGATTTGCTTATTGTTATTGCACCACATCAGGGACCAAAGATTGTGCGTGAGGCAGGTTTATCAAACGAGGCAGGCTGGATTCCGGTGGATCGTTCTACACTCAGAACCAAATATGAAAATATCTATGCTGTTGGTGATGCAGCAGCGATTTCAATCCCCGGCCGCTGGAAACCAGATATGCCATTAATGCTGCCAAAGGCTGGTATCTTTGCCCATGAGCAAGCCGAAGTTGTAGCTCAGCGTATTACCGATGAGATACATGGTCGTATCCCTAAAGCAGAATTTTCGGGAATGGGTTATTGTGTGCTGGAAACAGGGGGAGGTCTCGCTGGTTTTGCCTCTGGTAACTTTTTTGCTGAGCCGTCACCAAGCGTTAAGCTTCACAAGATTGGACGAAAATGGCATATGGGCAAGGTATTGTTTGAACAATGGTGGCTGTCCCCATTTAGTGCAAGGCGTGAGATGTTGAGATTTGTAATAAATACAGGAGGTAAATTTCTCAGAATTCCTGCAAGTGTATAGAGAGAGTTCTGTGTAACTAATTCACACTGAAAAATGACATTTTTCAGTATCAACTAACTAAGAGTCTTCTGGTTTATATTTAAAGTATGAATAATTTTGAAAGGAGGTGAGAAAATGAAATTGGTAAAGAAAATTATAGTTATCATGCTTTCAGTATTTCTACTCTCAGGGACAGTTGCTATGGCTGCAGAAAAACATAAGAAAGAAATGATGATGGGGCATAAGAAGGGAATGATGATGGAAGATATGGAGGAACATCACAAGATGATGAATGAAATGATGCAGTCAGTTTCTGACCTTGCCGGCATAGTAAAGGACTCTGTTACTGATAAGGCTGCAAAGGATAAGTGCGATGCCATTATTGCCAGGGTTGGAGAATTGATAAAGAGACATGATGAGATGTATAAAGCCCATCAGCAGAAAATGGACGAGATGATGAAGTCCCATCAGGAAAAGATGAAACAGCGGGGCGAAAAGATGTAATGCCCCTCAGCAGCAACACGAACTCTTCATGTCAGCTATCAGCTATTTCTGAATGCTGATGGCTGACGACTGAAGACTTATTTCTAAGCCTGTTTACCAGATTATGTGCAAGGCGGATTGGTTCTGGTATTCTGTAATTCTTTGTGCATTGCTGAATAACTTTTATTGAAGTTTGCAGGTCAATTTTATGTCCAATTGATACAAATACAGGCTTTGTATTTGACTTTGTTCTTACTACGGCTCCTATTACATTTTCTCTATTGTCATATAGATAACTAAAATCCCCTTTATTTTCTCCCGGTTCTTTGTATGTGCCAAAGAGTTTTGACTTTGCACAGCCTATGGTCGGCTTATTGAGGATTATCCCAAGATGTGAGGCAATCCCCATACCCCTCGGATGGGCAATCCCCTGCCCGTCAAAGATTATTAGAGCAGGCTCTATCGTAAGTTTTTCAAATGCCTTTAAAAGAATTGGTGCCTCTCTGAATGCTAAAAGTCCCGGTATATAGGGAAATGTTATCTCCCCTTTAACCCATTTTTCCTCTACAATCTCTAAGTCTGGAAACCTCATTACAACTACAACTGCATATCCCAAAGGACTCAACCTATTGCAGGAAATATCCGCACCAGCAATATATCTTACATTTTTAAAGGCTGATGGCTGATGACTGACGACAATCCTTTTTCTCAAATCTTTCTGAATATCTATTGCCTCTGCTGGAGAAACATTCCATTTGTGAAGGTTTTTGTATTGCATATAAATTAATTATCTCATATTATTAATTCTCATAAAATGCAAATAAGATATAGAGGGGTTCAATAAAGTGTGTTTTATGCTAAAATAAATAAAATTAAACCTTTGGAGGCAAATATGAAGACAGCAAAACTGAGTATAGACATATCAGAGGATGTGTATTCCACACTTGAGATAGAGGGATATACTAAGTCAAAGCTTGAAAAAAAATGTAAGGGAGACTTTTGCAATAAGCCTTTTTTCTGATGGTGTTCTCTCCTTTGGCAAGGCAGCAGAGCTTGCTGGCGTGAACAAATGGAAATTTATGGACCTTTTAAGAGAAAAGAAAATAACATTTTATGAGCCCACTGAAGA
>MHDI01000076.1 GCA_001804915.1 Nitrospinae bacterium RIFCSPHIGHO2_02_FULL_39_82 | reverse complement strand
TCCTTCTTTTCTCTTGCATTTCACACCTCCTAAGGTTGTATTATAACCTAACCTTTCGGTGTGTCCGCTATTTCGGGGGAAGTCCATTTTTCTATCCAAAATATATTCAAGCATTTCTTCAGATGATGAGAAAAAATATTTTGAAGAGGCGGCGCGCGCCGCATCAAGCGAATGCTATAAAGCGGCTACCGTTATGGTTTGGTGTGCCGCAATCGACAGGCTCCGCAAAATTGTTGAAAAATTGGGACTAAATAATTTTAATAAAGAATCAAAAAAACTTAAGGCAAGAAAAACTGGACACTATAAACATTTTTCTAAAGAATTTAATCTGGTACAAACTAACGAACTACAAGAAGTTTTTGATAAGGATTTAATTACCGTTTTGTCAGCTATGGTCAATCTTGATTTGAATGAGCTTAAAGCAATAATTTATCTTTTTGATATTAGAAATCATTGTGCTCATCCATCGAGTTATATAATGGACGAGTTAGCGTATATAAATTATATTAACGAAGTGCTAAAATTAGTATTAGCCAATCCTAAGTTTCAATAGTTTAAAGCCCGCCGCAAAAAATTTCGTCAGCCCAAGCGAGGGCGCGGCGGAAGGGGGGTGTGGGGGGGATTCCGCCGCGCCCGAGCCGAAGTCCGCCAGCAGGCGGATAAACTCCTCTCCCGCCGCCCTGCTCGTTCAGAGCAGAACCCAGCAAAAAAGTTTTCTTTTCCTTTTAGAAGAAAAATCGGGCGTGCGCAAAATAAAAAATGTGAAGAAAACTTTTTTGCTGGATTGCGAGCGTCAGCGAGCGGCGGCGGGGCGGAGCGTCAGTTTCGTTCAAAAAAGGTTCGCGCAAAGTTTAGAATATCCCACCAAACATAGCATCAAAGTGTCAAAGCATCAGAGTGTCAGAGTTGTCATTCTTAGCAAAGCAAAGAATACTCTTTGACACTTTGACTCTTTGACGCTATAATACTTATTTATGATACGAAGTATGACAGGTTATGGAAGATGTGAAATAACAGATAAAAAGGGTGAGTGCCTTGTTGAGGTAAAGTCTGTTAATCACAGATTCCTTGAGATAAAAACAAAGTTTCCACAGAAATTCACAGAGATAGAAGATATAGTAAAAAGAAAGGTGAAGGAGAATTTTTCAAGAGGGTATTTTGAGATATATGTTACCATTGAAGGTATAAACAATATCGGAAAAAGGTTGAAGTTGGATAGAGTCCTGGTAAGGCAATATCTTGCGGCAGTAAAAGAGATTAAGAGAGAGTTTAATATAAGTGGTAAACCAGAACTGAATAGCATCCTGCAATTGAATGGCATATTAAAGTTTGAAGAGTCTGAACAGCCTTCTGATGGGTGGGTTGTCAGGTCTCTGGAGAAGGCATTGGAAAGGGGATTGGGTTCCCTGAAGAAGATGAGGGAAAGAGAGGGAGATACTCTTGATAAAGATATTACAGGGAGATTGAAGAATATAAGCAGATTGGTGGCTATGTTGAAGGATAATCAGTCCAAGTTTATAAATGAATTTGAGTCTCGTTTTAAAAAAAGGCTTGACAAAATGCTAAAGGATGTAGAAATTTCTGAGGACAGACTCTCTCAGGAGATAGCATTAATTGCTGAGAGGGGCGATATAACTGAGGAATTGATAAGACTGGAGAGTCATCTTAAACAGTTTAAGCAAATTTTAAAAGAGGGTGGAGCAGTTGGCAGAAAACTGGAATTTGTACTTCAGGAAATGAACAGGGAGAGTAATACCATTGGCTCAAAGTCAATTAATTATTCTGTTTCACAGCAGGTAATAGCTATCAAGAGTGACCTTGAAAAGATAAGGGAACAGGTGCAAAACATCGAGTAAATGAAGCAATGAGCAATGAGAAACGAGTTATACTCATTAAACATCGCTCTTTGCTCATCGCTTAAATAATGAAAGTCAAAGGTATATTATTTGTGGTATCAGCCCCGTCAGGTGCTGGAAAGACAACCCTTTCAAGAAAGATAACCGAGAACTGCAATAATATATTCCTCTCTATCTCCCACACAACGAGGCCTCCAAGGGTTGATGAAATAGACGGAGACCATTACCATTTTATTTCTAAAGATAAATTCAAGGAAATGATAGAGAGCGGAGATTTTATTGAATGGGCTGAGGTACACAACAACTATTATGGAACTTCCATCTCAAATCTGGATATTGTGGAGAAAAAGAAAAAGGACCTCCTCCTTGTGATAGATGTTCAGGGAGCAGAGCAGTTAAGAAAAAAATATAAAAATGGATGTTATATCTTTATACTCCCGCCATCCATGAATGTGCTTGAAAAGAGATTAAGAGAAAGAGGGGCAGACTCTGAGGAGGGTATAAAGATAAGATTAAAGACCGCAGAGGAGGAAATACATCATTACAGGACATATGACTACATTATAATAAATGATGATATAGATGAGGCTGTCAATCAGTTAAAATCAATAATATTTGCTGAGAGGTGCAGGTATCCAAATTTTATACCGGAACTGCCGGACTTGAAGCTATAAAATGTATTTAATATTGTAAGAGGTTCTTGCAATTTGCTCATATTTACATTGGAGATTAAATGAACCTGAAGGGCAAGACAATAATCCTCGGTATATGTGGAGGTATTGCTGCGTATAAGGCGGCAGAACTAACAAGACTCCTGAAAAAAGATGGGGCAGATGTATGGGTGGTGATGACGAGGAACGCAAAGGAATTTATATTACCTTTGACATTTCAAACCCTTTCAGGAAATCCGGTGTATTCTGAGATGTTTTCTACCCCCCCTGCCCCCCCTTACAAATGGGGGGAGCGGGGGGCTATGCCTCATATTGACCTGACAAAAAAATGCGACATTCTTCTCATCGTCCCAGCTACAGCAAATATAATAGGAAAATTTGCAAACGGGATTGCAGATGACCTCCTCTCCACACTCTATCTTTCAGTTAAAGCCCCTGTTCTTATCGCTCCTGCGATGAATAGTAATATGTATGCCAGCCCGGCTGTGCAGGAGAATATAAAAAGATTAAAAGGATTTGGTGCAAATTTTGTAGAACCTGAATCTGGAGAACTTGCCTGTGGAGATATGGGGGAAGGGAGACTGGCTGGACCCGATAAGATTTTGAAAAAGGTGAGACAGTTATTATCAGTAAAGAAAGATTTAAAAGGTAAGACTGTATTGATAACCGCAGGTCCTACCTGCGAACCAATAGACCCGGTAAGATTTATATCTAATCCATCTTCAGGCAAGATGGGTTATGCAATAGCCAGAGCTGCAAAGATGAGAGGTGGAGATGTGGTTTTGATAAGCGGGCCTACCGGCATACCTGTGCCATCAGGTATAAGATTTATATCTGTAAGTAGTGCTGCTGATATGAGGAGGGAGGTTCTGAAGGAATTTAAAAATTCAGATATATCAATTATGGCAGCGGCTGTAAGTGATTTTTCTCCTTTGAGGTATTCTGATAAGAAGATAAAGAAGGGAGAGAAGAAAACTATTACATTAGAATTGAAGAAAAACCCTGATATCTTGTCAGAAATTACCTCGTCAATCGTCAATCGTCAATCGTCAATCGTCAATCCTATTGTTGTTGGGTTTGCCCTTGAAACAGAGGATATGATAAAAAATGCAAAGAAAAAATTGAAAGAGAAAAACCTTGACCTCATTGTAGCAAACCATGTAAATGGATTTGGCAGTGATTTTAATAAGGCAATTATTATTGACAGGAAAAATAATGTAGAAGACATCCCATTAATATCAAAAGAGGAATTGGCAGAGATTATACTGGATAGAGCTTTAAGAATTCTTTCGGGAAAAGATTAACAATTTTATGTTAAAGAGGAGCCTGCTGAAACAGAAAGTGAAACGGAGGATTAAATACAATGAATGGGGATTTAAAAAGATAATCCTCTATGGCATCCTGCCACTATTACTCCTTTTTACCTTTTTAATTTTTGTCGCTGCACTTATTCTATATGCTAAGATATATAAAGACCTCCCGGATGTTATGGCCCTAAAATATTATAAGCCAAATCTGATAACAGAGGTTTATGATGATGCGGGAAAACTAATATCAGAATTTTATATTGAGAGAAGGGTGCTTCTTCCATTAAATAAAATACCTCCCCTAATGAAGCTTGCAACTATTGCCGTAGAGGATGACCAGTTTTACAAACATAAGGGCTTTAATTTCAAGAGAATCCTCGGTGCATTATGGAGCAATATAAAGGCAGGCGGTGTTGTAGAAGGCGGCAGCACCATAACCCAGCAGATTACCAAAACTATGTTCCTCACACCTGAAAGAACCCTCATAAGAAAATTAAGAGAGGCTATACTTGCAAAAAGGATAGAGGAGAATTTTTCAAAGGATGAGATACTTGAGATATACCTTAATCAAATATATTATGGTCACAGCGCTTACGGCGTAGAGGCGGCAGCATTGGTTTACTTTGGAAAACATATAAATGAGCTTAACCTCCCTGAAATATCAATGATAGCAGCGCTGCCGAGGTCTCCAAAGAGATATTCCCCTTACCTCTCTCCTGAAAATGCAAAGAGCAGACGCAATCATGTCTTAAGGAGGATGGAATCATTAAATTTTAGTACCTCTGAAGAGGCAGATATAGCATCAAAATCAGAGATTGCTTTAATGGAGAGGCAGGATAGGAGGAGTCTTGCCCCATATTTTGCCGAATATATACGGCAATATGTGGAAGATAAATATGGAAGTACGGGGTTATACAAAGGGGGATTAAAAGTTTATACTACGCTGAAACTCGAATTTCAGGAGGCAGCAGAAAATGCAATAAGATATGGATTAAGAGAAACAGATAAGAGGCTTGGATACAGGGGGCCATTGGGGAATATAAAAAAAATAGGCAGTATGCAAAATATAGAATGGAAACAAGTTGAGGAGATGGTAGCTCAGGGTTTCAGCCTTGAGAAAAATTTTTCTGACAGGGGAGAGAAAAAAAGAGAATTGAAGACAGGGGATATAATAGTTGGTGTGGTTATGGATGTTGCCACCGAAAGGGCACTGGTAGATATTAATTATGTGAAGGGTGTGATAAATATTCAAGACATGTCCTGGGCACATAAATACGACCCCTCTGTTGATGCCTTATCCTTTGAAAGGGTTAAAAATGCAAAGGATGTTTTAAGGGTAGGAGATATAATAGAGGTAAAAATATTAGAGGAAAAGAAAAAAGGGAATTTTAGATTGGCATTGGAACAAGAACCTCTCATCCAGGGTGCCCTGATATGTATAGACCCTGCTACAGGTTTTGTAAGGGCGATGGTGGGGGGTTATGATTTTGACAGGAGTAAATTCAACAGGGTGATACAGGCTCAGAGACAGCCAGGTTCTGCCTTTAAGCCAATTATATATTCAGCATCCTTTGAAAAGGGTTTTACACCAGCGAGTATATTTATTGATTCCCCTGTTATATTTGAGGAGAGAGATGAAGAAAACTGGAAGCCGGCAAATTTTGAGGGAAAATTTTACGGTCTGACCACCCTCAGGACAGCCCTCACACATTCAAGAAATGTTATAACAGTAAAACTACTTCAGAGTATGGGCATCAAACATACCATAAATTTTGCAAGGAAATTGGGGATAAAAAATTATCTTACACCAGATTTATCTCTGGCACTTGGGACATCGGGGGTGACACTATTGGATTTGACATCGGCATATGGTGTTTTCGCCAACAAAGGGATAAGGGCAGAGCCTATGTCAATAAAATATATAACTGACAAAGATGGGAATATCCTCGAAGAGAATAGGTCACAGACAGAAGTTGCAGTGAGTGAAGAACTGGCATATGTAACAACGAATATACTCCAGAGTGTTGTTCAGGAAGGAACGGGATGGAGGGCGAAGGCACTCGGAAGACCTGTTGCTGGAAAAACCGGAACAACAAATAATTACATGGATGCGTGGTTTATCGGCTATATACCTAATCTGGTTGCTGGAGTCTGGGTAGGTATGGACAGAGATGAGCCTATCGGTAAAAATGAAACCGGGGCAAGGGCAGCAAGCCCTATATGGGTAAACTTTATGGAAAAGATTTTAAATGGGATACCTGTTATAAACTTTCAGGTTCCCTCCGGTGTGGTATTTGCGAAGATAGATAAAAAGACAGGTCTGCTCGCTACACCGGAGACATCAGAGGTTGGGCTTGAATGCTTCCTGGAAGGAACAGAGCCGACTGAGTTTTCAGAGACAGGGACAAAAAGAGCAATGAGTAATGAGTTGTAAGCAATGAGTAACTCAGTCCTCGTTGCTCATTGCTCATTGCTTATTTCTACAATTTTTCCATTTTTTACTGTAAGGAAATATAGACTCTTATCAGAATCTCCCGAAGGTTTAATAGTTGTTATTCCGGAGACACCATTATATTCTTTTAAGTTGAGCAGTCCATTTTTTACATCCTCTCTGCTTCTTGCCCCATTTTTAATTATATTTAATATAATCCCTGCTGCATCGTAGGACTGGGCAGAAATTATATCAGGCTCTTTATTATAAAATATCCTGTATCTCTCTACAAATTTTCTTACCTCTGCCTTTTCCGAATTAATGTAAAATCCATCAATAAAAATCACCCCCTCGGTATATTTACCCCCTATCCTTATAAAATCAGGGGAGTTCAATCCATTGCTGCCCAATACTGGAATATCTGATATGTTATAGTATGCAAGTTCGGGCAGAATAAGTCCCACCTTCTCAGCCGTTCCTTGAATGAATATGGCTTCGTATGTCAATGGTTGTCTTGATTCCCCTGATTCAGTTATCTTCTTCAAATCCAAATCTTTTATACCACCTATAGCTGTTATCTGCTGTTCAAAATCATTTTGTTCAGAGTCAAATGGCTCACTGAATACTATCTCTCCACCGAGAGACTTAAGTTTATCTTCAAAGGCATTTTTTAATTCAATTGCGTAAGATTCTTTCTGATAAAGTATGGCAAAAATTTTAAGATTGAGATGATTAAAGGCATATTCTGCAAGGACTTCTCCCTGTAGTTGATTTGTAAGACTATTTCTGAATATATGGGGGCTTATATTGGATATATTACTTAAAGATGCAGTAGGAGAAAATACTGGTATTTTATATTTGTCAGCTATTCTTGCTGAGGCTATAACAGATTTACTGAAGAGGGGACCTATTACTGCTATAACATCCTCATTTCTTGCCAGGTCTTCTAACAGATTTGTAACGGATACCTCATCTTCTGAGTCCCTTACAATTAAATTAAGCTCGTCATTTGGTGTGCTGAAGGTATTAAATGCCAGCTGAATTCCTTCCAATACCCGCTGTC
>MHDI01000075.1 GCA_001804915.1 Nitrospinae bacterium RIFCSPHIGHO2_02_FULL_39_82 | reverse complement strand
TTCCAAAGGGGTTAAGGTTATAGAGGAGAGAACAGATGAAGCATGTAAGACTTATAACAGCCTCTGCGACTCACAGAATGTATCAGCAGCACTGCATTTAACCTGTTGACATGTTGATAGATTGTATTTATATAGAATCATAGCTATTGCAGAGCCGTTCCGCCACAGATGTCCATGTAAAGTTTTTAAGGATTCTCTTCCTTCCGGCCTTTCCAAGTTTGTCTCTCATATCAGAATTTACTATCAATCCTTCCAGTACCTTTGTCAGGGCAGCTATATCCCCTTCCTGAAAAATAATGCCGGCATCTCCAATAACAAATGGAATTTCCCCGGAGGAAGAACCAACCACAGCAACTTCGCAAGCCATAGCCTCTATCAAGACCCTTCCAAACTGTTCTTTCCATCTATCAGTAGTTAAAGATGGTAAAACAAGGATATCCATTTTGGAATATATAATCGGCAGCTGATAATTTGGAACGGCATCAATGAAAACAGTTTTTTCTTTAATTCCTAATTCAGCTGCGAGGCTCTCAAATCTTTTCCTCTCTCCGTTTCCAATTATTATAAGCTCTAAGTCTGAAGAACATTTTAATAAGTTTGATACAGCTTCAAGTAATAAGGAGAGTCCTTTTTCAGTTGCCAGTCTCCCTACATAACCTATTCGGATTTTGTCCTTTTTATTTAAAAAAGGGTAATCAGGAAGAAAGCTATCAGTCTTTTTAAAGAGAGTTTCATCAAGCCCTACAGGAAGCTGTTTTATTGTTCCAGAATAACCCTTGCCTCTCCAGACCGATTCTCCCTCATTTGGTACTGAGATTAGTAGATTTGTATTATTCAAAACAAATCTCTCAATAAGTAAAAAGGGGAATCTCTGAGGAATAATCATATTTTCAAAGCTCTGAACTATAATTTTTGAAGGAGGTGAGACTATTTTGACTAAGGCTGCCATCTGGAAGCATGCTAATGAATAGGGTTCTTCAAAGATATGGACAATATCAGGCTTAAACTTATTAAATAATTTGTATAGGAAGTATATCTGCGGGTAGAAAAAACCTTTAATCCTGTTACGGAATATAACTGGAAAGGTAAGAAGGCGGTAACCGTCCTCATTTAAGTTATCCACACTTTGTAATCTTCCACCCTCTGTCCATGATTTTGGGCTGATTACTAAAAGTTCATGCCCCTTTTTTGCTATTTCTTTAAAGAGCTTGCGATATTCAGGCTCAACTGCCGCATGCCATGTGAATAGTATCCTCATTTTAGGTTCTCAAAGACCTTTAATGTTTCTTTTGCCGTGTTCTCCCATGAAAACATTTTTACCCGTTCAAATCCCATCTTACGCATTTTATTTCTTAAGTCCTTATCTCCAAGAACATTTTCTATTGCAGAGGCTATTTCATCTTCATGGGAGGAATTGACCAGTATTCCTGCATTACCGACGACTTCAGGCATTGCAGAGACATTCGAGGTTATGACAGGACAACCACAAGCCATTGCCTCCAACAAAGGCAGACCAAATCCTTCGTGGAGAGAAGGAAATACTAATGCATCAGCACCGCTGAGGAGTATGGGCATATCTTCTATAGATATATAGCCAGTTAAAATTACATCCTTTTCAAGGTTTAAAGATTTTATCAGGCTGACAATTTCATCATATGCCTCACCCTTTTTCCCTGTGATGACCAGTTGATGATTGATTACCCTTTTTAATTTGCAGATATGAAATGCCTTAATGAGTCTTGGCAAATTTTTCCTATACCATAAGAAACTGCTGGTATTGATGATGTAATTGCTTTTTATTCCATATCTTTCTTTAGTGCTGCGAATTAAATCTTCGTTAGTATATGGTTTATATAATTCTTCATCATAACCCAAGGGAGTCACGGTAATCTTGTCAGAGTTTACATTACAGTTTTCAATAATACTCCTTTTAGTTGATTCAGATATAGCAATGATTCTGTCTGCCTTTTTAATGGCATATTTGATGGCAATAAAAAAATGCACCTTTGCAGATAGTGAAATTGGATTTGCAAGATATTCTTTTAAGGAATGCAGGTCATATACAGTTATAACACTTCTTGTCTTCAAAAAAAATGGCAGCTTCTCATGGGGAATAAAGACTGCCTCGTATTTTCCATTTATAAACTCAAAGGGCCATCTTAGATAGGTCCAAAATTTTGGAAAATTTAATATTCTCTCTTTAAAATTCTCTGCCTCTATTTTATAAAAAATAGGGGCATTGGAATATAGGAAATATTCATTTACTCTATCTATTTTTGATAAGGTCTTGAGAAGATTGTAGGTATAGTATCCTATACCATTAAGTCTTTCTTCGCTTAATACCTTTGCATGAACGGCTATTTTCATAGATTTCCCTTCCCCCTGACTCTATCTGGGGTCAGGGCTAAAGGCTTGCTCACTACAGGTTTAAATCTTGCAACACAATAAAGCCCTCCCCCCTGAAGTTTTAGAAGTCTTAAAATTGGTGCAAGAGGCATTGTAACAAGTTTAAGGGCAGTATCCTTTATTTTCATCAAGGTTGCAGCTCTGCAGATAATAGCTGGGTCATTATAGGCTCTGCCTTTTTGAACCAGTTTATGTGCAATACGAAATCTTATCTTTGCCCTTAAATATCCCATCAACTCATCAGTGTTTATTTTATTTGTTACTATTTTAATTATCTCAAACCCCCTTTTCTCAAGGAAATATGTGAGAGAATGGGAATTCCAGCGAGTGAGATGGTTTGGAGGATAATCTCCTTTACCCAATGGGTCTAAAAATCTCTCCCGATTGGGAACACTGAGGGCAACATAACCTCCGGGTTTAAGACCTGTTTTTATCAATTTTATAAAATTATTTGGGTCATCAATATGCTCAAGGACTTCAAAAAATGTGATTACATCAAATTTTTTATTCTGATAAGAAGCGATTAATTCCTCCAATGTTATAGGGAAGACCTCTCTTAGCCCAAAATGTTCGTGTGCAATCCTGATATTTTCTCTGTCAAAATCAATTCCAGTAATCTTATAACCTAACCTCTGCGACTCTTTTAAAAATATACCTGTTCCACACCCCACATCTAAAAGTTCCACACCATAGACCTTTTTATCCTGTAGGAACTGATTGTGATACCATGCTGCCTTCTGATGGAGCACCTTCCCCAGCATATACATCTCAGACTCTCCATACCACCCAGCACCCGGATTTTTCATCGGGTCAGAGAATACTACATCGCATGAAGGACAGTTATAGAGCTTATAGTCCTTCCATACTTCAACAAGATTTAATCCGCTTCTTTCACAGCAGATAGGACACTGCATCACACTCATTTCAATATTCCTTGTATGAGTAACGGTCTTTTTTAATCCCAATAACACCTTTAAATACCTTACTGACATACTTCGCTATCTTTTTTTTCTTTGACAGGACAAACCATGTAAGGAAGCTGAGAACATTCAGAACTCCTTGCACCCTTTTACTACTGAGGACAATTAAAAATGCCCACCACTGTAATTTCTCGGCTGAGTGCTCGACCGTGAAAAAAGGAGGAGTCCTTTCAGTCAACCAGTAATCATCTGTGATAAAACCTTTTTCCTTGGCGATTTCATAAAGCTGAGTTCCGGGGTATATTTCTGCAACTGCCACTGAAGGGACATCCAGTTTCAATCTCCTAACCAACTGAATTGTTTCATCTACTGACTCCCTATCTTCTCCAGGATTGCCCACCATCAGGTATGCCCCTCTTGATAGACTTAATTCCTTGAGGAGGTCAAAGGCATTGATTATCTGTTCAACCTTAATCTTTTTCCCGATTGTTTTAAGAATCCTCGGTGAACCGGATTCAATACCTAATGCAATATGCTCACAACCGCTCTTTACCATCCATTCAAGCTGTTCCCTGTCGAGTGTATTCACTCTTGTGCTGCAGCTCCACTTTATCTTTAGCTCCCTGTTCAGCATTTCTTTGCACAACTCAATTGTATGCCTCTTTTGCAGGGTAAACTCGTCATCAAGAAAAGAAACATATTTAATACCATAATCTCTTAAAAGCATTTCAATCTCATCAACCACATTTGTGGTACTCCTTGCCCGCCATGACCTGCCCCAGAATTCTGTTGTAGAACAGAATTGACATCCGAAAGGGCAGCCACGGCTCGCTATTATGTGTGCCTTGCCGGTTTGAATCAGATAATCCTTATATAAGTCATGGGCTGGAAAAGGAATTGTATCAAGGTCTTTTACGAAAGGTCTTTTTTCCGTAATAAATACTCCCCCATCTTTTTTAAAAGCGATCCCTTTAATATTGTCTAAAAGTGTATTAGCCTTGAATGCATCGAGCAGTTCTATAATTGTCCTATCCCCCTCGCCAATACATACAACATCAACAGATGTGTTAGACAATATCTGTTTGTACATAAAGGAAGGGTGCATTCCACCCATTACAACCTTGATAGCCGGCTTAAATTCTTTTACCATTTGTGCAATCTTGAACCCCGCAATACGGTTTATTGTAAAACAGCTTAATAAAATAACATCAGGCTTAAAATCTTTTAAGGCTTCAAAAGTTAAACCTATTGTTTCAGTCCATTGCATATTAAAATAATTACAGAATTGAATATCAAAATATCCATTAGCCCTCAGCACTGATACGAGGTATGGTATGCCAAGGATATATTCGCGCCTGTTTTCAGGTGTGGAAGAAGATGGATTTATCAATAAAATCTTCATCTGCATTACCTTTTACCATATCACTGCAATAGAGACCTTCATATGATGATCTCATATCCACTATGGATTAAGATTTCTGATTGAAAGTGCCAGTAATATTTAAGACATACTCTGCTTCTTTGACCTTCAGTGCATAGGAAATGGCAATATAGCTTGCAAACCCTATCATTGCTGCCAGTAGTAGATATACCGACATGGTGATACTTGAAAAATTGCCCGCATATTCCTTTGTGACTGCAACAAAACCTGTGCTTACGAGACCCATAATAGCTGCTGCTGAAAGATGTTTGAAAAAGACTTTT
>MHDI01000074.1 GCA_001804915.1 Nitrospinae bacterium RIFCSPHIGHO2_02_FULL_39_82 | reverse complement strand
TCCCTGATTTCTGCCCCAATCATCTGAAGATGTTCTGATAAAGGTTTCTGAATATCTGCAATCCTTGCCTTCTTCTCTCCTGCCTGTGTCTCCATTTCTGCTTCAATAATTGTTTCACCTTTTATATTTATGTCTTCTAAAGTGGGGCGTTTCAATGGTTCGTCAGGGGCTGCAAGCCAGATGGCTACTTCTACTGTATCATTATCTTTAATTGTCTGCAGCAAGTTATGAAGCTCAGGTTCAAGTTTGCCATATCTATCCTTTTTTATTGCAAAGTCCTGTGCAATTAATTCATCTGCATTTATCCTTAAGCCTGATTCATCAAGCGTAACCTCATGAATCATACCTGTTTCAAGATTTAATACCTTTGCTGTAGGTATTCGTCTGTTCAGGTATGGCAGGGTAAGTGTAGTTTCATTAGCTATCGCAAGAGAGGTAACTGGAATCCCCAGTTCATTGGAGAGTGTTTCTAAGAGTTTCTGAGAATAATCTTGTTTAGGTTCAGCTAAACTGAGTCTGACCTTCATGAAGCCGCTCAGAACCAGAAATATCAATATGATTGAAAAAAAGAAACTGTGTATTTTTTTTAAGTCTCATTGTAACCCTCCTCCATTTTATTAAAAATCATTAAACTTAATTTAAAGGGAGATGCTTTTTTAGACTATAGCAAACACAAAAAATGTTGTTACAGGTAGTGCGAGGCTTTAGCCTCGCTACCTGTCTGCCTTCGGCACAGGCAGGTAAGCGACCCTAAAGGGTCGCACTACACATTATTTAATGCGTTTGTATTAAGATAAGAAGTGTTGAAAATCCCCTTTTTCCTAAAAAATCTCATTAAAAGATAACATAACTTCTTGAATAAGTAAATACTAAAATATTCTGGGGTTTATCCATAATTTGTTGCCTTGAGCCTATTTTTCATATGCATCGCTCTCTTTGCGGAATTCTAAGGCATAGGCATTGAAACTGCGAAATGCCAGCATGATATCGTATCCTGTCTGTCCCATTTCAAAAAGATGTTTGGATAAGGCTGATGTGTTGGGACTCTCCATTGGACCAAAACATCCGTAGCATCCCCGCTTGTAGGATGGGCATATTGCCCCGCAGCCTGCATGAGTAACAGGACCGAGACATGGGATTCCATTGGCTACCGCTATACATATATTCCCTTTAAGCTTGCACTCCACACAGACGCTGTAAGCAGAAATGTTCGGTTTGCGCTGGTTCAAAAAGGCATTGATAACCTCAAGGAGTTGGTATTTATTAATCGGACAGCCTCGCAATTCAAAATCTACATGGACAAAAGAGGCTATGGGCATTGAACGGTCAAGAGTTGATATATACTCAGGTGTGGCATAAACAATATTTGTAAATTCTTTTATATCCTTCCAGTTGCGGAGTGCCTGGATACCGCCGGCAGTTGCACAGGCGCCGATTATAATAAGTGTCCTTGACATCCTGCGGATTTCCCGGATTAGTCCAACATCATGAGGGGTAGTGATACTCCCCTCAACAACACCTATATCATACGGACCTTTGAGCATCTTCCTGCTCGCCTCTGGAAAATATGCAATATCAACTGCATCAGCAACAGCAAGCAACTCATCCTCTGCATCAAGTAGCGAAAGCTGGCAGCCGTCGCAGGAGGCAAATTTAAAGACAGCAACTTTCGGTTTTTTATTTGCCATATTATAAAAAGTGTCAGTGTCAGTGAAAAGTGTTAGTAAAATGCAAGAACTGACACTAAACACTAACACTTACACTGCTTTTTTATATTTCTTTCTTATCCAAAAGATGGCTTACCTGCGGTAGTGGAAACACAGGCCCGTCCTTGCACACAAATTTAGGTCCGCACTGGCAGTGTCCGCATAAACCTATCCCGCATTTCATATTTCTTTCCATTGATATAAAAATTTGGTTCGGTGGGACACCATACTGCTGTAGTTCCTGTAATGTAAATTTCATCATGATTTCAGGTCCGCAAATCATGGCTGTTGTCCTGAAGCCATCCAGTTTGATATAGGAAAACAATTTTGTAACCACACCAACATTCCCTTTCCACGATGAGTCTCCATGGTCTGCTGTAATTAATACATGTATATCGGGAAATTTACCCCATTGTTCCAACTCTGCACGATAGAGCAAGTCAAGGGGGCTGCGGGCACCATATAGCAAAAAGATTTTTCTATATTTCTTTCTGGAGCGAAGGATTGAGTAAATAACAGGGCGGAGGGGGGCAAGTCCAATCCCGCCTGCAACAATGCATACATCCATCCCCTTTGCATTTTCAACGGGCCAGCCGCTGCCAAATGGCCCCCGTAATCCAATAGTATCTCCATGCTTTAATTGTGAGAGTGAGTTGGTAACAATACCAAGGCGGTGTATGGTATGGGAGATGGTATTTTTTTTAAACGGGTCTGAGCTGATTGATATTGCAGACTCCCCAATGCCGAAGGCGTAAAGCATATTGAATTGTCCGGGCAAGAATTGAAATTTATTGTTATTCCCACATTCGGGTTCCAACAGCAATGTGAATGTATCCTCCGTTTCCCAGTTCACCCTGCGAATATGGGCAGGTATGGGAATCATGGGGTCTATATTATGAACCATATATGTCAAGCAGCTGCATGCGGGTTGCCTTCAGATTTTGTTCAAGCACCTGCGAGAATCTCTTCAGCATTTCATAGCCGAAGTTATGGTCTGTTTCACATTTTGTACGGAGACATTTCCCGTCAAATGTTAAGGCACGGACATCCTCAACAACACAGGCATCGTAATGCCAGCGATATGGTGAAATTAACCATGACCATCCTAATACCTCGCCAGGACCGATGGTTTGCACCCTGATAATTCCCTTCTTACCGGCATGAATCTCCAGTGCAACCCTGCCGGCACGGATAAGATAAAATTTATCTGCCTCTTCACCTTCATGGAAGATGTAAGTGCCTTCTGAAAACCGCACATTTGTAACGCAGGAAATAAGTGTCTGAAGATGCTGTTCAGTAAGGTCATTAACAAAAGGATGGGTTTGCAAAATTTCTGAAAGGTCTTTTATTGCCATGATTAACCTCCCTCTAAATAGTTTCTAGTGAAAAATGACTTTTTTTACCATTCAATATTCATTCTTTAATCGTTTTACCTCCTCGGTAATATCAATGCCAACAGGACACCATGTGATACAGCGTCCACAGCCGACACAACCAGAAGTGCCAAACTGGTCTATCCATGAGGCAAGCTTATGCGTCAGCCATTGACGATATCTGCCCTTTGAGGAGGGACGGAAATTGCCTCCGAAAACCCTTGCAAAGTCCATTGTAAAACATGAATCCCACCGCCTCCATCTCTCGGCATGTTCACCGGATATATCGGTGATATCCTCAACAGTTGAACAAAAGCAGGTCGGGCAAACGAGTGTGCAATTGGCACATGTAAGACAACGGCTGGCAACATCGTTCCAGTATGGACTATCAAGACTGGCAAAGAGGAGTTTCTTTATATCATTTGTATCCAGCGACCTCCCCATGTTTTGTGCTGTAGTCTGCACAAGTCTTTCTGCAGTCTCAATTTCGGATTGGCGGGCAGTACTGCATGGAATATCTTCCATTAACTTAGTTCCTTTTTCACTGCCGGGATCAGCAATAAAAAAGTGTCCATCCTCATTTATAACCTCAGTTAAGGCAATATCAAAACCTCCCTTTGCCTTTGGACCTGTATTCATTGAAACACAAAAACAAGTGCCGCCTGCCTGTGTGCAGTTTACTGCTACTATAAAAACCTTCTCCCGCCGGGTTTTATATACAGTATCAGTATATTGTCCATTATTAAAAACCTTATCCTGTATTTTAATTGCATTGAGTTCACAGGGGCGCACACCGATAAAAGCGTAAGCTGGAATTGGGGCATCGCTTGAGTTTATCTTAAAACTCTTTCCTTTACTTTCCACTGTAAATAGCCTGATGTGAGGGGGAAAGAGGAATTTCTTCCATGAATATGGACTGACATTGTAAGAAAAATAGGCATTGTCATTTTGTTTTTTCAAACGATATGTTGCAGCCTCCTGCTCATCTGTCCAGCCGCGGGGTAACTCTTCTGCAGAATTTACCTGCTCATAGATGATACTTCCATTAGATATTATGGGTGCGATGAGGGTATAATTATCTCTCTTGAGTGAATTGAACAAGGTGTTTAGATGATGAGACTCTAATTTCAGAGAATTGTTCATAATCCAGCCATTTTTTGAATTATTTGTCCTTATTTTTTCCCTGAATCTTCAGTGATGTCTCAATCTCACCGTGAGTAGCAGACCCTTTTTTGATGAGTATCTCACCAATCAGCTGTTTTTCACTTCTTATTGCTTCCTCAATTTTGCTGAAGAACCCTTTCTCTTCATTGGTGGAGGAGGTATCTGTACCGGAAGTGCCGTAAGATAAAAAGAGAATATTTTTTAAGAAAGTTCAGTGAATTATCAGATATAGCTAAGCCAGTTTTTATATCTGTCGGCTTTACCCTTTACAATATTAAAAAATGTTTCCTGCAGTCTTTTAGTCATTGGTCCTATGACCCCTTTTCCTATAACCCTGTTATCAACCTCCCTTATTGGAGTTATCTCCGCTGCCGTTCCGCATACAAATGCCTCATCTGCTATATATAATTCATCCCTTGAGAAGGTCTCCTCTTTTACTTTTATATTGTAATCATTGGCAATCTTTATAATTGAGTCCCTTGTTATCCCTTCCAGAACAGATGTAAGAGGAGGTGTCTTGATTATATCGCTCCTGACAATGAAGATATTCTCTCCTGAGCCTTCTGCTACATTACCTGTTACATCAAGGAGTATAGCCTCATCATAACCATCCTGAACAGCCTCTAACTTTGCCAGTATGGAGTTCACATAATTACCGCAGACCTTTGCCTTTGTCATATTTATATTCACATGATGCCTTGTAAAAGATGATATTTTTGCCCTTATCCCCCTTGTCAGTGCCTCATCACCCAGATATGTCCCCCATTGCCATACTACAATAGCAGCGTGAACGGAAGCCCCCTTGCAGTTCAACCCCAGTTTATCGCTGCCGAGAAAAACTATTGGCCTTATGTAGCATGCCTCCAATTCATTTACTTTGATAATATTCTTTATAGCCTCTGCAAATTCTTCTTTGCTGTAAGGTATCTTTATTCCTACGATATGTGCAGAGTTGAATAATCTATCTATATGTTCCTTTAATCTGAAAATTGCCGACCCATTATTTGTCTTATAATACCTGATACCCTCAAATACACCAAGCCCGTAGTGCAGTGTGTGGGTCATTATATGAACATTTGCCTCATCCCATCCCACGACCTTCCCGTCCAGCCATATTTTTTTCTTATCCATAATGATTCCCCTCTTATGAGTTAAATTTAACCTGAATTATGCATTAACCACAGATGAACACAGGTAAACACTGACTTTAAAAAAAGTATCAAAGAGTCAAAGTGTCATTGTGTCAAAGTTTTTTTAACTCTGACGCTTTGATACTCTGATACTCTGACACTTTTATCCTATCCGTGTCCATCTGTGGTTTCACACATTTTTTGGGTTTAAATGTCTGTGATATTGTTTAGCTCCTGAACTCTCTTACAATTGCCTCTGTCTTTTCGGGTGAATAAAATATATCTGCTGCCGTCATGGCTAAAACCTTTGTCATCTTTATCATATTCTCTGCGCCGAATTTTGATACTGATGCCCTTGCAAATTCTGGTGAGTGATTAACCACATTTCTTTTTCCAATGGCAAACTCAGGGTGTATGGTAGGAATAACCTGACTTAAGTTTCCAATATCTGAAGACCCCATCCCCTCTGTTTCTCCGATATTGTCCTCTTTAATTCCAAGCAATTTCATATTATTTCTAAATATCCCCGCCATGGTATAATTGGGTTTGAATGGGTGATAAACAAATTTACCGGTATCTATTTTTAATTTACATCCTGTGGCCTTTGCTGCACCTCTTGCACAGTTCTTAACCTTTTCAATTACATCTTTGAAGTATTTCATATCCAGCGACCTTACATAAAATTTGGCGGATGCCCTGTCAGGTATAATATTCGGTGCCTTCCCACCCTCTGGAATTATACCATGTATCCTCACATCTTCCTTTAATTGCTGCCGCAGGGCATTTATATTATTATATGTAAGAATTACCCCGTCAAGGGCATTTATACCCTCGTAAGGAAATGATGATGCATGAGAAGATTTGCCAATAAAAGTAAAGGTTATATCCACTACTGCCAGCATTCTCCCTATCACTCTTGTTTTATTTGACGGGTGTATCAGGATAGCCATGTCAATATCCCTAAAAACCCCTTTTTCTATAAGCTTTATCTTTCCTCCACCACCTTCTTCTGCGGGTGTTCCTATAACAATAACCTTACCTCTCTTATCCAGTCCTGCATTTTTTAAGGCAACTGCTGCACCGACGCTTATTGTGCCTATCATATTATGTCCGCAAGCATGACCTATTTCAGGAAGGGCATCGTATTCTGCAATAAAGGCTATTGATGTCCCCCCTTTCCCTCCACCTGCCGATGCCCTGAACGATGTCGGTAGTCCGCCAGCACCCTTTTCTATCTGGAATCCGCAATCTTTGAGAAATGATGTTAGTATTTCTGCTGCAAAAAATTCCCTGTAGGCAAGTTCAGGTTTTGAATGAATGGACCTGCTTATCCTTATCAGTTCAGATTTGAGTTTGTCTATCTTTTCTGTAATTGCCTTTTTTTTATTATTTATTGGCATTGTTAAGCTATATTTCTCAATATCCTGACATAGTTAAGCTCTCTCGGTATATCGCACTCTTCACAGTAATTATAATTTGACAGTATCTTTATATCTTCCAGCACCCTCTTATCTCCTTCAAATATCACCATTTTTAATCCCTTATCTGCTATCAACCCTCCGGCCTCCATTATGCTCAGGACAGATTTGGCGTTATACCTGTGGCCATCTACAATGAGGGAGACATCTGTTCCATGTTCATTGACTATCATGGATATATAAGTGGCAGGTCTTGCATGGAAACCCAGAGGGTGAGGGATGGGAAGTTCATACTGAATATTTTTTACATAGGCTGTAAGTATCTGCTCGGCAATAGCATTTCCCTTTTGAAGATATCTGTCACTGTAAAACAGGGAAAAGTTTACAATCCTGTCAAGCAGGATATTCTTATCTACAATAGCTGCAATCTTCTCCTTCGCCGTACCCTTGCGTATCTGGTTTTCATGCCTCTCATAAAAATGGGATAGCCATCTGACCATCTCCATAAGGTGAAGGGGGAGAGAAATATGACCCCTCAGTCTCTTAAGATTTTCATTTGTTTTTTCTACAGGTGTATTTTTTACATAGGTATCGTAGTCAGACTGGGTGCTATGAATCATGTTTTTTATTTTCTGTGCCTTTTTTTCATCTATCTTTGACGGGATTAGCTCTATTAATTCGTTTATATTGCGTTTTCTCCCTAAATTCTCCTCTCTGAATATCTTTGCCACCTTGCGGTATTTTCTTGAAAGTTCCAGTATCCTTTCTTCTTCATTCTTAACCTTTTCCTCTTCTGCATCGGTAGGGAGGTGTTTTCTCACTGTTATCTCTTTAAACTCATCCTTATCTATCTTGCTTTCCAGAATGGCAATTTTTAAAGATACTGCCTCTGATGCAACGGCATTGAAAAGTGACCTTATGGAGTCATTTAAAAATGATAAGGTGTTATTAGTCTCTGTTGTAAATTCTGCACTTTCATCTTCAGGCTCATCAATATTATAGTCGGGGTATCTGTCCATCAGGTGTTTGAGCTGGAATGCCACAGTTGCGAAATTTCTTATGGAGGCTACCAATTCGGCGAAGAAAATCCATCTCTTGTTCTGCCTCGCCCCATGGTCGTCTAAAAACATCTCAAAATGGTCGGTTTCAGTCATGAGGTGGGAATAAAATCGTTTTGTAAATTCCCCCGAATCAGAAATGAGGTAGTTATATATTTTGAAAAAGCCAGATGAGGCGTCTTGAATCAGCGGTAAAAAATCTTCATCTGTTATAATTTTTTCCATTGATTCTGAGACCATGAGTAAAGAATAGCATGGCTAAACGGCAGTTTCAAGGGATTATTTTTTCACATTATTTTTTTCAATACCTTGACAGGATTGGGCAGAAAGGGTATATTTAATTAATTGCAAATGGGAAACCCAAATGGATATTTATCTTACCAAAAATTCCTGTCCAATATGTGAGGTGTAAATGCCAGAAAAGAATCTTGCACTTCTGACTTTCGGCTGTCAGATGAATAAATATGACTCTGAAAAGATAGCAGGCATATTGCAGAAATCTGGCATAAGATTGACTGATGACCTGGATAACGCCGATATAGTTATTCTAAATACATGCAGTATCAGGGAGAAGGCAGAACAGAAGGTCTATAGCCAAATTGGAAGACTAACACCTCTAAAGAAAAAAAATAGTAAACTGATAATTGGAGTAGGTGGATGTGTGGCACAAATTCAGGGGGAAAAAATCCTGCAGAGGGCACCACATGTAGACCTGGTATTCGGAACACTCAATATTTATAAACTTCCCCATCTTATCAGGGAGGTGGAGGAGAAGGGTGAGAGAATAGCAGATATTGATAACGATTATAGTGAGGATAATGACCTGGCTCCTGTTAAAAGGGAGGGAAGTATTCATGCATGGCTCAGCATTATGCATGGATGTGATAATTATTGTACATACTGTGTTGTTCCCTATACAAGAGGCAGGGAGAAGAGCAGACCAAAGGAATCAATTCTCTCTGAGATAAGAGGACTGGCAGAAGAGGGGTTTAAAGAGGTTACACTCCTTGGACAGAATGTAAATTCTTATGGCAGAGATACAGGGGAAGATATAGATTTCCCTGACCTGCTTTCAATTATTGATAGGGTGAAGGGTATTAAGAGGATAAGATTTATTACATCTCATCCAAAAGACCTCTCCGATAAACTTATAAAGGTAATGGCTGATTTGCCGAAGGTATGTGAATATCTCCATCTCCCGATTCAGGCTGGCTCTGACAGGGTTTTAACTGATATGAACAGGGGTTATACATCTGGAGATTATCTGAAAAAGATTGATAGGCTGAAGGAATCCATTCCGGAAATAGCACTTTCTACAGATATAATAATAGGATTTCCTGGTGAGACCGACGGAGATTTTGAGAAGACAAGAGATATTGTAAAAAAGGTGTGTTATGATGGCATATATTTGTTTAAATATTCTCCAAGAAAAGAAACCCCTGCTGCTATATTTTCCAACCAATTGTCCGATACTGTAAAGCGGGCACGGTTTGAAGAAATTTTGAAATTGCAGAAGGAGATAACACTTAAAAAGAATAAAGAATTGGAGGGTAAGGTTGTTGAGGTGCTGGTGGAAGGGGAAGACAAAAATGCCAATGGAAAACTTATAGGAAGGACAAGGACAAATAAAATTGTGAATTTTTCTATTGACATGCCTGAAGATAGAAAATCCTTAATAGGGGAATTGGTTAATGTTAGTATTTTAAAAAGTAATTTATATAGTTTGGAAGGGATTTTAATTAATATAAAGGGAGGTGGAAAATATGCTTGAGATGAAGGTGGAGGGATTAACCCTGGACCCATTGACCAACATGCCTATAATCACCCTTAAAGACCTCTCAGGGAAATGGTTCCTCCCGATATGGGTTGGTATATTTGAGGCAAACGCTATTGCCATCCAGATGGAAAAGATTGCTACACCACGACCGATGACCCATGACCTTATAAAAAATATTATTGATGGGATAGAGGCGAAGGTAAATCATATAGTTGTAAATGATTTAAAAGACAATACCTTCTATGCCGTTATTTCGCTGACTCTCAACAATCATATTGTCAATATCGATTCCCGCCCAAGTGATGCTATAGCAGTAGCATTAAGGGTAAATGCCCCGATTTATGTGGCAGAAAAAGTTATCAATATGGCAAAGGGTCCTGGGCTTTCTGAAGGAGAAGATATAAAAGATCAGGAGAAGTTGAAGAAGTGGTTGGAAGATTTAAGACCTGAGGATTTTGGCAAATATGAAATGTAAGTTGAATTTATTCTTCATTTTACTTTGCCTAATTCAAAACCTATATTAATCAATATGGAGAATTTACATAAGAAGACCATATCAGTTGAAAATGAAGGACATATAAAGGCCATTGTTGTTGATGATGAACCGGTTATAAAGGATATAGTGGCTACCCTTCTTGAGATGGAGGGATACAGCGTATCATCATTTGAAAACAGTCTGGAGGCGCTGAAACATGCGAGGGATAAGGAATATGACATTATTGTTACAGATTATTTTATGCCGGGAATAAATGGAATTGAGTTAATACAGAAGATAAAAGAAGTGCATCCCTATATTGCATCCGTCCTTATTACAGGGGTAGGCAGTGAACAGACTGTTATAGATGCATTTACAAAGGGTAATGTCAATAGTTATGTGACAAAACCTTTTAACAATGAAGAGCTTTTGAGAATACTACGGCTGGCAGTAAAAGAACAAAAAATAAAACTGAAAGAGGACAAGTTTCATACTGAATTAAAATCACAGATAAAAGAGGCAACAAAACAATTGAAGGAAAAGAATAAACAACTCATGATGGAGGAGAAAAAGACAAAGACACTTTATAAAAAGGTTAAAGATGAGCAGACTATTATCAAACAGACAAATAGATTATTGCAAAGGCTTTCAATTACCGATGGCTTGACTGGTCTTTATAACCAGAGATACTTTCAGAAGAGGATAAAGGAGGAATTCATAAGGGCAAAAAGATACAATTTACCATTTTCATGTTTGATGATGGATCTGGATGATTTTAAGAAAATCAATGATACATACGGACATCAGATAGGGGACAGAATACTGATAGAATTTGCCAGGATATTAACAGATTCTATAAGAAATATTGATATGGCAATAAGATATGGAGGAGAAGAGTTTATAGCCCTCCTCCCCCAAATAAATATTGCCGGAGCTGTAAAGGTAGCAGAGAGATTCAGAAGAAGGGTAGAGTCGTATAAATTTAAAGAGGCTAATAGACCACTAACTACCACCGTAAGTATAGGTGTTGTCTCATATCCTATGAATGATATAAAAACAGAGAAAGATTTATTAAAGGCTGCAGATACATCCCTTTATATGGCAAAGAATTCAGGAAAGAATCGGGTTGTTGCTCATACAAAAGAGAGGGAAAAATCGGCAGAGGGGGGTAAGATTCTAACATCTTCAGAAAAGAAGGAGATACTGAGTAAAATTATAAAAATGTTAAACAGGAGTATTGGTATTGATAAGATACTAAAAACCTTTTTAAATAAAATAAGGGAGGTTTACGATAGTTCTGATACAAAAATGATGTGTTCAATCACCTTGATAGGTAAAGATGGTAAACCTTGTAATTTTGTAAGCATCGGAGAGAATAAAAACTACAGGGATAAAATAATGGGGAAGGCAAAGGAGGTGTTTAAGAACAGAAAGATGCAAATTTATCGCCCACAAAAGAATGAAAGAGTTTTTAGTTCCATACCTCTTATAACCGATGCCGGGACAGAAAAGGAAAGGGTAATAGGTGTATTAAGTATAAGTTCGGCTGTTGAGGATATGGATTTTATTGGGGATATTGCCAACCTGTTATCAATAGCCATTAAGAATGTAAGGGCATGAAAGTAATATCAAGGGCTATAGCCTTTCTACCTGCTCTGATTTTTATACTTTTGATAGCAATTGTTTATGGTAAAGAAAATCATAGGGACAGTATAAATCAAAGGGCTGACCTTTTATACAATGATGTAAGGAAATATTATCATACTCTTGTTAATTCAAAAGAAATACAGTCAGAAAGGGCAAACTGGCTCAACTGCATTTTGAAATTTGAATCCATTTATAAAAAATTTCCTTCAAGCCATATTGCAGATAAATCCCTCTTTACGGCTGCCCGACTTTATTCAGAACTTTTCACCAAATCTTCGGATAAATCTGATATAAAACAAGCCATAAGACTCTTTAATAAGCTTATAAGGGAATACAAAGATAGTCCGTTTGCTGACGATGCACAGTATATGGTAGGTGAGGTATATTTTAAAACAAATAACTATCCTTTAGCCTATGCATCTTACAGCATGGTTATCAATAATTATCCAAATGGCGATATGGTTAAAAAGGCAAAGAATAAACTCTCCGAGCTGTTGAAGATATATCAACCGACGGATAATTATACAGAACAATTAATATCAAGCAATCTGATTACTGTAAAAGGGATAAGGCACTGGTCAAGCACTGAATATATAAGGATAGTTATAGATACAGAAGATAAGGTGGAGTATAAAGAGCAGAGAGTTAAAGACCCGGATAGGCTGTTCATAGATATCTATAATTCTAAGTTATCTCCTGAGATTAACAAGATGATTGCAATAAATGACGGACTCTTAAAATCTGTAAGGGTAGGTCAGAATCAAAAAGATATTGTAAGGATAGTATTGGATATGGATAGCATAGGTTCTTACAGTATTATCCCTTTGAGTAACCCATTCAGAATAGTTGTTGATATAGACGGCTCATTAATAGGTAAAAACGGAAAAAATCATATAAAGGCGGCAATACCGACGGATGGGAAAACTGCCATATTAGAGCAGGGTGCTGAAAAAAAGATTGAAACTTCACATCAAAATATTATCAAAAGGATTGTCATTGATGCGGGACACGGCGGAAAAGATTCAGGTGCTATAGGGAAAAAGGGACTTATGGAAAAGACAGTAGTCCTCGATATTGCCAGGAGGTTGAAAGATATAATTGAGAAAAAGACAGATTATGAGGTTATATTAACAAGAGACTCTGACATATTTATCCCGCTGGAAGAGAGGACGGTGATTGCAAATGTGAAGAAGGCAGACCTTTTTATATCAATCCATGCCAATGCCAGCAGAAAGAGGAGTGCAAGGGGAATAGAAACATATTTTCAGGGTATACCGAGAACCGATGAAGAAAGGGAGACTGCCGCAAGAGAGAATATGTCAGGGGGCGAAGGTGAATATGCGCCTGACGATAACCTCCTTGAATTCATCCTTGCCGATATGAGGAATACCCATAAGATAAATGAGTCAGCCCTACTGGCAGGTGTTATACAGGGTTCACTTATCAAAGGTATGGGGTCCCGCTATGATGAGGTTAGGGACCTTGGGGTGAAGCAGGCACTCTTCTATGTGCTTCATAAGGCAAAGATGCCAAGTATACTTATAGAAACCTCGTTTATAAGCAACCATGAAGAAGAAAAGAGGTTCAAAGACCAGAAATACAGAGATTATATTGCCGCCTGTATATACGATGGTATAAAGACATATATAGAAAAAACAATAATAGCCTATAGAACTGAATAAAGTATTTTAACCTGTCAGTTGCCCCTTTTACAGTGTCTCGCCGTATGTAGCACAATAGCTGTCAGTTTCCCAGACAGATACCTTGCTTACCTTTACATTATAAGATTTTAAGGAATCTTTCAATTTATTGTAGAGCCATCGGGCTATATTTTCTGATGTGGGATTTAGAAAATCAAGAACCTTATTCAAATTCTTATGGTCAAGCATATTGAGGAGTTCATCAGCCTTATTCTTTATGACCTTAAAATCTATGGCTATGCCAATATCATCTAATTTTTCCGCCTGGATAAATATCTCTATCTTCCAGTTATGTCCATGAAGTTCTTCACATGGTCCTTCATATCCCTTTAGTTGATGGGCTGCGGCAAAAGATGTCCTTATACTCAGTTCATATCCCATATATGACGAAAATTGTAGTAGAAGAAATTGGCATTGTCAAATATTTATGGCTCACAACTTGACAGCACTACAGATATATAGTAATTTACAAGCTGCATAAAAATCAGAAATACATACTTAAATAGTGTGCGGTGAAAAATGACATTTTTCACCAAAAACTAAACAGGGCAGTATTTTGCTAAACTTTAAAAGCGATGGTTACTCTTGAAAATATAAAAGAGGCACAAAAGAATATAAGGGATTATATACACAAAACTCCGCTTGTATATTCAAATTCTATAAGTAATATGACAGGATTACAGGTATATATTAAAGTGGAGAATCTTCAGAAAACAGGTTCTTTTAAAATCAGGGGAGCGACAAATAAGATATTAAATATGTCCGCAGAGGAGAAGATGAACGGAGTAGTTACTGCATCTGCCGGAAATCATGCACAGGGTGTTGCACTTGCTGCAAACAGGCTTGGAATAAAAGCTACTGTGGTCATGCCTGAAAGGGCGTCTATCTCAAAACAGCTTGCTACAAAGGGTTACGGTGCGGAGGTTATACTCCATGGTAATAGCTTTGACGAGGCATTGAAATATGCGAAGACAATTGAAAGAGAGAGGGGCTGTACATTTATACATACCTATGATGATGTTGACCTGATAGCAGGGCATGGGACAATAGGGCTTGAAATTCTTGATGAGATTCCTGATGTGGATTCAGTTATAGTTCCTATTGGCGGAGGGGGTCTTATATCGGGTATTTCTATAGCGGTTAAAGGCAAAAAAAATGATGTCCAGATTATAGGTGTGGAGGCAGATGCAGCGGCTGCCATGTATCTATCAAGGAAGATGGGTAAAAATACACCAGTCATCTCTCTCCATACAATTGCAGATGGGATAGCAATAAAAAGAATAGGCGATATAACCTTCCCCATTATTCAAAAGATGGTGGATGATGTGGTAACTGTAGAAGAGGAAGAGATAGCGGCGGCAATACTGCTCTTAATGGAGAGAAAGAAGATAGTTGTTGAAGGTGCTGGTGCGGTTCCATTGGCTGCAATTATGAATAAAAAGGTGAGGATAAAAGGGAAGAAGGTGGTTCTTGTCTTGAGTGGTGGAAATATTGACATGAATATACTCGGCAGGGTTATAGAGAAGGGGCTCGTAAAATCAGGGAGGGTGTTGAGGATAGTAGTGGAGTTAATTGATACACCTGATGCACTCGCAAGACTCACATCAGTCATTGCGGAGAGAAAAGCGAATATAATTCATATAGTCCACGATAGGCTCTCACATAAGCTTCCGATAACAAAGACGATAGTGGAATTAAATCTTGAAACGAAGGGATTTGAACATAATAGAGAGATAAGAGAGGAATTGATAAATAAGGGATATAAAATAGGAGAGATATGAAAAATAAACCATGGTCTGGAAGATTTGAAAAGGAGACTGATAAACTTGTAGAGGAGTTTACCGCATCAATACCATGTGACAAGAGGTTATATAAACAGGATATTGAGGGGAGTATTGCCCACTGCCTGATGCTTGCAAGGTGCGGGATAATAAAAATGGCGGAGGCAAAAAGAATAGTCAGGGGCTTAAAGGGGATAAGAAGGGAGATAGAGGATGGTAAGTTTAAGTTTGATATAAGTCTTGAGGATATCCACATGAATATTGAAAAAAGGCTTATTGATAAGATAGGTCCTGTCGGGGGAAAACTTCACACGGCAAGGAGCAGAAACGACCAGGTGGCACTTGATATAAGGCTATATCTGAGGGATGAGATTGGAGAAATTATAAAGCTGATAAAGATTTTAAAAAAATCTATTGTAAGGAAGGCAAGAGATAATATAGATATAATAATGCCGGGATATACACACCTGCAGATGGCTCAGCCTGTCCTTTTCAGTCATTACCTCCTTGCATACTATGACATGTTTGAAAGGGATGAACAAAGATTTACAGATGTTTTAAAGAGGGTAAATGTTATGCCCCTTGGCTCTGCTGCACTTGCCGGGACTAATTATCCGATTGATAGAAAATATGTAGCCAAACTCCTCGGTTTTTTGCAGATTACCACAAATAGTATGGATGCAGTAGGCGACAGGGATTTTTCTATTGAGTTTATATCTGCATCGGCTGTTCTGATGATGCACTTAAGCAGGCTCAGCGAGGAATTGATAATATGGTCAACTTTTGAGTTTGGTTTTATAGAGCTTGATGATTCATTCTGCACAGGGAGCAGCATTATGCCCCAGAAGAAGAACCCGGATGTCCCTGAACTTGTGAGGGGAAAAACGGGCAGGGTCTATGGAAATCTTATGTCTCTGCTTACAGTGATGAAGTCGTTGCCCCTTGCATACAATAAGGATATGCAGGAGGATAAAGAGCCTCTATTTGATACAGTTGATACAATAAAGGCTTCTCTGTTAATATATTCTAAGATGATTAATACAATTAAGTTCAAAAGGGAGAGGCTCAAGGATGTTGTAAAATGTGGCTTTATGACCGCAACAGATATGGCAGATTATCTTGTAATGAAAGGTCTGCCCTTTAGAGGTGCACATGAGATGGTGGGGAAGGCGGTTTTTTACTGTATAAAAAATAATAGATTGCTGTCAGACCTGACACTATCTGAACTGCAAAGATTTTCTAAAAAATTTAAAAGGGATATATTTAATTATATAAAAGTGGAGAACTCTGTAAATAGAAAGGATATTATCGGCGGCACGGCAAAAAAACAGGTTTTAAAAAGGATAGCAGAAATTGAAAAGGCAATGAAGTGTTCATGATGAGAAGGAATCTACAGATTTTACTATTCGGTTTTATTATATTATTTTCAATAAGTGTAACAGCAGGGGGGTGTGGGAAAAAGGCACCGCCGATCCCTCCCGCAGAGAGAATTGGTTATTGAAGATTGACGATTGAAGATTGAAATTGCTAATGGTTCAATATCTATCTACAATAGTCAATCGTCAATTAAAAACAGGAGGTTTTTAGATGCACGATTTTCAGTATAAAGGTGATGAGTTATATTGTGAAGATGTTTCAGTAAAAAAGATTGCAAAAGAAGTTGGCACACCTTTTTATCTTTACAGTTACAATACCCTAAAGAATCATTTCAGGGCATTCGACTCTGCCTTTGCAGGTATACCCCATCTTGTATGTTTTGCCGTGAAATCTAATTCAAATATTGCGCTTCTTAAGATATTTGCTGAAGAAGGGGGGGGCTTTGACATAGTATCGGGTGGTGAATTATACCGTGCGCTCCTTGCAGGTGCTGACCCGCAAAAAATAGTTTATGCAGGTGTCGGAAAGACCAGAGAAGAGATAAGGTATGCATTGAAGTCAAATATCCTTATGTTTAATGTAGAGTCTACCCAGGAGCTTTTTGCCATTGATGAAGTAGCAGGAGAAATTGGCGTAAAGGCAAGGGTAGCACTCAGGGTAAATCCTGATATAGATGCAAAGACACATCCATATATTTCTACCGGATTAAAAACCCATAAATTTGGTATGAGTACAAAAGATGCCCTTGAGGGATATAGAATTGCCCGCAGTCTTGAAAATATAGAGGTAACGGGGATACACAAACATATCGGTTCCCAGATAACTCAGATAAGTCCCTTTATGGATGCCCTTGAAAGAATAGTTGCACTTATTGATATTCTAAAAAATGAGAATTTAAATGTCAGATACCTCAATATTGGTGGTGGACTTGGAATTACTTATAAGGATGAATCCCCGCCATATCCTAAAGAACTGGCAGCAGAACTGTCTCCTGTATTGAAGGGGATACATTGCACTATAATATTTGAACCGGGAAGAGTTATCGTAGGAAATGCAGGTATACTTGTTACCAGGGTTCTCTATACAAAACGAAGCGAGGGAAAGACATTTTTAATTGTGGATGCTGGTATGAACGACTTGGTCAGACCGAGTTTCTATGGTTCTTACCATTCAATTCTGCCGGTGGATAAAAACTCAAACTCCCACAAGATTGTTGCAGATGTTGTAGGGCCTATTTGTGAGAGTGGGGATTTTCTTGCAAAGGACAGGGTATTGCCGGAATTAAAGAAAGAATCTCTTGCAGCTATTATGAGTGCAGGCGCCTATGGGTTTACCATGTCATCAAATTATAATTCCCGACCGAGGGTTCCTGAAATACTGGTGAGGGATAAAGAGTTTTATATTATAAGAAAAAGGGAAAGTTATGAAGATTTGGTCAGAGGTGAAGAAATACCGCTATTTTAAAATTAAAAGTTTCTAATGGGATTTATTTGATTCTTTTACATATCTGATTTTGAGTTCATAAAGTATATTTTCAAGAAGCCTCTCTTCTTCAGGTGTTAAATTCCCCTTTGTCTTTTCCTTCAGCATATCAATCATCTCTATAGTTTGTTTTGCCATGGTCAGATTTTTTTCCTTCTTACCTGAGACAGGGTCTTCAAAATCACCGAAGTGGAGCATTGCGGAACTGCTTAGAGAGAGGATAAAGGTAGCAAAATTTATTTCAGGAAGACGTACATCCCCTTTTCCTAAACTATTTCCCTTCTCTCTTTTTTTTTCAGAAATCTTTTCTTTTAGAGAGCCATCTTCTTCCAATGTCTCTTTCTCTGACGATGCGGACCCCCTTTTATCTTTAATTACAAATCCCTTTTCTTCATCATTCAAAACAATCTCCCCCTTATTCCCGTGGGATTAATTTTCTGTTTCCCCTACCCATATTTTTCCCTCTGCAATCTCTCTAAGAGCGATATCTGCTTTGGGAATAAGTTCATTTTTTTCTTCAACAAGTGGTTCGGCACCTTTTTGGAGTTGCCTTATCCGTTTAGCTAAGACATTTACAAGCATATACCGTTGTGGAATTTTCTTTAAGGCTGATTTATAATAAGTTTGATTAAACATTTTTACCTACCTTTCAGTATTTAAATTATGGTGAAATACAATCAATGCCTCAGCATTTTTTCAAGTCTTCTGACCCTTTCTTCAATCGGTGGGTGAGTGCTGAAAAGGGCTAAAAGCCCGCCGCCTGTTAAAGGATTTACTATAAACATATGGGCTGTTGCGGGATTTGCATTCATAGGCATTATTTGAACCCCTCTCTGCAGTTTTCCAAGTGCCCTTGCCAGTGAAAGGGGGTTTCCCGATATTTTTGCTCCACCCTCATCCGCTAAATATTCCCTCGACCTTGATATTGCCATCTGTATAAGCATTGCTGCGATTGGCGCAAAAATCATCATAACCATAGCCATTAATGGATGACCACCCTCTCTCTCATCTCTTCTGCCGCCAAACATCATCGTCCACTGTGCCATATTCGCAAGCATACTTATTGCCCCTGCAACCGTGGCGGCAATTGTTCCTATTAAAATATCCCTGTGTTTGATATGAGCAAGTTCATGTCCCAAAACTCCCGATAATTCGTCTCTTTCGAGAAGATTCATTATTCCTGTGGTTACTGCCACTGCAGCATGTTCAGGATTTCTACCAGTTGCAAAGGCATTTGGGGTATTATTGTCAATCGTATATACCTTTGGCATAGGGACACCTGCCCTTATTGATAGTTCCCTGACTATTCTGTGGAGTTCAGGTGCCTCTGCTTCAGAAACCTTTCTCGCCCTATACATGGCAAGAACAATCTTGTCACTGAACCAGTATGTCCCTATATTCATAATACAGGCAAAGGCAAAAGCCATTACCATCCCATTTTTTCCACCAAATGCACTACCTGCTAAAACAAGTAACAGGGTTAACCCTGTCATAAGAAGAACAGTCTTCATCGTGTTCATCTAATCTTTACCTCCCTTAATACTCACTCTCATCCCATGAGGATGGTACCATTGCGGTCTCTAATTCCCTTTTCTTTTCAATATCTTCCTGACAATCTACACAATATTTTACAAAAGGCCTTGCCTCTAACCTTTTTATACCAATCATTTCACCACACCTGTCACATCTGCCATATGTCCCCTTGTTTATCCTATCCAGTGCCTCATTTATTGCCTTTATTTCATCTGATTCCCTGCCTCTGAATATATAAGACATCTCCTGTTCATAGGCAGAATCCGCTTGGTCCATATCGTCGCCATGACGGTTATCCCTTCTTACATATCTCTTTGTTTTCTGGGCAGATAAGAGTTTTGCCCTTCTTTTTATCAGCACCTTTTTAAGAGCAATAAAATTGTTTTCCATATACATACTCCTTTCTGAAAAGCCGATTTAGCTCCCTGTTATTTAGCTTCTGGTGAAAAATGTTATTTTACACCAGAAGCTATTTCTTATAATATAACATTTTTCTTTCAAAATGCAAGAAAAATGGCAGATAAAATTGCAGATATGCCCCAATAATCATTCTTTTTACAAAGAGTTATCAAAAACAATACAGGGCAATAATCTGTAAGAGCAATATTAAAGCTATTAATATATATGCCCATATATCTTCTCTATTTATCATCTTTTTTAAATTGTTTACTTAATGTTAAATCCTGATTGAAATAACTTGAGCCAATATCCATTCCGTAATAAGTTAAGGGCTGCTCCATCATTTTTTCATATCTTATTTTAAAAAATATCTGATTATCCTCTATCCTGAATGGTACATCGTGTGGTCTGACTTCAAGGACAGCCTTTGTCCCCTTAATCTCGCCTCTTGCCCCGTAACCAAATCCACTATCAAAGAATCCTGCATAATGTGTTCGTAATTCCCCTGACCCAGCATCGTATTCTAACATTTCTGCCGCATATTCCAGCGGGACCCTTACCCTCTCTTTTGATGAAAATATATAAAACTCCTCAGGCTCAATGATTAGGAAATCATTTTTAGGTGGGTATATAGGCTCCCAATAGTCTGATGCATCATAGAATTCTGTCCTGTCAATATCTATAACTGCACTGTTTTTCTTTGCCTTATATCCTATGATACCAAGACGGTTTCTCTTCAAATTGATACTCATAAAAAGCCCATCGCTTATCTTAACATCTCTTCCGCTTATAGGTTTATGGTTATCGTCATAAAGGAGCGAATATTTGTCATATATATTCCTGAGTTCATTATCACTTAGTCTTTCATTGCCTATGAATAATCTCAACTGATTAAGGCTCTGGCCTGGTTTTACCCTTATCGTAAATGACCTTGTTACTACCTCTAAAAATATTTTACCCTTATATCCATGGTCAATATCCTCAAATCTATGGCTATAATCTGTAATTACCCTTGTAAAAATATCAAGCCTCCCTGTTGTGCTCTTCGGATTTGTCCTGCCCCGAATATAATCAGGAAGATTTAATTCCTCCATTAAAGGGATAAGATAGATATTGCCCCTTTCAAGTATTCCATTTTCCTCAAGGTCTACCTCATACATGAAAAGGTCTTTCAGCCTGTCCTCTATACTACCCTTTTGCGGGAGGAAACTACTTCTGATTCTATATGCCTTGCTTCCTATCCTCAGGTCAAGACTTGCAGGCTGAAATTGTTTTTCTGTAAGGGGAATTGAAGAAGAGATAAATCCTTTTTCAGTCAGGTTTTTTAATAATTGAATGGGAATTATACCCATAATTTTTTAGCTGCACTTTGAATAACCACATGCCCTGCATACAAGACAACCATCAGCAAGTTCCATGGCACTGCCGCAGTCAGGGCAGGCACCTGCAAAGGGGGTGAAATCCCCGATTATATTGGCGGAATTATTTGGTAATTTAGAGGAAAATTTTTCTAACTCTTTGAACTCATCAAGATATGTGCTCACGGCCTTTGAAATTGCATCTGAACAGGAGAGAACCCTGTTGCCATTTTCCCATGCAGGCATATGACAGCTTATACCCATAAGCTGTTTTACAACTTCATCTGGCTCTATCCCTGAACGGAGGGCTAAGGATACAAGCCTTCCTATTGCCTCTGATTGTGAAGCAGCACATCCCCCCGCCTTACCCATCCTTGTAAATATCTCAAATGGTTTACCCTCGTTACATACATTTATTGTTACATATAAGTTTCCACACCCCGTTCTGACCCTTTGTGTGGTCCCTCTTGTAATATCAGGTCTTGGTCGCGGTACTATCATCGGCTGTCCATTCCCCTTTGCCTTCTCTTTTTTATCCCCGGTACTCAATACCTGTTCATCCCTGCTGCCATCCCTGTATATAGTTACACCTTTACACCCCAATTTGTAGGCAAGCATATACACCTTCTTAACATCTTCCTCTGCTGCACTGGTTTTAAAGTTGACTGTCTTTGATACAGCATTGTCAGTATATTTCTGAAAAGCCGATTGCATCTTTATATGCCACTCAGGAGATATATTATGAGATGTAACGAAGAATTTGCATATATCCTCAGGTATCTCCGGCATATCGCAGATATGCCCCTTTTTGGCTATATCCTTCATCAGTCTTTCAGAATAAAATCCCCTTTCTTTTGCCATCTCAAGGAAAATCGGATGAACCTCTACAAGCTCATCCTTGTCCATTACTGTTCTTATGTAGGATACTGCAAATATAGGTTCAATACCACTGCTGCACCCTGCTATAATACTTATTGTTCCTGTTGGTGCTATTGTTGTAGTGGTGGCATTTCTTAATTGCTGGCTACTGAAGGTTGACTGATGATTGTTTGGAAACACCCCCCTCTTTTTAGCCAGTGATGATGATGCCATTCTTGACTCCCTGTTTATAAAAGACATCACCTCTTCAGCCACCTCAATTGCCCTGTTAGAGTTGTATGATACCCCCATAAGGATAAGCATATCGGCAAACCCCATAACTCCGAGACCTATCTTCCTGTTCCCCTTGGTTATTAATTCAATTTTCTTTAACGGATAGCGGTTCATATCAATTACATTGTCAAGGAAATGAACAGACAACCATACAGTATCCTTTAACTTTTCCCAGTCAATCTCAAACGAGCAATTAGCAATGAGTGATGAGCAATGAGTAGAGTTTTTCTCATTGCTCATTGCTTTATACTCATTGCTATTTTTTGGTTTCACCATCTTTGACAGATTTATTGAGCCGAGATTGCAGGATTCGTATGGGAGGAGAGGCTGTTCACCGCAGGGATTTGTGCTTTCAATTTCTCCAAGCGATGGAGTTGGGTTATCCCTGTTTATGCGGTCTATGAATATAATTCCGGGTTCTCCATTCTTCCATGCCGATTCCACTATTGAATTGAATATCCTTCTGGCAGGCACCCTCTTTATTGCCCTTTTTGTATGAGGGTCTAAAAGTTCGTATTCCTCATCATTTTCCACACATTTCATAAAATGTTCTGTCAGACTAACGGATATGTTAAAATTATTAAACTTCGTATTATCCTGCTTGCATACAATAAATTCCTCAATATCGGGGTGGTCTACCCTTAATATCCCCATATTTGCACCCCTTCTCGTCCCACCCTGTTTTATTGCCTCAGTGGCACCGTCAAAGACCTTCATAAATGATATAGGTCCGCTTGATACCCCGCTTGTTGTTGCAACCCTGCTGCCGGCAGCCCTTAGTTTGCTGAAAGAAAAGCCTGTCCCCCCTCCGCTTTTATGAATCAGGGCAGTGTCTTTCACGGCAGTAAATATCTCCTCCATTGAATCGCCTATTGGCAGGACAAAACATGCGGATAGTTGCTGCAATTCCCTTCCGGCATTCATCAGTGTGGGAGAATTAGGTATAAATTCCAGATTTGCCATTGTCTCGTAGAACCTCTGTTCAGTTTCATTAATATCAGCATTGGGGTCATAAAGGAGGTCTGCCTGGGCAATATTGTTGGCGACCCTTCTTAACATATCCTTAGGTGTTTCCACAATCTTGCCATCCTCATTCTTCTTAAGATAACGTCTCTCCAGCACCTTAATTGCATTTTGTGATAATTTTATTTCTGGGGGTTTGAGGTGTTGGGAGATTTTTAGCACATCAGATTTTAATTGACTCTCACTTGTTTGCCATGCAACCTGAACGGGTATGGTGGCTCCGATATTCATTGCTTCTGAAAAATCTTTTACTTTTTCTACAGTATTCATAAATACCTCCCTGATATGAGGGTTAGTCTTATGAGTAAAATCTTGCACATTTTGGTAAAAAAATTTTATACCCGCAGATTTCGCAGATTAAAAATTTTTAAAACCCTTTAGATTATAATCTGTGTAATCTGCGGATTAATTCCGATTTATTCGGGTTAGGGTACCAAAGCATTAGAAAATTGATGTCTTAATCATCTTACGCCCCGACAAAGATTAACCCAACATTTTGTATAAGGCATGTTATGATACCACAATATATTGTGCTGTCAAGAAAAAAAACCACTGGGAATTTTCTGAAATTTTTCTTTTATAAATATCTTAGAAGACATGAAAAGCAGAGAGACTTACGGTGGTTATCTCCTTCCGGTATTATAAGCAACTGAAGAATATAATCATGTTTTTATCCATAACTAAAGTAAAGAACCCCGTGCTTCCATACGGGGTTCTTTACTCTTTCCCATCTTTCAATGCCTGTATTGATAAAATTTATTAATTCAGTATATTTCATGATTGATTACATTATATAACTGTATTGTGCTATCATTTTTGCAGGCATTATTAGAGGTGATAAATATGGGGACAATAACCATCAGAGACATTATGGAAGTAATTTTTCTTTTATTTCTACTCATCTTCCCTTACCACCTTTGGCTGGCTTACTATAACGCTTTCTTCTGGGAAGGAAAACTGCTTGACCTTTTCTAATACGCCCTCATCCAATTTACCCAAGTCCACAGCCTTTTCCAATGCGTTTGTATCAAGTCTTGAGACTTCATTCCATAATCCAGCATCACGAATTAGTTTCTCAAGTTCCCTTCTCTTTGGGTCATCTGTATTCGGGAATTTCAGTCTTTCTCTGAATGTAACCTTTACTGTATGGTCGCTCCCTTTTATTATTTCCATGTCTTCTTTTTTAGCATAGGTGATAAGGTCTGCCCTTATTTCCTCTTTTTCCATCTCTATATCTTTCAGCCTATTCCAGACCGCTGTGTATTTATTAACCAGTGTTAAAAAGCCTCAACGCATATGTTGATTTGTTTTTACGAAGTTGTCAAGTTTTTAGTTGAAATTTTCATAGTGGCTCCTTTAAAAGTATTCCTCATGCAGCTTGTTTTAAAGCCATATTATCTTCCTGTTCAGCCTCAATGTATGCAATAACATCTGGTATTGTCGAGTTTCAAAACAATTCCCCAGTTAGTTTCAAAATAATTCCTGAGAGAGTGTTAAACTGTGATTGCAATTGTGGAGGGGAAAGGATAAAATTAAGTGTATTCATCAAGTAAGGAGGGAATTAAAATGTATGTAAAGGAAATGATTAAAAAAGAAATTGATAACCTGCCTGATAACCTTGCTGCTGAGGTTTATGATTTTATCATGTTTTTAGAGAATAGAAAGGGGGAAATAAATCTCATCCAATCTGCTCAATCATTCTGCCACGACACGCTAATATTGTCGGCTGGCCAGAAGAAAAATCAAAACAGAAGTTAATTGTAATGGAATTGGTAGAGAATGCGCAACTCCATCTGAAATGAAATTAATAAATAAGGTCTCTTTAATTACAGGTGCGGGGAGGGGGATTGGGAGGGGGATTG
>MHDI01000073.1 GCA_001804915.1 Nitrospinae bacterium RIFCSPHIGHO2_02_FULL_39_82 | reverse complement strand
TCCTCATTTAAGTTATGTTATTCATGGTTACGGTATTATATCTTAACTAATCATAAAAGTAAATCTATTTATGGGACTATCCATTAGTAATGCTGCAGGAGATAGGATAAGTGCCAGTCTGTTAAGCATAAAACATGAAAATATAAAAAGGAGAGCTGAAAGTAGTAGAAATATTAAATAGTTTGATTTTTTTATCCTGCCCTTTGGGAGTGCCCTCTCCTTCGTTCTTGGATTTTCCCTGTCATAATCCACATCAGCAATCCTGTTAAAGGACATTGCAGAACTCCTTGCCCCCACCATTGCCAGAAGTATCCATAATAATTTGTCTAAAGGTGGAACTCCATTAGAGGCAATAAAGGCACTCATGAGGGCAAATGGGAGTGCAAATACCGTGTGCTGAATCTTTATATCTTCAAGTATGATTTTAAGTCTCTCCAGCATAAGCAGGGATAAGGTCATTATCTATACCGAGCTGATTGAGAATCCTTGCTGTAATGAATCTCGCTATATCATCAATACCCTTCGGTTTATGATAGAAGGCAGGTGATGCAGGGAGTATCACTGCACCGGCACGACTTAAAGTGAGCATATTATTTATATGAATATCATTTAAGGGTGTCTCACGGGGGACTATTATCAGCCTCCTTCTTTCTTTTAATGCAACATCTGCAACCCTGCTTATCAGGTCATTAGAATAACCACTTGCAATTCTCCCAAGAGTCCCCATACTTGCAGGGATGACGACCATTCCATCAAATCTAAAAGAGCCGCTTGCTATTTTTACATTAAGATTTGAATTTTCATATATTGAGATATTTTTCTTCTTAAAATATTTTTCATCTATTCCAACCTCATCCTTCATTATTAACTTTGCATTTTCAGTAATGACAATGTGGAGTTCTACACCATTTTTATAAAGAAATTCAAAAAGGTGTTTGGCATACAATGCCCCACTCGCACCTGTAATTGCAATTATTATTTTTTTATTCACGATTCAATTCTACCTTAATTTATCCCTTTCTACAATCTTTCAAAATCAAGGATAAAATTAAAAAACCGAGATGAGGGTCACACCAATTATCATTATTATCCCTCCCACAAGTCTTTCCCTGATATTATTCTCGCCAAAAAAAATGGCACCGAATATGATTCCGAAGAGGATGCTTGTCCTCTTTACAGATATCATATAGGAGACCTCAATAAGGGTTATTGCACTAAAATGAAATATAGATTCAAGGGCAATACAGAGACCAATAATATAAAAAATTTTTCTTCTAAAAAGTTTATTGAATTTTCCTCTGCTGTCAGAATTACTTCGTTTGCTACTTGTCCTGAATAACATAATGGGAAGGAGGGAGAAGGAGAGAAGTGGCGGATAAAATACTGCAAAAAAAAGCGGGTTTGAGTGCTGGATGGCTACCTTTCCTAAATTGGATGAGATACTGAAAATAAACGCAACTGCTATCATCAGGATTGCCCCCTTCTCTCTTCCTATAGCTCTTAAAGGCTCAAATATCCCCTGTCTTACCGTATGGATATTTAACAGGTAGGCACCGGTTACCACAAATAATATCCCAATAAAACCTGAAGTATCTGGTAATTCGCCGAGTATCAGATAGGATGTAATAACAAGGAATAAAGGAGTAAAGGAGAGGAATGGTAATGTCATTGATAATGGGGAAATTTTTATTGCCTTTATGTAAAGCAGAACTGCAGTAACCTCCAGTGGAATCAGCACAAGGCACATAATGAAAAAAGTCAGGTCAAGTCGGGGGAAATCAATGAAGGGTATGAGCAGTATAAGAAATGGGATGGCATAGGTAAATCTCACCCATGCTATAAGAGATGCTTCTTCTGTATCAAGCGCCTTTTTGCTTAGAACATCACTCAGGGAAACAAAAAAGGCAGAGAGGAGAGAATATATAAACCACACACTCTACTTCAGTCTATCGAGGGCATCTTCAATCATGTTTAAACCCCCTTCTATATTTTTCATTGAAGTGGCAAAAGATAGCCTCAGATAATTATCTGCACCAAAGGCAGCCCCCGGGACCACAGCCACATGTCCCTCTTTAAGGAGATACTCCGTCATCTCCATTGAATTTCTGATTGTATGCCCCTTAAAATTTTTTCCATAATAATATGAAATTTTTGGAAATACATAAAAAGTCCCGGATGGGTTGAAGCATGAGATTCCCCTCATCATGTTCAGTCTCCTTACTATATAATCTCTCCTCTTTTTGAATTCTTCCACCATTTTAAAGACATCATCCTGCTTGCCATTAAGTGCTTCTATCCCGCCGTATTGGGCAAAGGAGGTAGGATTTGATGTGCTCTGACTCTGTATATTGTTCATGGCAGTTATAAGAGTCTTTTGTCCGGCAGTATATCCAAGTCTCCACCCAGTCATTGAATAAGTCTTTGATAATCCATTAACCAGTATCGTTAACTCCTTAATCTCTTCACCGAGTGATGCTATGCTTATGTGGCGGAGGTCAGTATAAATTAGTTTTTCGTATACCTCATCCGAGATTATATATATATCATGTTTAACAGCTATTCTGGCAATCTCTTCCAACCTTTCCAAATCGTAAGTAGCCCCTGTGGGATTGGAAGGGTAATTGAGTATAAGTGCCTTTGTCCTTTTTGTAATTGCCCTTTCAAATTTCTCCGATGTGAGGAGAAAATCCTCTTCCTCAGAGGTATTAACAATTACAGGTGTAGCTCCTGCAAGATGGATTAATTCAGGATAGGATACCCAGTAAGGGGAAGGAATAATTACCTCCATCCCTTCTTCAAACATTGCCTGGGCTATGTTGTATAAGGAGTGCTTTGCACCGCATGAAACAATGATTTCATCGCGGTTATATGTAAGTCCATTCTCTCTCTGGAGCTTTGCAATAATGGCATCCTTGAGGCTATTTATGCCTGAGACAGGGGTATATTTTGTATATCCCTTTTTTAGTGCCTCAATTGCCGCTTTTTTTACATTCTCAGGGGTATCAAAATCTGGTTCCCCTGCCCCAAATCCAATTATATCTATACCCTCTGACTTCATAGCTGCTGCCTTAGCAACTATCTCAAGTGTAGCGGAGGGTTTTATCCTACTTACTCTTTCTGCCAGTCTCATTTTTTAAATTTCTTTCTCAATCCTTCCACCACTGCCTTTGGAACCATACCGCTTACATCTCCATTCAGAGATGCAACCTCTTTTAATATCCTTGAGCTTAAAAATGAATATTCTTCACTCGGCATCATAAAAACCGTTTCAATATGAGTGTCAAGCCTTCTGTTCATAAGAGACATCTGGAGTTCATACTCAAAATCCGATACAGCCCTTAACCCTTTTACAATTACATTTGCACCTTTTTCCTTTGCAAAACCAATAAGGAGTCCATTAAAGGATTCCACCTCAATATTTTTTAAACCCTTTACTGCCTCTTTTATAAAATTAACCCTTTCATTAATTGTAAAGAGGGGGTTCTTGCGAGGATTGGATGCCACAGCAACTATCAATTTATCAAATATCCTTAAACCCCTTTTGATAAGGTCAAGATGACCGTTGCTTATCGGGTCAAATGTCCCAGGATAAACAGCAATTATTTGCTTCATATTAAACCAATATTATTATAAAATATCACAGGTGTCAAATAAGGTCTAATTTTATGATTATAGAACAAGCAAAAAGGGTTTTGATGATTGAAAGCAAAGCAATAGCGTCGCTTGTTGACCGCATTGGTGAAAATTTTGTTCATGCGGCTGAACTTATCTATAGATGCAGCGGCAGGGTAGTTGTAACAGGGATGGGAAAGTCTGGAATCATCGGGAAAAAGATAGCCTCAACTCTGGCAAGTGTGGGGACTCCTGCCCTATTTCTCCACCCAGCAGAGGGTGTTCATGGAGACCTTGGAATGGTTACGAGAGATGATGTGATTATCTCTATTTCTAACAGTGGCGAAACTGAGGAATTATTGAAACTCCTGCCTGTTATCAAAAGATTTAATATAAAGCATATAGCCATTACAGGTAACATTAAATCTACCATTGCAAGGAGTAGTGATGTGTTTCTGGATGTATCTGTTGATGAGGAGGCATGCCCGTGGGATATTGTTCCTACTGCCAGCACAACAGCCTCTCTTGCCATGGGAGATGCACTATGCATTGCCCTTTTGGATAAAAAGGGCTTCAAAAAGGAGGATTTTGCCCTTTTCCATCCTGCTGGGAGCCTCGGCAAGAGTCTGTTACTTACAGTAGCTGACCTTATGCATAAGGGGGATACTATCCCTATTGTAAAGGAAAATACACCTCTGAAGGATGTTATATATGAAATATCATCAAAAAAGTTAGGAGTTACAAGTGTGGTGGACGGAGACGGAGTTCTTAAAGGAATAGTTACAGATGGAGATTTAAGGAGATTGCTTGAGAAGAAGAGGGATATCTTTGAAATTACAGCATCGGAGATAATGAGTAAAAACCCGAAGACAATAGACAAGGATGAGTTGGCGGCAAAGGCATTACAAATAATGGAGCAGTATTCTATTACATCTTTGTTGATTGTTGATGGGAAAAATTCTCCTACAGGCATTGTTCACCTCCATGATTTATTAAAGGCTGGAGTAATATAAATAAGTTATGAGTTATGAGTTAAGAGTTAAGAGTAAGGCAAAGAGGATAAAGCTCTTGATAATGGATGTGGATGGTGTTCTGACTGACGGAAGGATTATTTTGGATGATAGAGGCAGGGAGTTGAAATTTTTTGATGTTAAAGATGGACACGGTATTGCCCTTGCACACAGGGCAGGTCTTCCTACTGCAATAATATCAGGCAGGAATTCTAAGGTTGTAAATATAAGGGCAAGGGAGTTGGGGATTAAGATTGTTTATCAGAATTCATTGGATAAGCTAAAGAGCTATGAATCTATTCTTAAAAAAACAGGACTTAAAGATGAAGATGTGGCATTTATTGGCGATGACCTTATTGATATTCCCCTTTTAAAGAAGGTTGGCTTTTCCATAGCAGTTGCCGATGCCCTTCCTTATGTAAAAGATGCTGCGGATATGGTTACAGAAAAAAAGGGTGGAAGAGGTGCAGTAAGAGAGGCAATTGA
>MHDI01000072.1 GCA_001804915.1 Nitrospinae bacterium RIFCSPHIGHO2_02_FULL_39_82 | reverse complement strand
TACTTATGACGGAATATTTATCGCCTCGTATCATTTCGTATATTCGCACCTTGGATTAGTAGAAAAACAGCCATGGAATCTTGTCCTTATTGACGAAGCCCATCGTATGCGAAGGGTATATAAGGGCAGAGATGCCTCTAAAATGGCTTATGAGATACGAAAGATAATTGCCGATAAGCCAAAGGTTTTACTTACAGCAACCCCTCTCCAAAACAATCTTCTGGAGCTTTACGGTATTGTGAGTTTTATAGACGATAAACTGCTTGGCAGTGAATATAGTTTTAAAACCCGTTATGTAGAGCTTCTGTCTGAAATTAAGGGAGATAACAAAACAAAATTACAGGAGCTCCGCCGTCTTATTTGGGGCGATGAAAATGACAATTCAAATGGAATATCAGGTGTCTTGACAAGGACATTACGAAAACAGGTCCTTGAGTATGTCAGATTTACTGAAAGAAAATCCCTGACCTTTGATTTTACACCAACAGATGAGGAGGTTGAACTCTACGAAAAGGTTTCAGAATATCTGCAAAGGCTGGAGCTTGCAGCAATACCTCATACACAGAGAAACCTGATGATTCTGGTATATCGCAAACTCCTTGCCAGCTCTACTTTTGCAATAGCAGGCACTCTTAAAAACCTTATCGGATTTCTTGAGAAGGAATTGCGTTTAAGAGAGCAAGAAGATGCTGAAAAACTTGTCTCGTTATGTCTTAAAACGGGAACAGATGAGCCTCCATTAAGCGAAATAGAGGCTGAAGATGAAGGGCTTGAAGAAGAACTTGAAGAGACAACTATTGAACAGCCCGAAGCAAAAACAAAAAAAGGCGCAAGGATTAACAAGGATAAATTCAGCGATAAAGACATTAAAAATGAAATAAACGAACTTACGGATTATTATAATCTTGCCATATCAATTAAAGAAAATACAAAAGGTATAGCCCTAATAAATGCCCTCAAATCCATATTTAAAGAGGCACGAAAAAAAGGCTGGGCTGAAAAGGCAGTTGTCTTTACAGAATCAAGAAGAACCCAGGAATATCTGGCAAAACTTTTAAAGGTGAATGGTATAACCTATACGCTATTTAATGGCTCAAATTCAACACCAGAGGCAAGAAAGGCTTATGAGTCATGGAGCAGAGAGTTCCCTGAATCTGCCTCTCAAGGGTCATTTCAGGCAAATATGAGGCAGGCACTTGTCTATGAATTTGAAAAAAACTCACAGGTATTTCTTACAACAGAAGCAGGCGGGGAAGGGCTTAATCTCCAGTTTTGCAATATTGTTGTCAATTATGACCTGCCGTGGAATCCTCAGCGGGTTGAACAGAGGATAGGGAGATGCCATCGTTATGGTCAAAGGCATGAGGTAATTGTAGCCAACTTCCTGAATACCAAAAACCATGCAGACAGGAGGCTACTTGAACTGCTTCAGGAAAAGCTAAACCTCTTTGACGGACTTTTCGGCTCATCCGATGAAATCCTCGGGGCATTGGAGGCAGGAATAGACTTTGAAAAAAAGATACTTGCCATATACCAGACATGCAAGACGCCTGAGGAAATAGATACAGCATTTAATGAACTCCAGAACTCATTGAAAGATGCGATTTCAGATCGTATGATTAAACTCCGCTCGCATCTTCTGGAATTTGATGACTCGGTAAGAGGGCTTTTTAAAAAGACAAAATTTGATACGGAAAATATGCTTTCAGAATTTGACAGAGATATGCTGATGCTTTGCAGTTTGTCTTTGGGTAAAAATCTCATCGGCACAAATACGGAAGGAATTTACAAAACAGAATATGACGGCAGAAAACATCTAATAGCCTTTAGAGAACTTAAAGACGATGAAATAGGCAAGGTATCAAGGGCACACAGAGAGCATCCTCTGATAAGTAAGGTTATAGATGAGGCATTAAAGATAGAGACCAATCCTATCTCTTCCTGCGAATTTATTTACACGCCCTTTAGAGGAAAATTTTCTCAGATAGAGCCGCTAAAGGACAAAGAAGGGTTTATCTTTCTCTTTAAATTAAAAATAAAGGGTGTTGAAGATGAAGAAGTCCTTGCCCCCCTGACTTTTGTTCAGGATAGGAAGGGATTTTTACCTGTGGAATTGCCTGCAGCAAACCAGTTATTAACACTGGAAACAAGAGATGCAGGCATATATAATAAAACCCTGCCTTTTTCTCAGGATGTGCTTTTAGGCTATTGGCATAACTGGAAAAAGGGGGTATTGGAGACATATCAAAAAAGAAATGATAGACTCTATGACAGGGAGATTGACAGGATAAACAGATACTACCATGACTATGCCTTAAAGGTCGAGGACAGGATAGCAAAATTGGAAAAGGAGCTTGCAGATTTAAACCGCAAGCGGGATAATTCAGCAGATTTAGCAGAGAGAAGGGAACTGCACAAAAAGATACAGAAGATTGATATGGATATTGAAAAACTCAGGATTGAGCAGATAAAACTAAAGGAAGAGGGTTTTAAAAAGAAGCAGGAAGAACTTGGAAGATTAGAAACAAGATTTGAGCTTTTAACAGAAGAAAGGCTTATTGCAATAACCCATTTTAGGATTACTTAATGACCCACGATAAAAAGAAAAAACAGGATTTGGGAATATTTTATACCAGAGAAGAAATTGTAGAATTTATCTATGATATCCTTCTTCTTTGGAAAGAGAGGGAAGACAGGGAACATAAGCGATGGGAATCCCACAGACCTAAACACTATCCCTCTGTTATTGACCCTGCCTGCGGAGAAGGGATATTCCTTAAAAAGGCTGTTGAGAAGGGATTTACAATGCCTGACTGGATATTCGGTCTTGATATAGATGAGGCAGTTGTAAAAAAGTGGCCAGATATAAGTCTCCTTGAAGCATTTAGAAGAGACAAGGAGAAACTTAATGCTCATTTTTTCCATCAAAACGGACTGAATCGTATACAGTGGAACCAGCATAAAAAACAGTATTACGGTAAACTCAAAAAATCGGATATTGAAAACGAACAGTTCAACCTTGTTGTCGGCAATCCGCCTTATGGCGGCATGGGGCTTGAAAAAGAAGAATTTAATGATGCCCTTATAGAGCAGTTAGCAAATTATAATATTCTGCCTTCTGAGCTTAAAAAAGAACTTGACGCAAAGAACAAGCATGGCGTTTTAGATTTGTTTGAAAAAGGGAAAAGTAAATCCATAGATTCAAAAGTAAAAGATAGGCTCAAGTCCTTTCCCATTGAAGTTCTTTTCATAGACCGATTCATTCAGCTTGCTAAGCCCGGAGGGTGGATTGCTATAATCATTCCAGATGGGATTTTATCAAACTCAAACCTTCACTATGTCCGGCAATACATAGCGGACAATGCAAAGGTGGAGGCAATAGTCTCTTTGCCGAGAGACGCATTCAAGCATGTCGGCACATCCGCAAAGACAAGCATTTTGTTTCTAAAGAAACAAAAAACTGATAATCTAAACTATCCTGTCTTCCTTGCCTCTCTTGAGAGACTTGAAAATGGCTATTTAACAGAGATTTTATCTCAATATAAGGAGTTCTATATGAAACAGACATTAAGTAAAGACAAAAAGGTTTATTTTAATGATTATGTGATGGTAAGGGTGGATAAGACACTGAAGGAGATGATGGATGAGAAGCCATCAAACAGGTGGGATGCAGGGTATTGGCAGCCACAATTTACAATAGCTGATGACACATTTAAAAAAATAAAACATCCTATTAAGTGTATAGAAGATTTTGAAATACATCTTACTTATGGGCCGATTGTCGTTGGTCGTAAATTTACACCTCAGAAAAAAGGGGTATTAATTTTAAATCAAACTGAAATAACCTTTACAGGATTGGATAGTTCTTCTCCTGTTTTTGCAAGCCAAGACTCACCATGGGTAATAGAAAGAGCTCTGGTCAAGAAAAATGATTTAATTTTAGCTCGGTCTGGCGTTGGCGGGGTTGGAAAGAATAAAATTGCGATTATAGATAAAGATATTAATGCTTGTGTAGGTTGCTTTGTAGATATATTGAGATTGGAAGGAATAAATCCCTATTATGTTATAACTTTTTGGAAAGGGTTATACGGCTGGACTCAAATACAAAAAATCATAAACGGAGTGGGTACTGTAAATATAAATTTTGATGAAATAAAATCAATTAAAATCCCAGTAATTCCCGCCCCTGTCCAATCCTACATCGAAGCCGAATACAAAAAGATGGCTGTGTATCATGACAATGCAATGGAGGCAAAGGCAAAGGGGGATGAAGCAGGATACAAAAAGAACATAGAAACCGCAGAGGCAATGCTTAAAGACCTCATTGCCAGAACAGAGGCAGTCATCAGGGGCGAGCGGGAGGATGTGGGGTGAAATATTATTTTTTCCTTGATGAAACGGGTGACCACGGATTGAACTATGTGGATAAAAACTTCCCGCTATTCTTGTTATGCGGATGCCTGATTAAGGAAGACAGCCTTAGAGAAATGGAAGGCAAAGTCAGTGCCTTCAAACAGAAGTATTTCAAGACAAATGGCGTCATCCTTCATTCAAGAGATATAAGGAAATGCGAGGGAGCGTTTCAGATACTATTTGATCTGGGATTGAAAGCCATGTTTTATGATGATCTGAATTCGATCCTCAAGGATGGAGAGTATCTGATTATCGGCGCAGCAGTCGACAAAGAGGAATATATCAAGAGATAGAGATATGGAAAAGGGGCAAAAGACCCTTATGCCCTTTCTCTTTCATTTATCATGGAAAGGCTTGTCTTTTGCCTCGACAGGCTGGACAAGAATTCAACCATTGAGGCATTGGTTGAGGAACGGGGTAAAAAAGAGGACCACATGCTGCTTGCACATTTCAATTCTGTCATGGACAGAGGAACATATTACGTTTCTTCTGAAAGGTTAAGACGGAAGATTGAAAAATTCAAATTCCATTCAAAGAAAGACAACATAATCGGCTTACAAATAACGGATTTGTGCGCTTATCCACTTGCAAGGTACCTGCTTAATCCGACGGAGCCGTATATTCCATTTCAGATAATAAGAGAGAAGATTTATTCCAATGATAAAGGAGAGTATGAAGGATGGGGATTAAAGCGGTTTCCATAAAAATAAAAAGCCCCCATTTCTGGAGGCCCTTTACCGACCGGGAGACACCCCGATCCCCTTGCTTTATACAAAAAGTATAAACACCTTTGATATTCGGTGTCAAGTAAAATGTTTGCATGCTAAAAGAGGTAGAAATGCCCAAAAGGTCTGAAGATTCATTTATTATTCATAATATTATTCCTCTTTTTTCCAAGCTTGGTTATCCATCTGCGGGAGACCACGAGAGGATAAAGGTCAAAGAAGTCCCTATATACCGTCCAAGCGGTGGCAGAAGCGGTTCAACGCCGGATATTGTTTATTATCACAATGGGGAGCCTTTGCTTCTTGTTGAGGCAAAAAAGGAGCATCGTAGCCATGCGGAGGCACTAAAAGAGGCAGAAAGATACCACTTAAACTTCCCAAGAGAAGACAAAGAGTATGCACCAACCGGCAGACGTCCTCGCTTTATTGCTACAACTGTAGGGCGGGAAATCAAATTTTATCGTCACCGTCATGAATTAACGGAGGATGGATTTTCAAAACCAATTTCTGAAGCTATAGACATCCTTACCTTTGATGAGTTGCTTAAAGAGTATGGGCTGGCAAGAGGTTATAAACCGAAGATTCTTTCTCCTGAATTATTTAAAAAAGAGTTTCTCAATGGACTTATCGCAGCTTACAACCATTCAGATGACAAAAGAATAACACCGGAAGTCATTAAGAATGTGGCATGGCATATATTGAACTACCTTGAAAACCAGAAAAGGTATGTCAGTAAATATCCATTTACTGAAATTTCGGAAGACATTTCCAGATATGAAGAAATTAGGGACATCCATAAAAGGTTTGATTTAATAAACTCTCTTGGTCCTGATATTGCACAAGAGTTTAGACAGTTTATATTGAGGTCTTTTCAGGGTAATGAATTTAACCAGTATCTGACAGAGCCGTGTGTTATTGCCTTTATGCTAAATCTGTTAGGTGGAATAGAGCAGGATTGGAAGGTGATGGATTTTGAATGCGGAAGCGGTGGATTTCTGGCAGGTGTTGTAGGAAAAGGTGTGCCAATAGAAAATATAATGGGCGTAGATATTGACGAATTGCCTTATCTAATCGCAAAAACATATCTAACTTTATATTTCAAAAAGAGCGGAGTATCAATAAAGGATATTCCAATAAGACAAGATAATGGTCTTTTCTTTTTGGGGAATGAATGGGATTTGGTTATCGGCAATCCAGCCGGCAGCGCAAAATATGAAAAAGATGATATTGAAGAAGTATTGGAGAATCTTGAAAGAGATTTGGACTGCAATAGCAAAGATGATAAATTTTCAGAATATAATTTTTCAATTCAGCAGGCAGTCAGGTCATGTAAAGTGGGCGGGAAGATTTGTCTTGTCCTGCCAGAAGGCTTCTTTTCAAATTCACAGGATGAGATTTTAAGAAAATATTTAGGGAGGCACTGTAAGGTTTTATCCATAATCAGCCTGCCGAGAGGCGTATTCAGAAAAGGGACAAGCACCCGTTCAATAAATACAGGCAGTCAAACCTCCTCCCAAAAAATGTCCATCCTTTATGCAAAAAAGATAAGAGAAGTAATTGACGGAGAAGGCGTTGAAATAAATGATATGGATTTAAACCATCCGGTATTCCTTGCAAATGTCTCCGAGCCGGACTCTACGGCAGGGAAGATAAGCGACTGGCTTGAACCCCGTTTGAATATGGTGTTAGAGGAGTGGCGGGCATGGCAGGCAAAACAACAGTTGTCTGAAATTGATGAATCTCTGATTAAGTCAGCAGTATTACCGATAGAACCTAAAAAGAAAGTTAAGATACAAGATAAACAGACATCATTATTTGACAAAGTTATAGATATAAAAAAGCCTAAAGAGACAAAATCAGAAATTGTTATAGATAAATCATTGAAAGACCTTTTTAAAAAGTAAGTTAAAGGTAAACTATATTATAGTAAATGAGGAAACCATTTTTATGGAGGGATAAACTATGTCCGACAATATTACTATAAATTATTCAAATATGCTGGCTGATAAAATTGGTAAAGAACATGGATTTACCTTAAATGAGATAAACTCCCTCCAGCCTCTTGCAAGTAAAATCCACAATTCACTTAAAAATAAAAGAGAAAAACATGAACTCCCTTTTTATGACCTGCCATATCAGGATGTAACAGAGATATTAAATTATGCTGAGTATGTAAAGGATAGGTTTGATAATTTTGTAGTGCTTGGTATAGGCGGCTCTGCCCTCGGTACTATAGCACTCCAGACCGCATTGAATAATTCCCAATATAACCTTTTAAGTAAGGCTGAGAGGAAGGGATACCCAAGATTATTTGTTGCAGATAATATTGACCCTGTTCAGTTTGCAGAGATGTTATCTCTCTTTGATATGGATAAAACCATATTCAATGTTGTTACCAAATCAGGTGGCACTGCAGAGACGATGAGCCAGTTTATGATTATTTATGACAGGTTGAAGAAATTGAAAGGGGACAGATGGAAGGAAAATATTGTTGTTACCACAGACAGGGTTAAAGGGACTTTGAGGAAGATTGCTGATGAAATGGAACTCAAGTCTTTTATTGTCCCTGACGGCGTTGGGGGGAGGTTCAGTGTATTTACACCAGTAGGGCTTCTGCCTGCCTCAGTGGTTGGTATTGATATTAAGGGGCTTCTTAAAGGTGCTGCCCTCATGGATGAAAGGTGCAGGAAAGATTCTATTATTGATAACCCTGCCTACCTTTATGCCTCAATGCTTTATCTGGCTGATACTAAGAAGGGTAAAAAAATAGCGGTAATGCTACCTTACTCCTATGCTCTTAAAGATATATCAGACTGGTTCAGACAGCTTTGGGCAGAGAGTCTCGGCAAAAAATACTCCCTTGATGGAAAAGTTGTAAATGTAGGGCAGACGCCTGTTAAGGCATTGGGTGTTACAGACCAGCACTCCCAGATTCAGTTGTATGTAGAAGGTCCTTTTGATAAAGTGGTTACATTCTTAAAGGTTGAAAAATTCAGGGGGAAGGCGGTTATGCCTGATGTCTTCAAGGATAGGGTTGAAATCTCCTATCTCTGCGGTTACTCTCTGAATGAATTAATCAATATAGAAATGGAAGGAACTGAATATGCCCTCACAAAAAATAACCGCCCTAACTGCACAATTACCTTCCCAGAAGTAAATCCATCTGCCATTGGACAGATTATGTATATGCTTGAAGTAAGCACTGCATTTGCAGGTGGACTTTATAATATTGACCCGTTTGACCAGCCCGGCGTTGAAGAAGGAAAGAGATATACAATAGAGGCATTAAAAAAAATCTCTTCACAAAAGGGTTGATAAGATGATATATGCTGAGACGCTTAATTATCTCTACGGACTTGAAAGGTTTGGAATAAGATTAGGGCTTGAAAACATCTCTGCTGTCCTCCACAGGCTGGATAATCCTCATCACCAATTCAATTCCATACACATCACAGGAACCAATGGCAAAGGCTCAACTGCTGTAATGATAGCTTCAATATTACAATCAGCAGGATATAAGACCGGTCTCTATACCTCTCCCCATCTGCAGGATTTCAGGGAAAGGATTATGGTCAATAATATTATGATACCTGAGAAAGATGTAATTAAGTTAACGGGTTTGATTAAAGGGGAGATGAATGAATCTTCTCCTCTTACCTTTTTTGAGTTTACAACTATAATGGCATTTTTATATTTTTCCAAAGAGAAGGTGGATTTTGCGGTTGTGGAAGTTGGTATGGGAGGGAGACTGGATGCTACAAATGTCGTGAACCCAATCGTCTCAATTATTACAGAAGTTGACATTGAACATACTGACCACCTCGGTAAAAATATAAAATCAATTACAAGGGAAAAGGGAGGGATTATAAAGAATAATGGAGTTGTTATTCTCTCCTCCTTAAAAAGGGATGTAATTGAGACAATAGAATCTATATGCAATGAGAGGCATGCTAAGTTTTACAGAATTGGCAGGCATTTCAGCGGTGAGATAATATGTAGCAACATCAAATATCAAAGATTTAAATTTAAAAATGCAGATTATTTTTTAGACAAATTGGAGATTCCGCTGCCGGGAGAACATCAAATAGTAAATGCATCAACATCGGTAGAGACAGCCCTTATACTGAAAAAAGGGGGATTTAAAATTGGAGCGGGAGTTATTCGTAAAGGATTAAAAGGTGTAAAGTTAAGGGGGAGACTTGAAATATTGAGAAACAATCCATTTATTGTGGTTGATGTTGCCCACAATCCTTCTGCTGCAAAGAT
>MHDI01000071.1 GCA_001804915.1 Nitrospinae bacterium RIFCSPHIGHO2_02_FULL_39_82 | reverse complement strand
GAAAAAATAGAGGGAAAAATCTGCGAAATATCTGGTCCGATGGTAGTGGCAAAGGGAATGAAGGGTGCAAAGATGTATGCCACTGCCCTGGTAGGTGAAGATGGTTTGATAGGGGAGATAATCAGGGTGGAGGGTGAGAGGGTGGCAATACAGGTTTATGAAGATACCACCGGTCTGCACCTCGGCGAAAAGATAGTAACTCATGGGAAACCGCTTACAGTAGAACTTGGTCCCGGTTTACTTGGAGGCATATTTGATGGGATACAAAGACCTCTTGCCGCCATGATGGAAAAGGGCGGGGATTTTATAAAGAGAGGCACTCACCTGAAGCCCCTTGACAGGGGGCAGAAGTGGAAATTTATCCCTGAAGTAAAGTCAGGGGAGAAGGTTGAAGGTGGAGATACGATTGGCACTGTTAAAGAGACATCGGAGATAATACACAAAATTTTAGTTCCTCAGGGTTCAGGCGGGGTGGTGGAAGACATAAGAGAGGGTGAATTTAAAGTTGAAGATGAAGTGGCTGTTATCAATGGAAAAAAGATAAATATGATTACTGAATGGAGTGTAAGAAAACCCCGTCCCTGTAAAAAGAAACTTCCACCTGATACCCCATTTGTAACAGGTCAACGGATATTTGATTTTTTGTTTCCTGTTGCGGAAGGGGGGACGGCAATTGTCCCCGGTGGATTCGGGACAGGAAAAACAGTTATAGAGCATACACTGGCAAAGTTCGCAAGGGCTGATATTATTGTATATGTTGGCTGTGGTGAGAGGGGTAACGAGATGACAGAAGTCCTTACAGATTTTCAAAATCTCTTAAATCCATTTACAGGTAACAAGCTTATGGGCAGGACAATCCTCATAATAAATACCTCAAACATGCCTGTTGCTGCAAGGGAGGCATCTATGTTCACAGGGATAACCATAGCTGAGTATTACCGCGATATGGGATACAGTGTTGCCCTTATGGCAGACTCTACCTCCCGATGGGGTGAGGCGTTGAGAGAGATATCATCAAGAATGGAGGAGATGCCGGGTGAAGAAGGGTATCCTCCCTATCTTGCAACCCGGCTTGGAAATTTTTATGAAAGGGCAGGGAGGGTTGTTTGTCTCGGCAGGGGGGAGAGGATTGGCTCTGTTACTGTTGTCAGTGCAGTTTCACCGCCGGGTGGTGATTTTTCAGAGCCTGTAACTCAGGCATCTCTCAGGGTGGCTGGAGCCCTCTGGTCTCTTGATACCGACCTTGCTTACAGGCGTCACTTTCCTGCCGTAAACTGGAGCAGGAGTTTTAGTTTATATACAAAGGTGCTTAGAGATTGGTTTTCCAAAAACATATCTCACGATATAAATTATATGAGGGAGAAACTCTTTATTTTGCTTCAGAGATTTGAGGAACTGAAAGATGTAGTGCAATTGGTAGGACTTGATGCACTTCAGGATAGAGACAGGATTACATTTGATGTGGCAGATATAATGATAGAGGGGTTTTTAAGGCAGAGTGTATTTCATGTGGCAGATGCCTTTTGTTCTCTTGAAAAGCAGTACTGGATGTTGTGCTGTATCTTTAAATATTACGATGAGGCACTGAAGTCAATTGAAAAGGGGATATATCTTGAAAGGATACTGGATAATCCCTGCAGAACAAAGCTATTAAAGATGGTAAATTTCAGGAATGAGGAAATAGAGAAAGAGGGAAAAATTTTAATGGAAGAGATTGAGAAGGTATGGACCTCATAGAGAGAGAACTTCAATCAATAAGCTGTATATCCGGACCTCTCATATTTCTTGAAGGGGCAAAAAAAATCTCTATGGGTGAGATGGTCAGGATAATTCTTCCTTCAGGAGAAGAAAAGAGGGGACAGGTTTTAAAAATTGCTGAAGCCCATACAGTAATCCAGGTTCTGGAGGGAACATTGGATATAGATGCTTTCAGGACGAAAGTCAGGTTGAGCGGCGAAACGATGAGATTCGGTTTGTCAATGGACATACTTGGAAGGGTGTTTAATGGTATGGGTAAGCCGAAAGATGGGCTTCCTGATGTTATTCCTGAAAAGAGACTGGAGATAACGGGTACACCTATAAATCCTGTAGCGAGGGATAAGCCGTCCGATTTTATTCAGACAGGAATATCTTCTGTTGATGGCTTAAATACACTGGTGCGGGGGCAGAAACTTCCTATATTTTCAGGTGCAGGGCTTCCTGCAAATGAAATAGTTGCGCAGATTGTAAGACAGGCAAGCGTTAAAACCCCCACTTCCCCCCTTCTGAAAAGGGGAGCGGGGCACCCGAGTAAAGCTTGGGCCGGGGGATTTGCAGTGGTTTTTGGTGCAATGGGTATCACCAGTAGGGAGGCATTCTTCTTCATGGAAAGTTTTGAAAAGGCAGAGGTAATGGATAGAACAGTTCTCTTTGCGAATTTAGCTGATGACCCTACGATTGAGAGACTCTTTACCCCAAGGATTGCCCTTACCGTTGCAGAATATCTTGCCTTTGAGAATAATATGCATGTCCTTGTTGTGCTTACAGATATGGCTAATTACTGTGAGGCATTGAGGGAGATAGGAAGTGCCAGAGAGGAGGTCCCCGGGAGGAGGGGGTATCCGGGTTATATGTATACTGACCTCGCAACAATTTATGAAAGGGCAGGAAGGATAAAGGGTAAAATAGGTTCTATTACAATGCTTCCTATTCTTACAATGCCTGATGATGATATAACACATCCAATCCCTGACCTCACAGGATATATAACCGAGGGACAGATAGTGTTAAGCAGTCAGTTGTGGAAAAAGGGGATATATCCCCCTGTAGATGTCCTCCCCTCTCTCTCTCGCCTTATGAATCTTGGAATTGGTATTGGCAAAACGAGGGAAGACCACAGAGAACTTGCAGACCAACTCTATTCAATATATGCAAAAGGGAGAGATGTAAGAAAACTCTCTACCATAGTTGGAGATGAGGGTTTGAGTGAACTTGACAAGAAATATCTCAAATTTGCAGATGAGTTTGAACATAGGTTTATCGGCCAGGGGGAAATCAACCGCAATATAGAAGAAACCTTTAAACTTGGCTGGGACCTCCTCAGAATTATGCCGGAGTCAGGGCTTACGAGGGTAAGAGAGGAGTTTGTAAAGAGGTATGGCGGATAAAGGAGTTTAGTGGATTTTAGTGCATCAGTTTCTATTTTTTATACGGGGGTATCAATTTATCTTTTCCATAACCTATCAAATCTTTTCTCCCTGCCTTTGTTAATGCCTCCTTCACAAGGTAATAGTTATCAGGGGCTGAAAAACGCATTATAGCCTTCTGCTGCCTCTTCTCCTTAATTATCTTTGCACAATAGACCTCCCGAAACACCCCCCCCACCTTATTCCTCCCCCACCTGTGGGGGGAGGCAGGAGGGGGGGTAAAATCTATAGGGTCATATCCTGTATAATACATGGCGGCAGATAGTGTCATCGGCGTAGGAATAAAGTCCTGAACCTGTTGAGGTTTGAACCCCTCTTTTTTTAAAAAGAGGGCAAGGTCTATCATATCTGTCAAGTTGCTCCCCGGGTGGCTTGAAATAAAATATGGAACAATATACTGCTCTTTTCCGCATTTCTTTGAAAAGTCATCAAAATATCTTTTGAATTGAAGGAATGTATTAATATCTGGTTTTTTCATTAAATTCAATACTTTGATTGATGTATGTTCTGGAGCAACTTTAAGGTGTCCCCCTACATGATGAGACACTAATTCTTTAATATATTCAGGCGATTTTAATGCAAGGTCATACCTTACACCTGAGGCTATAAAGACCTTTTTTATGTCTTTCATGCCCCTGCTTTTCCTTAAGAGGTTTATCTGAGGTGTATGGTCGGTATCCATAAATTTGCATATCTGAGGGTATATGCAGGAGAGACGTCTGCATTTTGATTCAACATTTCTATCCTTGCATCTGAGCCGATACATGTTTGCTGTTGGACCACCGAGGTCTGATACAATCCCTGTAAAACCTTTTAATTTCTTAAGTCCTTCAACCTCTCTGAGTATTGATTCCTCGCTCCTTGACTGGATAATCCTCCCCTGATGTTCTGTCAGAGAACAGAATGTGCATCCGCCAAAACATCCCCTTTGAATGGTGATGGAAAATTTTACCATCTCCAGTGCCGGTATCTTTACTTTATAGGATGGATGCTGCTCCTTTAAAAAAGGAAGGGCGTAAATCCTGTCCATATCTTTCGTACTTAACGGAAGGGATGGTGGATTTACCTTAATATATCTGTCTCCGTATTTCTGATATAATGCCCTCGCATTGAATGGGTTACTCTCAATGTGAAATATGCGGGAGGCAAGTGCATAAGCCTTTTTATCTTTCAAAACATCTTCATAAGAAGGGAGAAGAATATAATCTTTTCCCTCTGTCCCTTCAATGGAAGATGTTACCACTGCAGTTCCTCTTATATCCTTTATTTTTGAAATATCCTCTCCTTTAGAAAGCCTCTTTGCTATTGTTTCAGCCTGTTTCTCCCCCATTCCAAAGACAAGCAGGTCTGCCCTTGAATCTATAAGTATTGACCTCCTCACCCTGTTTTCCCAGTAATCATAGTGGGCAAATCTTCTCAGAGACGCCTCTATTCCGCCGATGATTAGGGGTATCCCCGGATATGCCTCCCTGACCCTGTTTGCATACACAATTGTTGTCCTGTCCGGTCTGAGACCTGCCTTACCGCCAGGGGAGTATGAGTCATCGCTCCGTGGTTTTTTATGTGCGGTATAATGATTAAGCATGGAGTCCATTGCACCGGCTGATATTCCAAAAAAGAGCCGTGGTCTGCCGAGCTTTTTAAAATCATTTATACCTCTCCAGTCAGGCTGGGCAATTATACCAACCCTGTAACCGAGGGATTCTAAATACCTTCCAATGAGAGGAACTCCAAAAGATGGATGGTCTATATAGGCATCTCCGCTTATAAGGATTATATCAAGCTCATCCCACCCTCTCTTTTTTACCTCTTCTATATTTATGGGAAGAAAATTAGAGTTGTTCATTGATATTTGCTATAATTCCTCCTATGAAAAATTATATCACAAAAAGACTCCTGCTCTTTTTCCCTGTTGTTATAGGTGTGATGACCTTTGTGTTTTTTATGATACATCTTGTCCCCGGTGACCCTGTTGAACTTATGCTCGGTGAGAACGCAATGGATTCAGATAGGGAGAGATTACGAACTGACCTCGGCCTTAATAAGCCGATAATTAACCAGTATCTTACTTTTATGTTCAATGCCTTTAAAGGAGATTTGGGAAGGTCTATTCATTCAAAGATGCCTGTCTTTACAGTGATTGCGGAGAGATTCCCTTCAACGATAGAATTGGCACTGTGTGCTATATTTGTAGCAGTAATAATATCCATACCACTTGGTGTAATAGCCGCATATAAACAAAAGTCCATATTTGACAATGGCTCTATGGTTATCTCACTATTTGGCATTTCAATGCCGAGTTTCTGGCTGGGTCCAATTCTAATAATAATCTTTTCAATAAAATTTGGTTGGCTCCCCGTATCAGGAAGGGGTGGAATAAGTTACATAATACTTCCCTCCATAACACTGGGAACTGCCCTCTCTGCAATTCTGACGAGAATGACCCGTTCAAGTATGCTTGATTGCTTAAAGGAAGAATATGTTTCAACAGCAAGGGCAAAGGGTTTGAGCGAGAAGGTTGTAATAATAAAACATGCCCTTGCCAACGCAATGATACCGATTATTACTATAGTAGGGCTTCAGTCAGGTGCACTCCTTTCAGGTGCGATAATCACAGAGACTATATTTTCCTGGCCTGGAATAGGAAGGCTTACCATACAGGCAATAAATACCAGAGATTATCCACTCCTCCAGGGATGCGTCCTTATCATAGCCTTAAGTTATGTTACAGTAAATCTGCTTACAGATATACTTTATGCATATTTTGACCCGCGGATAAAGTATGAATAACATAAAGTTCAAAGTTCAAAGTTCAAAGTTCAAAGCTCAAATATTAAAAAACAAATTAACAATTGTTGGAGGGTTTTTAATTATATTTTTGATATTAACCGCCCTCTTTGCTCCATTCATTGCCCCCTATGACGCAAAGGAGCAGAATTTGTACGAGGGGTTGAACCCTCCTGATTATCAACACCCTTTTGGTAAAGACAGACTTGGCAGGGATATTTTGAGCCGTATAGTATATGGTTCACGCATATCACTACTCGTAGGAATAGTGGTGGTCAGTGTATCTGCCTCCATTGGTATAATTATCGGCTCTATTTCTGGTTATATCGGAGGAAGGATTGATGAGATTATAATGAGGCTCTGCGATATAGTGCTTGCCTTTCCGGGTATTCTCCTTGCGATAGCCATCATGTCTATCCTTGGACCGAGTTTAAGCAATGTAATTATTGCATTATGTGCTATGGGATGGGTTAGTTATGCCCGGCTGATTAGAGGACAGATACTTTCTTTAAGGGAGAGGGAGTTTGTGCTGGCTATTGAGGCTATTGGTGGCAGTTCAGCAAGGATAATAATTAAACATCTTCTGCCAAATGTAGCGTCGTCTGTAATTGTGGAGGCAACATTTGGAATGGCAGGTGCTATAGTAGCAGAGGCAGGATTGAGTTTTCTCGGACTCGGTGTCCAGCCGCCTCATCCAAGCTGGGGGTCAATGCTAAATGAAGGAAGACTGTTTCTTCTCATCGCACCACACCTGACCATTTTCCCGGGCTTTGCAATAATGGTTACAGTAATGGGGTTCAACTTCGTTGGTGATGGGATAAGGGATTTAACCGATGTGAAAAGACAATAGGCGGTAAGCAGTAGGCAGTAAAAAAATAAGAGATTCTGCTTACTCCTTATTCCTTGCTGCTTACTTGATTTGGAAACCATGTCTTTCTTGTTATATCCCCCCAGAAATTTTCCTCTATGTAATGGCAGGTCCTGCACTCCTTTGCCCTTTTATACATTTCTGAGGGATACTTTTTTGATACTTCAATAACATGGTCATCAGATAATAGATTTCTGTGGGAATGACAACCCTGACAGTATTCATAAATAACCCTATTCCCTTCCAGTATAGATAGCTTTCCATCAAAAGACTGCCTGATGACAGACTTATTGCAGGCAGGAGACAATAAGGCTAATATCACAAGTGAAATCAGTTTTAAATTAGATTGTTTCATCTTTGGGCTCCTGAATTACATAATAGGGCTTTTTTAAAATACAGTCAAGTTAGATTCAATTTGAAAAAATTTGTATAAGCAGATAAAAAGTGATATATTTGGCTGAAATCTTTAAATGGTGAATTATGACTAACAAATGGTTTTTAAGAAGGATACAGATATTTTCAGAACTTTCTGATAAGGAGTTGAAAAAGTTCCTCGGAATATTATCAGAAAAAACATATAAAGATGGTGAGGTAATATTCCACAAGGATGACCCCGGCAGCTCTCTATTCATTTTGAAATCTGGTTTGGTAAAAATATCTATCAATGACAAAAAGGGGAATGAGTATATATTAAAGATAATGTATCCATTCGATTTCTTCGGCGAGATGGCTCTTCTGGACGGTCAAAGCAGGTCAGCAACAGTAACCTCCCTTGAAAAAAGCGCTGCACTTATTATTAAAAGGGAACATTTTATCAGTCTGATAGAAAAACACCCTCAGATAGCCCTGAGTATAATGACAGTGCTAAGTAGGAGATTGAGGAAGACAGATGAAAAAATAGGAAATCTAAGATTTGCGGATGCCTATGGAAAGGTGGCAGAAATTATCCTTGATATAGCTGACGAAAGCGGCATCAGAAATAAAAGTGACATTGTGGTTAATCTGAAACTCAACCGACAGGGGTTGGCAGATTTCGCAGGGGTGTCAAGGGAGACGGTGACCAGGATACTTAACGAGTTTAAGAAAAGCGGATGTATAAAAATGGAGAAAGGGAAAATTACTATATTAAATGAGGCTATGCTGAGGAGGGAATTAATTTGATAGAATCCCTTTAATGCATCAAACTGCAACAGCAGAATTTCTCAAATATACAGCAGAATGTTTGCCAGAAGATTTTAAGGACTTAAATCTCTTCAATCTAAATTTATCCTCTCTCTCCCTCTCCTCCAGAACCCTCTTTATATATTTTATCTTTTTCATAAGGGAAGGAATTAGTATTTCTTCTAATGCGTTTATCTTCCTCGTAGTAGTCTTAATCTCATTCCCAAGTCGTTTCAGTTTAACCTCTCTGGATGCTACCGAAACGATACTGTTGAGTATATCTTCAAATCTATCTGCTACTTCAATTGCCCTGTGTGATTCAAATATTGGAGAAATTCCCCTCGCATCTACCGACCTCTTCAGGCTTATCTCCTCTATTTCGGGGACAATTACCCCCATTATGTTTTTAATTTTGACATCAATATTAATATCCCTCCTATGCATAGGGGCAGCAGATTTTAAAATATCTTCTCCAAGAAATCCCTTTGCAAATATGAGGGAAGCGAAGGCAGCCTCAATTCTATTTTCAAGTGTATCCCGTGATTTTGCCGCATCCCCCATCAGGATAAGAAACTCCCTCACCAGTGCCTCCCTTTTACTCCTGAGAAGCCTGATACCATCCTTTGCAAGTTCATTTCGTGTTCTTAAAACAAGCAGGTTAATTCGTGTCGGAGATACTTGTTCCATAATAATGGCATCCTTTC
>MHDI01000070.1 GCA_001804915.1 Nitrospinae bacterium RIFCSPHIGHO2_02_FULL_39_82 | reverse complement strand
TATTATTTGAGCGAGAATTAAGGACATACAGTCTTTCCTGTTCCTGACTCAGGACCAATCCAGTAGGATTCTTTTCCACACCGATAACCCCAACAACCCTATTTTCAAATCTATCAATAACAGATACATAATTTGACCCGCTATTTGCTACATATAAAAGCAGTGTCTTGGGAGAGACCTTTTGTGGCTCAATGGTTATTGCGGGATTAAAGAGATAGTTATTTGATACAGACCTGTTGGGATCCCAGACCAGAAATATAGCCATACTCTCTCCGTATCTGACATTTATAATATCTCCTTCTATTTCCACCTCCCCCCCGGGCTGTGGGAGTGCCAGTGTATGATATTTATCATCCTTCCGTATACTGGCATTTGAAACCCGTACCATTATCTTATCATATTCACCTTCTTTCAAAGAGGCTTCTGATAACAAAATCTGTTCCCTTGACATACTAAGAGACTCTACAGCTGCAGGTTTTTCTAATAATTCAACCCAATCCCTATCCTTTTGTCTTAATTTTAACCCTTCTATTGTAAACTTGATATCCTGCTGATTAGAATCGGAAATGTAGAAATATACAACCAGTGTCCCTTCAAATTGCCCCCCCTTTTCCAGCTTAAATATCTCTGCACAGGAAGAGAGAAGCAAGAAGCAAGAAGCCAGAAGTAAGAAGCAAGAAAAGGACATCTTGCTTCTGATTTCTATCTTCCGGTTTCTGGCTTCTGGTTTTTTATTCATTCTTTATTTCTTCAGCCTTCTTCTGCGGTGTTCTATCCATATGACACCTATAACATTCAGTGAGGGGGAAGGCTACCTTTCCATGACATCTGCCACAATACTCACCTTTTAATATATCCCACATAGTCATTTCCGGATTTCCACCTGCCTTCTCAACAAAGATACCTGGATGGCAATTCTTGCAACTGAGCCAGTATGTATGTATGCTGTGGGGAAAGCGGACATCGGTCATAAATTTTTTCTTTGATTTAATAAAGACAACGAGGTTTATAGAATCATCCTCTTCTTTTGGGCTATTGAGTGATGGGAGTGGTGAGATTATGCTGCTCCTGATACTCTCTGCCCAGTCAATTAAACCATATTTATCCCTCGGGAGGAGTGTAATGGGTATTGAGCGAGGTGGTTGTGGAGGTTTCGCCTCATCCTTTTTTTCAGGCTTATAATTGTAAAAGTGGTCCATATAGTTCTTTAAAGATTTATATGAGGTATCCTCCTCAACAGCAATAGAAGGTGTCGTTATAAGGTAAAAGAAAAGAAAAATAATATATATAAAAAATTGCAAAAAATATTTCATAAGTAATTAACCGCTATGATAATAAATAAAGATAGTGAAAAGTTATAAAGTTCATAAGGTTTATAAAGTTAAGATTTGTTTTTTACTTTATGAACTTTCAACTTTAAACTTTATAACTTGAAATATCTATAATATTTTCTACAAAGTTTAACTCATTCTGGGATTGATTTTCAACCAAAATGTATTAAAATGTATTAGAGGAATTTTTATTTTATTTTTTTATTTTAATATTCTTTATTTTATGTTAGAGTATGAACAGGGTATAATTACGGATACTGTTTGAAAGTTTTTGTTGTTTTATTTTTTAAATCTCAGAAATCTTTCTAAAAGTTTCTGAGGTTTTTTTATTTTCAGGAAAGGAGGTGACAGATAGTGGCAAAGAAACTTTATGTGGGAAATATGTCCTACCAGACAACAGAGGATGATTTAACTACCCTCTTCAGTCAGGCGGGCAGTGTTGCATCTGTAAAGATAATCACAGATCAATATTCCGGACGTTCAAAGGGATTTGGTTTTGTTGAATTTTCTTCACAAGATGAGGCAGAGAAGGCAATATCCATGTTTAATGGCTATTCATTAAACGAAAGAAAACTGATTGTTAATGAGGCAAGACCCCAGACAACCAAAAGAAGCAGTTTTGGCGGCGGAAACAGAGGTAGATTCTAATGTCATTTTAAAAGAGTTAGAGCGGCTCGGTAAGGAGATAAATGGAGGTAAGAGTTTTTAATAATCAGATTGAGAAGGCTTTGAGGCTGCTGAAGAGAAAACTCTCTCAGGATGGTATAATGCGGGAACTTAAGAACAGGATGGCTTACGAGAAGCCCGGGGAGAAAAGAAAGAGGAAACAGAAGGAGGCTAAGAGACGAAAATATAAAATACAAACTTGGTGAGTTGCTGGAAAAATAGCCATGGTGGATATCGTAAGCTATAATTATTCTTCTCCTTCTATCTGCCCCTTGTTATTATTCCCTCTATGAAACTTTTTGTTGAACCATCAGGGCTAAAAGGTAAGGTGGAAATACCTGCATCAAAATCCCACACTATAAGGGCAGTATTTATTGCATCCCTTGCAGACGGGATTTCTGAAATTATAAATCCACTTGAATCCGCAGATGGTCTTTCGGCTGTAGAGGCGTGCAAATGCCTTGGTGCAAAGATTAAACTGCTTAAGAAAGAATGGATTGTACACGGAACTGGTGGTAATATCAGAATCGCAAAGAATACTATTGATGCAGGAAATTCAGGGACTACTGCAAGGTTCTGCACAGGTACTGCATCCCTTGGAACAAACACAGTAATAATTACAGGGGATGAACAGACAAGAAGAAGGCCGATGCAGTCTCTTATTGATGCCCTTAACAATCTCGGGGCTGATATAAAGTCTATAGACGAAAATGGCAGACTGCCAATAAGTGTAAAGGGAAAGTTAAAGGGCGGAAAGACAGAGGTCAGCGGTGTGACCTCTCAATTCATATCAAGTCTCCTTATAAACTGTCCGTTGTCGGATGGCAACTCAGATATCCATATAAAAAAACTCAACGAGAAACCCTATGTGGATATGACCATGTGGTGGCTGGATAAACAGGGGATTGTCTATGAGCAGGAAAATCTTGAGAGATTCTTTATAAAAGGTAATCAATCATACAAAGCATTTAAGGAGACAATCCCGGCAGACTTTTCTTCCGCCTCATTTTTCCTCTGTGCAGGTGCTATTACAAATTCTGAAATAACATTTACAGGTCTTGATATGAATGATACCCAGGGGGATAAAAAGATTATTTACATATTGAAAGATATGGGGGCAGATATTAATATTACAGAAGATGGGATTAAAGTGAGGGGTAGTAATTTGAAGGGAATGGAGATAGATATGAATGATACACCTGATGCTTTACCTATTATGTCTGTTGTTGGCTGTAGTGCGGAGGGGGAGACAATCCTGAGAAATGTCCCACAGGCGAGGGTAAAGGAAACTGATAGGATTGCAGTAATGAGGGAAGAGCTATCAAAAATGGGGGCAGATATTAAGGAACTATCTGATGGTCTTGTTATCAAAAAGAGTAAACTAAAAGGGGCAAAGGTGAGTGGTCATGGAGACCACCGTGTAGTCATGAGCCTCGCAGTAGCAGGACTCGTTGCAAAAGGGATTACGGAGATAGATACTGCTGAGGCAATGAATATTACATTTCCGGAATTTGCAGATTTAATGAAAAACTCAGGGGCTAAGGTTCACACAATATAGCAATAAAAGACAATATTCTTTATTTAATTCACACTGAAAAATGATATTTTTCAGTATCAACTATTTATTCTACTTTATAATTTGGTGACTCCTTTGTTATTATAACATCATGAACATGGCTCTCTCTTAAACCTGACTGGGTTATTTTTATAAATTTAGTATTCCTTCTCAGTTCCTCTATATTTTTACAACCGCAGTATCCCATACCAGCCCGGAGTCCTCCGAGGAGCTGGTGAACAGTAAAGGATAGTGAACCCTTATAGGGAATCCTCCCCTCTACGCCTTCCGGGACAAGTTTTGTCTCTGTAAATTCCATATCCTGAAAGTACCTGTCTGAACTTCCCTCTGTCATTGCCCCTATAGAACCCATTCCTCTATATTCCTTATAACTCCGCCCCTGATACAGTATCTTTTCCCCCGGGCTCTCCTCTGTTCCGGCAAATATACTGCCAATCATGACAGAACTTGCACCTGACGCAATAGCCTTTGTAACATCCCCTGAATATTTTATCCCACCATCTGCAATTATAGGTATATTATATTTATCCGCTATCTTTGAACATTCGGCAATAGCAGTTATCTGCGGCACACCAACACCTGCAACAATTCGGGTTGTGCATATAGAACCAGGACCTATACCGACTTTTACCGCATCAACACCTGCCTTTATCAAATCCTCCGTCCCTTCAGCGGTTGCCACATTTCCACCAATAACCTGAAGGGCGGGATATTCACCTTTGATGGATTCAATAGCCTTTAGCACATATTCTGAATGACCATGGGCTGTATCAACAACGATTACATTCACCCCTGCCTTTACAAGCGCCTTAACCCTCTCTCCACTGTCTGCCGATATGCCAACTGCTGCACCTGCTATAAGCCTCCCCACGCTATCTTTTGCAGCAAATGGATATTTTCTGCTCTTTTCTATATCCTTAATTGTAATAAGCCCTTTCAGATTCCCTTCCCTGTCAACTACCAGCAGTTTTTCAATCCTGTTTTTGTGAAGAAGTTCTTTTGATTGTTCAAGGGTGGTTCCGATAGGCACTGTCACCAGGTTTTCTTTTGTCATTAACTCGGATATTTTTTTACTTCTGTCTATCTCAAACCTTAAATCCCTATTTGTAAGAATACCAATAAGTTTTTTATTTTCAGTAATAGGTATACCTGAAATCCTATATTTTCTCATCACTTCAAGAGCCTCATTTATGTTCTGATTCGGAGACATAGTTATCGGGTCCACTATCATTCCGCTGACAGCCCTCTTCACCTTATCCACCTCATAAACCTGTTCTTCTATGGAAAGATTTTTATGTATTATACCTATCCCACCCTCCTGGGCAAGGGCTATAGCCAGACCTGCCTCAGTTACAGTATCCATCGGCGCACTTACAAGAGGGCAATTCAATTTTATCTTTTTCGTAAGATAGGACGATATATCCACCTCCTTTGGAAGCACTGATGACCTGGCTGGAACCAGCAGAACATCGTCAAAGGCAAGACACTCCTTTATTTCTTCATTTATCATTTGTCACCTCCTAATTAGTTTTACTTTCTCAAAAAACCTTTCAATATCTGCCCCTTTTCTATACTCAGGGCAATAGGTCTGCCGTGAGGACATGTGAAGGGTCTGCTGGTATTCCCGAGTTCCTTTACAAGAAACCCCATCTCCTCCAGACTCAATTTTTGATTTGCCTTAACAGCATATCTACATGCCATTATCAAAATTATATCATTGACAATCTCATCAAAAGATATATCCTGCTGATGCATGAGCAATCTATCAAGAATATCTCTCACCAGTTCTTTGCAATCACCCCCTGAAACAAGAGATGGTGCTGACCGTATTATGAAACTATTATCCCCGAAAGATTCTATATCAAACCCCAATCTCTTAAAAATGTCAAGATGTGATTGTAATACTACAGATTCTTTAGCCGTAAGTTCTATACTTACAGGTAAAAGGAGGTTTTGAACTTCTATCTTTGAGTTCTTAAATTTATTTAGAAACCTCTCATATAAAATCCTCTCATGGGCTGTATGCTGGTCAATGAATATGATATTATCAGCCCCCTCAAGAACTATAAATGAATCAAATACCTGCCCAACCGGTCGGGGAACCCACCCGGCAGAGGGGTCGTGAGAAAGAAGAGATTTTGTTTCGGGAAGCAGCTGAAATCCTGAATGTGAAATTTGAAATTTGGAATCTATACCACATTCCAC
>MHDI01000069.1 GCA_001804915.1 Nitrospinae bacterium RIFCSPHIGHO2_02_FULL_39_82 | reverse complement strand
CTAAGGAGGTATATGATGTATCAGGTGCAGGGGATACAGTTATCAGTGTATTCGGGATGGCTGCCTTTGCCGGATACGATTTGGCAGATGCAGCAAGGCTTGCGAATATTGCCGCAGGTATTGAGGTTGGCAAGGTCGGGACATCGGTAGTCACAAGGGAGGAGATGATACATTATCTTGACGAAGGAGAATTGAGGGCTAAGGGGAAGATACTGAGCTATCCTGAATTAAGACAGATTGTAAGCCTTGCAAAAAATAAAAAGAAAAAGGTTGTCTTTACAAATGGATGTTTTGACCTCCTCCATATCGGGCATATAAAATACCTCCGTCAGGCAAGGAGTTATGGAGACCTGCTAATAATAGGATTGAATGATGATAATTCAGTCAGAAAATTGAAGGGTCCAAAGAGGCCATTGATTGGGCAGGATGAAAGGGCTCACCTGCTTGCTGCACTTGACTGTGTGGATTATGTTGTTCTCTTTTCTGAGCTTACACCTGAAAGATTGATAAAGGGGATAAAGCCCGATGTTTTGGTTAAAGGCGGGGATTATACGAAGGCACAGGTGGTCGGCAGGGATATTGTTGAGAGTTACGGCGGAAGGGTGGAAATAGTTCCTATGGTTGAGGGGATGTCAACATCTAATATTGTGAAAAAGATAATGGAGAAGTATAGTTGAGAAATAGATATAATATTCATATCTTAGATTTTAAGAAGATAAAAACCTATCCCATAAAGAAGCGAGATAATAAGGTAAGGGTGGCTGATTTTGCAACCCCCACTTCTATAGGATTGGAAGGGCTGCTTCCAAATATATTAAAAGGGAGTGAGATAAGGGAGGTTGTAAGTGCAATTGTAAATGCCAATAGAAAGAAAAAGCCTGTCATATTTGCAATGGGTGCCCATGTAATAAAATGCGGTCTTTCTCCGATAATCATTGATTTTATGAAAAGGGGGATAGTTACTGCGATTGCAATGAATGGTGCAGGAGCGATTCATGATTATGAGATTGCAATGATTGGGGAGACATCTGAAGATGTGGCTGTGGAGATAAAAAAAGGGCGTTTTGGAATGGTTGAAGAGACGGGAGCCATGATGAACTCTGCCATGAACAAATTTGTGAATGACAGTGTCGGCATGGGAGAGGCGTTGGGAAGAGATATCTATGAAAAAAAACTTAAATATAGAGAATACAGCATCCTCTATCATGGATATAAATTAAAGAACCCTGTAACAATCCACTCTGCAATAGGGACAGAGATAATTCACATGCACCCCTCTGCAGATGGTGCAGTAACGGGCAAGGGGAGTTTTAATGACTTTAAGCTTTTTACTTCAGTTTTAGCAGGTATAGGGAAAGGCGGTTGTTTTTTTAATATTGGCTCGGCGGTTATACTTCCAGAGGTTTTTATAAAGGCGTTATCTATTGTAAGAAATATGGGATATAAGGCTCATGATTTTATTACAGTGAACATGGACATGGTCCAGCACTACCGCCCTCATGTCAATGTGGTTAATAGACCTATTCAGGGAGAGGGAAAGGGTTACACGTTGACAGGTCATCATGAGATTATGCTGCCTCTGATTTATTATCTAATAATCTCAAAATTATAGAACGCTGATAACGCAGATTTGGCTGATTTTCGCAGTAAAGAAAAAGTTTTTTAGAAATCTGCGTAAATCTGTAAAATCCGTGTCATCGGTGTTCCATTAAGGAGGTAATAAAGTGATAGACCGTTATAGCAGACCCGAGATGGCAAATATCTGGAGTCTTCAGAATAAATATGAAAAGTGGCTCCAGATTGAGATTGCCGTGTGTGAGGCGCTGGTTGAGAAAGGAGAGATACCAAAGAGTGCACTTGAGAATATTAAAGGTAACGCAAAGTTTGGCCCATCCCGTATTGACGAGATAGAAAAGACAGTTAAGCATGATGTAATTGCCTTTCTTACCAATGTTGCAGAATATGTTGGGGAGGATTCCCGATACATCCACATGGGGCTGACATCATCTGACCTGCTTGATACCACCCTTGCCATACAGATGAAAGAGGCAGCGGATATAATATTGAATGACCTGAAAGCCCTTTCAGTTATATTAAAAAGGAGGGCTTATGAGTTTAAGGATACTGTGATGATTGGAAGGTCTCACGGTATTCATGCAGAGCCGATTACCTTTGGTTTGAAGTTAGCCCTCTGGTATGCAGAGAATCAGAGAAATATAAAGAGGATGGAGAATGCAAAGGAGACTATAAGCTATGGGATGGTATCAGGTGCAGTTGGAACATTCGCAAATATTGACCCGTCTGTAGAGGAATATGTCTGCAAAAAATTTAACTTAAAGCCAGCGCCAGTATCAAATCAGATTGTCCAGAGGGACAGGCATGCAGAGTATATGTTTACCCTGTCTTTAATTGCGTCATCTATTGAGAAGATTGCTGTGGAATTAAGGCATCTTCAAAGGACTGAGGTTCTTGAGGCTGAAGAGTATTTCTCTTTTGGGCAGAAGGGCTCCTCTGCCATGCCCCATAAAAGAAATCCCATAACAGCAGAGCAGCTCTGTGGCTTGGCGAGGGTGGTCAGGTCTAATGCAATTGCAGCAATGGAGAATGTAGCCCTCTGGCATGAGAGGGACATAAGTCACTCATCTGTTGAAAGGATTATAATACCTGACAGCACGATATTGATTGACTACATGTTAAACAAGGTTGCCAATCTGATTGACAAACTCCTCGTCTATCCGGAAGATATGAAAAAAAATCTGGATAAAATGGGGGGGTTGATATATTCTGAAGGTATATTGCTTGAGCTGGTTAAGAGTGGAATTACAAGAGAAGAGGCGTATAAGATGGTGCAGCGGATTTCTATGAAAATATGGGATAAGGGAGGGGATTTTAAAGAATCAATTCTAAATGACAGGGAGATTATGAAACACATATCTCCCGCCATGATTGAAAAAGTGTTCAGTATAAGTCACCATTTAAAAAATATAGATTTTATTTTTAAAAGGGTATTTAGAAAATAAGTTTAAAAGGGCAAAAATTAATGTGCGGAATATTTGGAATATACGGTCATCAAGAGGCAGCAAATATGGCATACCTCGGACTTCACTCCCTCCAGCATAGAGGACAGGAGAGTTCAGGCATTGTATCCTCTGATGGTAAATCTTTGCATTCAGAGATACACATGGGGTTGGTAGCGGATATTTTTTCACAAGAACGGCTGGATAAACTGTCCGGACATATTGCAATAGGACATAACAGATATTCTACAACAGGTGCAAGTCTCCTCAAAAATGCCCAGCCTGTTGTTGTTGATTATTCCCGTGGAGCTTTGGCTTTGGCTCATAATGGTAATTTGGTTAATGCCTCATATATTAGGAGTGAACTTGAGGCATATGGCTCAATTTTTCGCTCTACGATGGATACGGAGGTAATAGTTCATCTCATTGCCCAATCAAGAGAAGATAGTCTGTTAAATAAAATTGTAGATGCGCTTTCAAGGGTCAGGGGTGCATACTCGCTTTTGATAATGACAGAAGATGAATTAATCGGTATAAGGGACCCATATGGTTTCAGACCATTATGTCTTGGGAGACTTAAAGACTCTTATGTGCTGGCATCAGAGACCTGTGCCTTTGATTTAATAGAGGCGAGCTTTGAAAGAGAGATTGAGCCAGGAGAAATTGTGTTTATCAACAGCAAGGGGATTCAGACCTATAAACCATTTCCAGTTTTTAAAAAATCTTACTGCATCTTTGAGTTTATATATTTTGCAAGACCTGATAGCAATATATTCGGAGAAAATGTAAATTTTATAAGACAGGAACTGGGAAGGCAGCTTGCGATTGAGTCAAAGATTGATGCTGACATTGTAGTGCCGGTTCCTGACTCAGGTGTTCCTGCTGCACTTGGTTTTTCTCAGGAGGCGAAGATTCCATTTGAAATGGGGTTTATAAGGAGTCATTATGTAGGAAGGACATTTATTGAGCCGCAGCAGGCAATCAGACACTTTGGAGTCAAGTTAAAGCTTAATCCTGTAAAAAAGGTTATTGAGGGGAAAAGGGTTGTTGTAATAGATGATTCTATCGTAAGGGGAACCACAAGCAGAAAGATTGTAAAGATGTTGAGGGATGTCGGGGCTAAAGAGGTTCATGTTCGTATAAGCTCACCGCCAACAACTTACCCGTGTTTCTACGGGATTGATACCCCTACCCGAAAGGAACTAATTGCCGCTACCCATACGATAGAGGAGACATGTAAATATCTTACAGCCGATAGTCTCTCATATTTAAGCATAGAGGGTATGCTGAATATTTTGAAAGATAGAAGGGATGATTTCTGCACAGCCTGTTTCAGCGGGGTTTATCCTGTGGAATTTGATGGTATAGAGGTAATGCAGCTTGAACTCTTTTAACTTTTATTATAAATTCTAACTTCTGATTATTGACTTCTGATTTTCATGAGGCTCTCCATAATTATCCCCACCCTAAATGAAGAATCCTGCATACAGAATAATCTTTCCATATTTGCCAGAGATATAAAAACACATTTCAGAGAAATTGAGATAATAGTGGCGGATGGTGGCAGTGTGGACAGGACGGTAGAACTTGTCAGAGAATTTGCAGATAAGGTTTGTGTTGCCTCTGCTGGAAGGGGAAAACAAATGAATGCAGGGGCAGAAATTTCAGAAGGAGATTATCTCCTATTTTTACATGCCGATTCGGTATTATCTGCCTCCGGGATAGAAGGTATATTTAATATCACGGCAGATGATGAAATTGCAGGAGGGGCATTGAGACTCAAAGTAGATTCTAACAAAATGTCACTTAAAATTGTATCCCATTTTGCTAATATAAGGTCAGAGATTTTTAATGTTGCCTATGGTGACCAGGGGATATTTTTAAAGAGGGATATATTTTTTAATATTGGTGGCTATCCTGATATACCGATTATGGAAGATGTGGCATTTGTGAGGAGATTAAAAAAAGCCGGGAAATTTGTTATTCTGCCTTATTATATTATCACCTCCCCGAGGAGATGGGAAAAAGAAGGTGTATTTTATACAACCCTGAGAAACTGGTTTCTTATTTTATCTTATATGAGTGGAGTATCACCATACAGATTGAAGGATTGGTATAAAAATCATGGAGGATAAAAAGAGGGAAGATTTTAAACATACAGCAGTTCCTTATTTTAATATCATATACAATTCTGCATATAGAATGACTGGCAATAAAGCTGATGCAGAAGACCTCGTTCAGGATGTTTTTCTATCTGCGTATAAATCTTTTCACCAATTTGAAAGTGGTACAAATTGCAGGGCATGGCTCTTCAAGATTTTAAAAAATACATTTATAAATAAGATAAAAAAGGCAGGGAGAGAGGCAAAACAGGTCCGGGAGTTAGGGGGTTCAGCAGTTAGGGAGTTCAACTCCTCAACCCCTGTTGATAAAGGGCTTGATGAAACAATACAGAATGCCCTGAACAGGCTTCCTGAGGAGTTTCGTATGGCAATAGTGCTGTGTGATGTAGAGGGATTTTCCTATCAGGAGATTTCGGAAATCATGGAGTGTCCGGTAGGAACAGTTCGCTCCCGCATAAGTCGTGGAAGGCAGCTTCTGGCGGAGGATTTGTCAGCATATTCTCGGCAACTGCTCCCCTGAAGGCATTTCTATAATCCTTGTCCCACCAATAACGGTCTTGAGTGTCACGATACCTTTAGGGGAAGTTACCACCTCTCCAATTATCCTTGTATCTTTACCGAGGGGATGGTTCTGCATGATTTTTAAGACCTTATCTTTATCTTCTGGAGAGACAATCATTATAACCTTCCCTTCATTTGCAATGTATAAGGGGTCAAATCCGAGCATATCTGAGAGTGCCCTTACCCCATCAGTTATAGGTATCTCCTTTTCTATCAGGTGTATCCCCCAATCCATCCTATTTGTGAATTCATTAAGTATTGAGGCGAGTCCACCTCTCGTTGGGTCTCTCATGAATTTTACATCAGCACCTGACTCAAGGACAGTAGTAATAAGACTGTTTAAAGGGGCACAGTCGCTTTCTATCTCCGATTCAAACTCCAACCCCTCCCTTTTAGAGATTACAGAGATACCATGGTCTCCTATAGTGCCGTTGATAATAATACAATCACCTGCTTTGATTTTTCCTTTTTTCAGTTCAATATTATTGATAACCAGACCAATCCCTGCTGTATTTATAAAGATTTTATCAGCGGCACCTTTTTCTACCACCTTTGTGTCACCTGTTACAATCTGAACCCCTGAGTCTGAGGCAGTCTTTTTCATTGAGAGGACAATCTTCTTAAGGGTATCGTATTCAAAGCCATCTTCAATAATTAATCCGCAGGAAATGAATAACGGTCTTGCACCCATTACGGATAGGTCATTTATTGTTCCGGCTACAGCTAATTTTCCAATATCTCCTCCCGGAAAAAAGAGCGGTTTAACTACATACGAATCTGTAGTGAAGGCAACTTTGTTTGTTCCAATAGGAAGTATTGCTGAATCTGTGAGAGGAGACAGGAAGGGATTGTAAAATTCTTTTAAAAAAAGCTCTGATATGAGTCTCATGGAAGGTTCTCCCCCTCCCCCATGAGTTATGGAAATGTTTTTAATTTCTCTCATCTTCTAAATTTTCAATAACCTCCTCTGTCGTGAAAATTATAACAGATGCGAAGTTTTAATCAATTTAAAAGAACCGGTAAAATTTTATTGGACCTATTATTATTTTTGTATGATATTATATTTTAAAAAAAGAGTGTAATTTTTTACTGAAATCAATGAAAATACTTTTGACTAATGATGATGGAATAAATGCACAGGGTTTAATCGTATTAAGAGATAAGATAAAAGAAATTGCCGAAGTAATGGTTGTAGCACCTGAGACAGAACAGAGTGCTGTTGGGCATGCCATTACCCTGTCCGACCCTTTAAGGGTGAGAAAAATTGAGAAGGATGGTGAATTTATAGGCTATGGAGTAAACGGCACTCCTGCTGACTGTGTAAAAATAGCAGTGCGGGCAATTCTTGATACCTGCCCGGATATGGTTATATCAGGTATAAACCTTGGTGCAAATATTGCCACCAATGTAATATATTCAGGGACGGTTTCTGCTGCAACAGAGGGGACGATACTCGGTATCCCCTCTATTGCGGTATCCCTTGCCACATTTGTCAATCCCGACTTTACTGCTGCAGCGTCTTTTACAAAGAAATTAGCCCTTAAGGTTTATGAAAAAGGACTTCCGGAAGGCACACTTCTCAATGTAAATGTCCCTAATCTGCCCGAGGATGGGATAAAGGGTGTGGTTTTCACGAGACAGGGGAGTTCAAGATTTCAGGAGGAATTTGATAAAAGGACAGACCTCCGAGGACATATTTACTACTGGCAGGGTGGAGAGATGATATTCAATGAAGAAGATAACGATGCAGATAGTGATGCTATAAGAAGGGATATGATTTCTATTACACCCATACACTATGACCTTACAGATTATAAATTTCTTGAAAAAATTAGAGGATGGGAAATAATGTGATTCTCAAATATTCTATCTTTAATACATTTTTTGGGCTGTGTGGAATTTTATGCTCAGAAAAGGGAATTGTAAAACTTATTCTGCCCGGCATGACTAAGGATGGACTTGTATCAGCTATTAGCCGTCAGAAATCAGCCATCAGCAGGGGAAGGTTTATAGATATTGAGGATTCTGTTAAAAGATACTTTGACGGAAAAAGGGTTAATTTTGATTTTCCCCTTGACCTGTCTTACAGCACCCCATTCCAGCAGAGGGTTTATAAAATTACAAAAACTATACCTTATGGTGAAGTAAAAACCTATAAATGGATAGCCAGAAGGATTGGGTTGCCTTATGCATCAAGGGCAGTTGGTAATGCCCTTTCAAAAAATCCGATTCCTTTGTTAATTCCATGTCACAGAATTATAAGGGAAGATGGTGAAATGGGTGGATTTGCTGCCCCTGGCGGAATAGGGTTTAAGAGAAAAATGTTGAACATAGAGAAGAGATTAGAAAATATTTTAATCTCTGTTAACCTGTTACTTTATCTATATCTCCTTTCCCTTCCCTTATCACTATTGGTGAATCGCCTGTAAGGTCAATTATAGTGGATGGTGTGGATATGAGGGGACCTCCGTCTATTATCAGGTCAAGAGAGTGCCCCAACTTATCTTCAATATCATCAGGGGTATTTAGTTCCTCCTCTTCGGATATATTGGCACTGGTTGATATTATAGGATGTCCTAATTCTTTTACCATTGAGAGGCATAACTTATGGTTAGGTAAGCGGATGCCTACTGTTTTTCTTTTCCCTAATATCTTTCTGGGTGTGAGGGAAGAGGCTTCAAGGATAAAAGTATATGGACCCGGTAGGCACCTCTTCATAATTCTGTATGCGTAATTTGGGACGATGGCATACTGGCTTATATTGCTTAAATCGGCACAGATAAAGCTGAGTGGTTTATTTTTCCACCTCCTCTTAATTTTATAAATCCTCTCTATCCCCTCTTTATTGAAGATATCACATCCTATGCCGTATATGGTGTCAGTTGGATAGACTATTACACCTCCATCCTTCAGAGTCTGGACAATCCTTTTTATAATTCTATCAGACGGGGAATCCTGTTTTATGACAATCCTCATAATTTTTATTCTATAAGTATGTAAAATGAGTGTCAAAGGAATATTTTTCTTTGTTATTTTTCTTTTGCTTTCCAATGGCAGATATGCTATATATTTAAGAGTTTTTTCTGTCAGAAATTTATTAATCTTTATTTTATTCTTTAATGATATATGAATAATACAGATTTCTTATTTTTGGGGATAGATGTAGGCTCAGTAAGTGTAAAGACCGTTCTTATTAATCAGAACAGAAAGGTAATGGAAGGTTATTATGAGCGGCATAGGGGGCAGCCTATTCAAACCTTATATAACAGACTAAATGGGATTTTGAGCAGAATTCCGGTCAAAAGTATTTTCAGGGTTGCTGTGACGGGTTCAGGAGGCGAATCAATATCTGTGCCACTTGGTGCAGATTTTGTAAATGAGATTGTAGCCCATGCAAAGGCAGTAACATTACTTTACCCCCACATAAGAACGGTTATAGAAATGGGGGGTGAGGATTCAAAACTCCTCCTCTTTAAAGAGGATAAGAGCAAAGGTGAAACTGTACTGGAAGATTTTTCAATGAATACGATGTGTGCGGCAGGGACAGGCTCTTTTCTCGACCAACAGGCAAGCCGTATAGGTGTATCAATAGAAAATGAATTTGGCGAAATGACACTTAAATCAGAACACCCTCCGCGAATTGCAGGCAGGTGCAGTGTATTTGCAAAATCGGATATGGTTCATCTCCAGCAGATAGGAACACCTGTTCACGATATAGTCGCAGGACTCTGTTATGCAGTGGCAAGGAGTTTTAAGAGCGATATCGGGAGAGGTAAGGAGTTTAAGAAGCCTATAGCCTTTCACGGTGGTGTAGCCGCAAATACAGGATTGGTCAGGGCATTTGAGGAAATATTAGGGCTTGAAAAGGGTGAACTCATAGTATCCCCCAATCATGCTTTGCTCAGTGCCATAGGTGCTGTATTCATTTTATTAGATAACAATAATAAAGGAGAGGAGTCCAACATCCCACACAAAAGTTTTATGGGATTAAAAGGACTTGAGGATTATTTCAAGGGAAGAAAGGTTTCAGCTGCTGGAATTGAACGGTTGTCAAATCAGGATAAAGGACACGAAAATAATATCCAAACAGTTTCAATAAATACCTTTCTCAATAAAAAAACTGATGTCTTTATTGGCATAGATGTAGGGTCATTGAGTACAAATGTGGTTGCCATTGACAGAGATAAAAATGTAGTTGCAAGAAGGTATATAAGAACTGCAAGCAGGCCTATTGAGGCTGTTAAGAGAGGTCTTTTTGAGATAGGAGAGGAGATAGGGGAATATGTAAATGTGGTGGGTGTTGGAACTACAGGCTCGGGGAGATACATGACAGCTGATTTTACAGGGGGTGATATTGTAAAAAATGAAATAACTGCACAGGCTACTGCTGCAATACACTTTATTCCGGATGTTGATACTATATTTGAGATTGGAGGACAGGATTCAAAGTATATTTCAATAAATAATGGTGCTGTGGTAGATTTTGAGATGAACAAGGTTTGTGCGGCGGGGACCGGCTCATTTCTGGAGGAGCAGGCAGAGAAGCTTGGAATAAATATTGAGAACGAATTTGGTGAGCTTGCCTTCAATTCTGTAAGTCCATCAAAATTTGGTGACAGATGTACTGTATTTATGGAATCTGACCTTGTATCACATCAGCAGAAAGGTGCCCCAAAAGAAAGTTTAGTGGCAGGGCTTGCATATTCAATAGTCCATAATTATCTGAACAGGGTAGTTGGAGATAGAAAGATTGGGAAAAAAATACTCTTTCAGGGTGGTGTGGCATGGAATAAGGCAGTAGTATCATCCTTTAGAGAGATTACCGGTAAACCAATATTAGTGCCTCCTCACCATGATGTTACAGGTGCTATCGGTGTAGCAATTCTGTCAATGAATTATCTGAAAGGCAGAGAAGGATACAGGACAAAATTCAAAGGTTTTGACCTTTCTTATAGGAAATATAAGGTGAGCATCTTTGAGTGCAAGGCGTGTGCTAATGTTTGTAATATAAGTAGGGTCAAGTTTGAAAACGATAAACCTAATTTTTATGGTGCAAGGTGTGAGATATTTGAGGTGGATAAGAAAAAGGCTGAAAATAGCATACCCGACCTCTTTGCTGAGAGGGGAAAATTATTATTTGATACCGCAAACCCCGAACCCCAAACTCTGATCCCTGCGAAAGCAGGGACCAAACTCCGGAAGATAGGCATCCCACGCGTCCTGGATTTTTATGAGCTTTTTCCCTACTGGAGTAGGTTTTTCATGGAATTAGGGTTTGATATTGTCCTTTCAGGTGTAACAAATCAGAATATAATACACGACTCTATTGAGAAGGTAACTGCGGAGACATGTTTTCCAATGAAGGTCGTCCATGGGCATGTTATGGAATTGATTTCAAAGAAGGTTGACTACATATTCATGCCGAGTTTTGTTAGCATGAGCAGAAAGGGTTTAGAATTTTCACATAGTCAAACATGTCCTCTCGTTCAGTCTGCACCATATATAATTAATGCTGCCATAAATTTAGAAAAGAGTGGAGTGAAACTCCTAACCCCACCTATCTTGTTTCAGAGAGGAGATAAAGCCGTAGAAAAAGAATTAATAAAAATGGCTAAGGAGATAGGTGTATCGCCATTTAAGATAAGAGTTGCCATGAAAAAAGCCCATGAGGAACAGGAGAGGTTTTATGCCGCTATAAGGAAAAGAGGGGAAGATATCATTGATGGATTAACAGATAAAGACAGGGCAGTAGTAATAATAAGCAGGACATACAACGGCTGTGATTCGGGCTTAAACCTCGATTTACCTAAAAAATTAAGGGATATGGGTGTTATTGCCATTCCAATGGATTTTCTGCCACTCGATACCAGTAAGATTGCCGGGGAGTATCCGGATATGTATTGGAGGTCAGGGCAGAAGATGATAGCAGCAGTGGATTTTATTAGCAGGAACAAGAGATTAAATGCCATATACCTTTCAAATTTTAAGTGCGGACCAGATTCGTTTATTTCATATCATATAAAGGAAAAGATTGGAAACAAACCCTATCTCCAGCTTGAGATAGACGAACATAGTGCTGATGCAGGATTTATAACGAGGTGCGAGGCATTTTTTGATAGTCTGGAAAATGTGAGAGAAACAGAATTTCATAAGACAAAGAGGAAGGGGCTTAATGCCTTTATTCCGAGGGATAGAAAGGTTTATCTGCCTTATATGTGTGACCATGCATATTCACTTGCAGCATCTCTCACTGCATGCGGTATAGATGCTGAGGTGCTTCCTGAGTCTGATGAAAAATCCCTTGAGATAGGGAGGAGGTATACAACTGGTAAAGAATGTCTGCCATTTACCATTACTACAGGTGATATGTTAAAGAAGGTGAATGAGAAGGATTTTGACTCATCCCGTGTTGCCTTTTTTATGCCAACAGCAGATGGTCCATGCAGATTTGGACAATACAGGAGTGTTCAGAGGATATTCCTTGATGAAATGGGATTCAAGGATGTTCCTATTATATCGCCTGATGCAAAGGATTCATATGGTGATTTTGGTAGTCTCAGGACCAAATTCAGGAGGCTGGCGTGGAGAGGACTGGTAGCTACTGATATACTCCACAAAATTACCCATGAGATAAGACCATATGAGATTAATAAGGGTGAAACAGACAAGTTATACAGCAAGTGCCTAAGATTAATATGTGAATCAATAAAAATGGGTGGAGATGAAATATTCAATGTAATGGAAAAGATAAGAGATTTATATAAGGAGATAAAAATCAACCCTGAAGAAAGAAAACCCATTATTGGTCTGGTAGGTGAGATATACCTGAGGTCTCACTATTTCAGCAATCAGAATATTATAAGAAAGATTGAGGAGCTGGGAGGAGAGGTCTGGCTTGCCCCCATTGCGGAATGGATATTTTATTGCACTGACAGATATATAGACAGGAGTATATCTGAAGGAAAATATGGAGATACTATAAAGGGGTATGTCCAGAATATAATTCAGAAACAGGATGAACATAAACTCCTTAAACCCTTTAAGAACATACTCAGGAATTTTGAGGAGCCTTCACCAAGAGAGATACAGAAAAAAAGCCTGCGGTATCTCCACCCATCATTTGAAGGTGAGGCGATACTCTCTATAGGTAAGTCAATAGATTATGTAGAAAAAGGGGTTTCCGGTATTGTAAATATCATGCCATTTACCTGTATGCCTGGTATGGTTGTAACTGCACTGTCAAAAAAATTCAAAGAGGATTATAATAATGTCCCATGGCTTAATATGGTATATGATGGGCAGGAAGATAGTCAGTCACAGATACGATTAGAGGCATTTATCTATCAGGCAAAGCAGTATCAGCCGATGGGTAAAGGAGTTAGGGAGTTGTGGAGTTAAGGAGTTAGAAACTCTTAACTCATAAACTCCTTAACTATTAAATAATTTGGAAGGGAGGTGACTTAAAGGATGGCATTAAAGATTACCGATGAATGTGTAAATTGTGGGGTGTGCGAACCCGAATGCCCCAATGAATCTATAAGCGAAGGGAGTGACATTTATGTCATTGACCCTGAGAAGTGTACGGAATGCGTTGGTTATTTTGATGAACCCCAGTGTATTGAGGTTTGCCCTGTAGATTGTATAATCCCTGATCCGGACCATCAGGAGACAAAGGAACAACTCCTTGTAAAAAAGGAGAGACACGAGAAAAAATAAAGGAGTTAAGGAGTTTGGAGTTGGGGAGTTAAACTCTTAAACTTCCGAACTCCCGAACTCTTAAACTTTTTGAGTTATGTTAGACCGCGAATTAGGCTCCCAGTGGTTGGGAGAAGATATAACAGATAAAGAGGAAAAAATAGAGGAAGGAAAGGGTTTATTTTTAACACTTTCCACTATTGTAATCTTTATATTCTCTGTATCCATGGCTTTTATATGGTATATGATAAAGCCGCGACTTTTTGAGATATCCCCGTATTTGCTCAGAGTCTCTGGTATTGCTATAAGCCTCCTTGTTTTTTATACAGTTATTAAATTCATTCTTGTTATTCTGTCGGCGATTACAGGGAGAAACACCCTCCCCTTTTTCAATATAAATAACAGAGGGCTGATAAATCTGATATATTTATATTCAATAAGAATTGGAAAGACTTTTGGCATATCAATAGACAGGATAGGAAATTCCTTTGTAAATTTTAATAATTCTTTAGTCAGGGCATTAAAAAGGTGGGATAATAAAGAAAAGTTATTGGTTTTACTTCCACGATGTATACAGAACTCCTCATGTAAGCAAAAGGTAGCCGAAGATATCAATAACTGTAAGGATTGCGGTAAATGTGTTATTACGGAATTTAAGGCATTGAGTAAAGAATACAAATTCCATGTAAGTATTGCTACAGGTGGAAGCCTTGCGAGAAAAATGATTTATGAGATAAAGCCATCCACAATACTTGCAGTAGCATGCGAAAGGGAATTGGTCGGCGGGATTCAGGATACCGATTCAATGAGGGTCCTTGCCATACCCAACTGGAGGCCTGATGGTCCGTGCAAGAACACAAAAGTTGATATGGGTAAAGTCGGGGATGCCCTCAGTTTTATATATGATACTAATAAAGATTTAAATTTTAAAGACAATGTTATTGATGTTGTCGTAAATGGAGGCACAGGAAAAGTGTCAGAGATTCAGGGTATCAATGTCAGAGTATCAACACTTTGTTGAATCAGAGACATAGTAATAGGGATTCCATTTTTTTTAAGTATGAGATATAATTAATTTAGAAAGTAGGAAGATTTCTCTTTCTTGTTTAGGTTTTCAGGGAGGGTAAGATATGCTTAGAGAAAAAGTAGAAGAGGCTTTGAATAATATAAGGCCGACGCTTCAAATGGATGGTGGCGATGTAGAACTGGTTGATGTGGAAGATAATGGGATAGTAAAAGTAAGACTTATGGGGGCATGTGGTGCCTGTCCGAGTTCTACCATGACACTTAGAATGGGGATAGAAAGGGCAATAAAGGAGAGTGTCCCGGAGGTGCTCAGCGTAGAACAAGTGTGGTAAACAAATAACTGACAACTGACAACTGACAACAACCAACTATAGCAAAATCTGGTTGTAGGTTGTAAGTTGTCAGTTATTATTTTGGAGGTATTTTAAATGGTCAATGAAGCTTATGCAATGGCACCACCTCAAGCAGGTGGAGGTGCTGCTGGCTCTCTGTTTATGAGTCTTTTGCCTATATTGGCGATGTTTGCCATATTTTATTTTCTGCTTATAAGACCTGAGGGTAAAAAACGAAAGGACCATAAGACTATGCTTGATAATTTGAAAGAGGGTGATAACATCCTTACAACAGGAGGGGTATATGGGACTATTATGAAAATAAAGGATGATGTTATCACACTCCAGATTGCTGAGAATGTAAAAATCAAGGTATCAAAAAAATATGTAGCTGCCCTTAAAGGGAAGGAGGACTGAATAACTAACAACATACAACTTACAACATTAGATTTAAAGTTGTCAGTTGTGAGTTGTAAGTTGAAAAGTATTTTTATGGTAAACGGGGCTGTTGCACATAAATTCAAACAAGGTGAAATAACCCTGGAAATTGTAAAACAGCATCCCAGAGTTAAGGTTTATATAGATAAGGCAAACGAGCATTTGAATAGAATAGGTTATACAGAGCATGGTTATCGTCATGCGAATTTAGTGGCAGAGATTTCATTTAATATTTTAGATAGGCTGAATTATCCAAAGAGAGAATGTATAAATGCCTCAATAGCTGGTTTTCTCCATGACATAGGAAATCTTCTCGGCAGAGATAATCACTGGCAGGTAGGGGCGCTCCTTTCACAGGGCATACTTACCGACCTTGGAATGGATATTGAAGATGTGGTAATAATTATGAATGCCATAGCAAATCATGAAGAAGAGGTTGGTGACCCTACTACCTCTGCAACTGCGGCATTGATACTGGCAGATAAAGCAGATGTTCATTTTTCGAGGGTTAGAAATCCTGATAGGAAAACATTTGATATGCATGACAGGGTAAATTATGCAGTAAAACACTCTTTCTTAAGGGTGGATAGTGGTAGCAAAAAGATATCTCTTGAATTAACAATAGACACTGCCATATCACAGGTAATGGAATATTTTGAGATATTTCTCTCAAGGATGATTATCAGCCGCAGGGCAGCTCGGTTTCTTGATTGCACATACGAACTTATTGCGAATGAGGTGAAATTATTATAACTAACTGACAACATACAACTTACAACACACAACATTAGATTTAAAGTTGTCAGTTGTGAGTTGTATGTATAATTTTTATGAAAAAAGACTTTTACTGGAAGATTATATTAATATTATTGCTGTGCGGCTTATCTATATGGCTTGCCCATCCCATAAAAGAGAAGATACATCTTGGGCTTGATTTACAGGGGGGGATGCATCTGATTTTAGATGTAGAGGCTGAGAAGGCAGTTGAAAGCACAATGGACAGATATGTGGTGAATTTGCGAGAGGATTTTAAAAAGGATAATATTGAATCCGCAATTGTTGAGAGGGATAAAAATGATATTTTAATTAATTATGACCCGTCAAAGGCAAAGGATATAGAAAAGATTGTATCAGAGAATTCAGATTTGGAAAAGGTGGGTGCCTTATCCGATAATAAAAAATCAGTCTATCAAATCTCAAGAAAGAGAAGAAAATATATTGAAGACAGGGCAGTGGAGCAGGGACTTGAGACTATAAGAAACAGGGTTGACCAGTTTGGTGTAGCAGAGCCATCCATTCAGAGGCAAGGGGAGAGGAGGATAATTGTTCAACTCCCGGGCGTCAAGGATACTGAGAGGGCGGTTAAATTAATAGGCAGGACTGCCCGCCTTGAGTTCAAGCTTGTAGATGATGACCATTCTCCTGACGATGCCCTTAAAGGAAATATACCAGAAGGTGATGAGATACTATACCAGAGGGTTACTGATACTACAACAGGTGAGGTATCAAAGAAACCCTTTCTTTTAAAGAAAGGGGTATTGATGACAGGCGATGCCATTGCAAATGCGGAGGTAAAGATAGGCAGTCAGTATAATGAGCCATATGTGTCTCTGGAATTTGATAAAGAGGGTGCAGGGCTATTTGGTAAGATAACAGGAGAGAATGTCAAAAAAAGGCTTGCCATAATACTTGATGCCAATGTATATTCAGCACCTGTAATACAGGAAGAGATTTCCGGCGGGAAGGCACAGATAACAGGTTATTTCAGTACTGAAGAGGCACGCGACCTTGCTATAGTATTAAGGGCAGGGGCACTACCTGCCCCTGTAAAGATACTTGAGAATAGAACAGTTGGCCCCTCACTTGGGAAGGATTCTATAGAGATGGGATTAAAATCTACAATCATCTCTGGTATTCTTATTCTTATATTTATGGTGTTTTACTACCGTCTTTCAGGTCTTATTGCAGATATAGCCCTCTTTTTAAATTTAATCCTTTTATCGGGTGCAATGGCGTATTTCAAAGCTACGCTGACCTTGCCGGGAATAGCAGGTATCATATTAACAATAGGTATGGCAGTGGATGCGAATATACTGATATTTGAAAGGATAAGAGAGGAAATAAAATTTGGCAGGACTGTAAGGGCTGCTATTGATGCAGGCTTTAAAAGGGCCTTCATTACCATACTTGATTCCAATATTACTACTATAATAGCAGCAATAGTATTGTTTCAATTCGGGACAGGTCCTATAAAAGGATTTGCAGTTACATTGAGTATAGGTATTGCAGCCAGTATGTTTACGGCGGTCTTTGTAAGCAGATTTATATTTGATTTTCTGGCAAGCAAGATGAAGATGGAGAGGTTGAGTATATAAGATGATTACAGAGATTTTTAAAATCTCTGGAATCTTTTTCATTATATGATTCAATTTATAAAACCGGGGACAAATATAAACTTTATAGGAAAAAGAAATACAGCCATTGCTATATCGGTAGTATTAATCATTGCCGGTATAGTCTCAATAGTGGTTAAAGGGGGATTCAATTACGGCATAGATTTTTCAGGCGGGACAATGGTTCAGTTGTTGTTTAAAAAGGATGTATCCATTGATAAAGTTCGTAAGGGACTACTGAAGACAAACATGGGAGATAGCATTATTCAGCACTACGGCGGCAGTAGAGAAATAATAATCAGGACAAAAGAATCTTCAGAGGTGTTAGAGGATATCGGAGAAAAAATAAAGGGTGCATTAATATCTGAATTTTCAAAGGATGATTTTGAGGTGAGGAGGGTAGAGATAGTTGGCCCTAAGGTTGGAAAAGATTTGAAGGGAAAGGCGATTTTATCCCTCTTTTATGCAATGATATTTATGCTTGTCTATGTATGGTGGAGATTTGAACTTGCCTTTGGTGTTGGTGCTGTTATTGCACTTCTCCATGATGTACTTATAACGGCAGGTGCAATCTCTATTACAAATACAGAGTTTGACCTGACAATTGTGGCAGCCCTTCTCACAATTGTAGGTTATTCCATAAATGATACGATTGTTATATATGACAGGATAAGGGAAAACTTAAAGGAACAGAGGAGGGAGGGGTATGCAGATATGATAAATAAAAGTATAAACGAAACCTTAAGCAGGACCATTTTAACCTCCTTCACAGTATTTTTAGTTGCAATAATTCTGTTTTTATTTGGTGGCGAGGTTATTCATGGCTTTGCCCTTGCAATGGTAATTGGTGTTATTGCCGGGACATATTCAACCATATATATTGCAAGTCCTATAGTGCTCTTCTGGGAATCTTCTCCTGACAGGAGACTCTTAGTAAAAAAGGGAAAATAGCCATTGATTCTATATAGTATTTCGTGGTAAACTTTTTGTAAAGTGAAGCAGGATAGAATCATAGAAATCTCCAATAAATGTATCACCAACACATATAACCGATACCCTCTGGCACTGGTAAAGGGTAGAGGCATAAGTGTATGGGATTCAGAGGGCAGGGAGTATTTAGATTTTGTAAGTGGCATTGCAGCCAATAATCTTGGTCATTGTCATCCTCAAATAGCAAAAGCCATCAAACAACAGGCTGGTGAACTGATTCATGTATCCAACCTCTACTATACTATCCCGCAGATGGAGATGGCAAAGCTTCTGACTAAAAAATCTTTTGCCGACAAGGTCTTTTTCTGCAACAGTGGAGCTGAGGCAAATGAGGCGGCAATAAAAATGGCAAGAAAATACTCGAGAGACCATTATGGAGAAGATAGATTTGAAATTATAACAATGCACCAGTCGTTTCATGGCAGAACCATTGCTACGATATCAGCCACCGCACAGGATAAATTTCAGAAGGGATTTGAACCACTCCTTTCCGGTTTTAGATATGTTCCATTTAATGATTTAACAGCAGTGGAAAAGGCTATAAATGGCAGGACTTGTGCGATAATGGTAGAACCCATTCAAGGGGAGGGAGGAGTCAATATACCCGATAAAGACTATCTGAAGGGGCTAAGAGAAATATGTTTTTCAAAGAGGCTTCTCCTAATCTTTGATGAGATTCAAACAGCTATGGGAAGGACAGGCAAGTTTTTTGCGTATGAACATTTTGATTTGAGTCCTGATATAATGACGATGGCAAAATCCCTCGGAGGCGGAGTGGCAATAGGTGCAATGCTTGCAAGAGATGAGGTGGCAAGCTCATTCATACCGGGGAGTCATGCCTCAACTTTTGGAGGTAATCCATTAGCATGTGCTGCAGGGGTTGCTACAATAAAAGCTATTGACAAGAGCATACTTTCCCACTGTAAAAGGACAGGGGATTATTTCATAAGGAGATTAAAAAAGTTAAAAGAGAAATATTCCTTTATAAAGGATGTAAGGGGGATAGGACTTATGATTGGTATGGAGCTTAGTTTTCCAGTAAGAGTTATTACAGAGGAGTGTTTAAAAAGGGGATTTCTCGTAAATTGCACAATGGACAGGGTTTTGAGATTTCTCCCCCCTCTTACAGTGAAGGCAAAAAATATAGAGAAACTTATAAATGCGCTGGACGGAATATTTAAAGAAATAAAGGGCAGAAATATAATAAGCCAGCTTTGAGTTTGGTTAAATCCCACAAATGAAGAAGGACCTCCTTGCTATTTCAGACCTGACCCGTGAAGAAATTGAAGGAATTTTTGACCGCACTAATTTTTTGAAAAAAGGGTTTTATGCAGGAGATATCTATCATCCACTGAAGGGTAAGGTTCTGGGAATGGTATTCAAAAAGCCATCCACCCGTACCCGTTTATCCTTTGAATCGGGGATGTATCAATTAGGGGGAAATACCATCTTCCTGAGTTCTAAGGACCTTCAGATGGATAGAGGTGAAAGTATCATTGATACAGCAAGAATATTTTCCATTTATTTAGACGGTATTGTAATAAGGACATATTCCCAGAAGGAGGTAGAAGAACTCGCTGTAAATGCCTCAATCCCGGTTATAAACGGGCTTACAGATTTGCATCATCCCTGTCAGATATTATGTGACATGTTTACTATAAAGGAGAAACTTGGCAGGCTTAAAGGCGTGAAGGTTGCTTATGTTGGTGATGGGAATAATATTGCCAATTCATGGCTTGATGGTGCATCTAAGATGGGGATGAATCTTTCTATATCTTCACCTGCAGGGTATAAACCCGATTCAGAAATAACTAAAAAGGCAATTTCTCTGGCTGAAAGAAATGAAGGCAGGATAGAATTTGCAGAAGACCCCTTTGAAGGCGTAAAAGATGCTGATATAATATATACCGATGTTTGGACAAGTATGGGGCAGGAAAGCGAATACGAAAAGAGACTGAAAGATTTTAAGAAGTTTCAGGTCAATGCCGATATTGTCAGAGCCGCAAAAACAAATGTAATGATTATGCACTGTCTCCCAGCACATAGAGGGGAGGAAATCAGTTCAGATGTAATTGATGGTGATAGGTCTATTGTTTTTGAAGAGGCAGAAAACCGCCTCCATGTGCAGAAGGCAATACTGGAGATGCTGATGGGGCAAAGACTTTAGAACGCAGATAAACGCAGATTTTACAGATTTACACAGATAAAAAATAAAAAAAGGTAACTTCTATCAGCGAAAATCCGTCAAATCAGCGTCATCAGCGTTCCATTATTCTTAATATGGAAAAAATTAAAAAGGTAGTTCTTGCTTATTCAGGTGGTTTAGATACATCGGTCATTTTGAAATGGCTCATTGAGACCTATCAATGTGAGGTTATCTGCTTTTCTGCAGACCTTGGTCAAGGGGAAGAGCTTGAACCAATAAGGGAAAAGGCAATAAAGACAGGGGCAAGTAAGATTTATATTGAAGATGTAAGAGAGGAATTTGTAAGGGATTTTATATTCCCTATTTTACGGGCAAATGCAATTTATGAGGGGCAGTACCTCCTTGGCACATCAATCGCAAGACCGCTTATTGCAAAGGAGCAGATAAGGGTTGCAGGCAGGGAGAAGGCGGATGCGGTAGCACATGGTGCAACAGGAAAAGGGAATGACCAGGTTCGGTTTGAAATGACATATATGGCACTTAACCCCCATATAAAGATTATCGCACCATGGAGGGAGTGGAATTTAAATTCAAGAGAGTCACTGGTTGAATATGCAAAAAAACATGGTATCCCTGTTCCTGTTACAAAGGCAAGACCTTACAGTTCTGACAGGAATCTTTTTCATATAAGTTTTGAGGGAGGGGTCATTGAAGACCCATGGAAAGAACCTCCTGAGAATATGTATGTATTAACTGTATCACCTGAAAAGGCACCCGATAAACCTGCCCATATAGAAATAGACTATAAAAATGGAAACCCGGTAGCAGTAAATGGAAAACAAATGGGTCCTGTAGATTTACTATCTCATCTAAATAAAATAGGCGGAAGGAACGGGATTGGGAGGGCTGATGCAATTGAGAACAGATTTGTTGGAATGAAGTCAAGGGGTGTATACGAGACACCTGGGGGGACGATACTTCACATTGCCCACAGGGCGGTTGAATCTATAACAATGGATAGAGAGGTAATGCAATTAAGAGACTCTCTTATTCCTAAATATTCCCAGCTTGTTTATAATGGATTCTGGTTTGCACCTGAGAGGGAAATGCTCCAGGCAGCAATTGATGAATCCCAAAAGAATGTTACCGGCAGGGTTAGATTAAAGCTGTATAAAGGTAATTGTAGGGTAACTGGAAGAAAATCAGAAAATTCCCTTTACAGGCAGGACTATGCCACATTTGAGGCAGAACAGGTCTATAGGCAGAAGGACGCAGAGGGGTTCATAAGGCTCAATGCCCTCAGGCTTAAAATAGGGGCTATGGTAAGAACAAGAGGCAAGAGGTAAGAGCATAGATGGACGAAGGACGAGAGACGAAGGACGAGGAACGAAAAGAAACAACAGCTTTCCTCGTCCCTCGTCTCTCGTATCTCCTGTTTTTTGCTTCTTGCCTCTATTTTTGTATAGTTTTTTCTTGACACAAATTAAAGATTTTTATAAAGTATTTCGGATTGTCTTTATTTCATGTTATGCCATTATTTATTAAGGAAAGGAGGTGATATAATTGAAAAAGTATTTTAGCATTTTATCTTTATTGGCATTTGCAGGTATTTTAATGAGCTATTCATTTGCATCAGCAGATGCTGCAAAGGGAGAGGAAATATTCAATAATGCTAAGGTTGGGAACTGCAAGACTTGTCACAACATAAACGATAAAAAGAAGGTAGGACCCGGTTTAAAGGGTGTTACTGACAGACAGCCAAAAGAGTGGCTACAGAAGTGGATTGCAGACCCGCAGGCAGTATGGGATACTAATGGTCCGGAGGTTCAGGACCTCAAGAAGAGGATGAATAAGGTTGATAAGCCGAAAACCGCCATGAAACCAGCAAGCAAGCTGGCACCTGAGCAGGTAACAGATGTAATTGATTATCTGGCGACACTTAAATAGTAGGTATACCGTGACACCGTAAGGGTGTCACGGTGTTTTTTTTACAGTGGTAGATGCATAAAAAAGCATTTTATCATTTTATATCTATTAAATAATAATATTTTTTAAAAGCAGGAACAATCCAAAAACTGTAATCAATACAGCACTTGTTATTCTTGCCTTTCTGCTGGAAATTCCTTCTATATAATATTTGAATAAGTTGGATGCCTTTATAAATAATATCCCCATCCCTATTAATACAGCACCAAGCCCGAGACTGAATATAGTGACGAGTAGAAATCCATCTGCTGGCCTTCCACCTGCAATAGTGGCTGAGAGGACAGCTAAGGCAGCAGGGCAGGGGACTATCCCGCCTGATACCCCAATCGTTATTAGTCCTATTACACCCTTTTGTCTTTTATGATGATGTTCTTCATTATGTATATGGTTACCCCTTAATACTGATATTAACATCCAGATTCCCACTATTATAACCAGTATACCCGCCATAATTTCCATAACCCGCTCAGCGGTTTCGTGCATAAATATGCCGGATGATATACTGGTTAGGATGCCAAGAATAAGGATACTAAAGGTATGGGTAAGGGTTGCAACAGTTCCAAGTATAATTGCATCAATAATCCTTCCTTTAGAACTGATTAAATAGGTCATGAGCAGCATCTTTCCATGGCCAGGTTCCAATGCGTGAAAAGCACCTAACAAGAACGCAGAAGATATGTAAAGTAAAGAATCCATAAATAAAAAAAATAATCAATAACCGAGCAATTTATGTTTGATTTTTGGTTATTCGTTCGCACATATTATAACCTTTTCTCCCTTTTTTATCCCCAATTCCCTGCTGGTATTCCTGTTTTTTATAAATATCTCCAATAATCCCCAGCTATTGAATATAGAGGAAGGTTTTAAATCTTCAGCATCAGAATAAGATTTATAGATGTGAGCTATTTTAAGGCCTTTAATTCTTATACTGAAATTTTTACTTTTATTATTTTACCAGTAACCGCATCAGCCGATAAGTCAGTTATTCTGATATTTATAAGTTTGTTCATCAATTTATCTTCGCCTTCTAATATGACAGAAATATAGTTATCCGTATATCCCTTCAGCATGCCTGTTTCTCTGTCCCTTGTATTTTCAATAAGTACCCTGCATATCTTTCCAATGGAATTCCTTCTGAAAATATCAGATTTCCACCTTCCCAGATTTTTTATGATTGAGTTTCTCTTTTTTTTAACAGACTCAGGAAGGTGCCCATTATAACCGTATGCATCTGTTCCTGCTCTGGGGGAGTGAGTGAATACATGGAGATAACTAAAAGGGAGTTCATTTATAAGTTTGTATGTGTTGTTGAATCTTATTTCATCTTCACCGGGAAATCCTACCATCACATCTGCACCAATACCAATATCAGGCATCTCATCCTTTAACTTTATTATAAGATTTTTATAAAATTCTGAATTATAATTCCTTCTCATCTTCTTGAGTATATCATCATCACCACTCTGCAATGGTATATGGAGATGTCTGCATACCTTATCAGATTTTTTTATAACAGAGATGAGTCTATCAGTTATCTCTTTTGGGTTTATAGAGCTTAACCTTATTCTCTCTATGTCTTTCACATCTGTCAGCATTTCAATGAGGTCAGAGAGTTCAAGAGGAGGACGAATGTCGCTTCCGTAATTCCCCAGATTGACTCCTGTCAGGACAATTTCCTTATAACCTGCCTCTGTCAGCCTTTCTGCCTGTCTTAGAATTATTTCGGGCCTCTCACTTATACCCGGTCCCCTTGCAATAACAACAATGCAAAATGAACACCTCTGGTTACAACCTGTCTGAACCTTAAGATAGGCACTTGTCCTCCCTGAGAAGTTTGAGACTGTCAGGGAATTAAACCCCTGTGTATTGCTGATATCTCTTACAATTATCTCTGGTTTACCAGTTTTTTTTATATTTAAATCTTTAATATGTTTCAGTATATTTAATTTATCTGTATTTCCCAGAATCATATCCACTCCTTCAATAGAGCCTATTTCATCAGGACTTATCTGGGAGTAACAGCCTGTCACAATAACAAATGCATCTCTGTTTTTTTTGATTGCCTTTCTGATGGTTTGTCTGCATTGATAATCACTCTTTTTTGTAACAGTACAGGTATTGATTACATATATATTCGCATGTGATGTAAATGGGACTATCTCAAAATCCCCCGACTTGAATAGTTCTTCCATCTCGGCAGTTTCAAATTGATTAAATCTGCATCCTATGGTTGTTAAAGCTACCTTCATTTAAATCCTCCCCTTTTACAATATGATAATCAATTCTAATTCCAAAGGCAATTTTTTGAATTCTTAAGCCCCTGTCCAAAATCCGATATGTTTTTCTATGTGAATTTGTGCCTGTCATTGACATTAATATCAGGGTCTTTTATACTTGCCAATGGAAGGGAGAATGTGATTCTAAAATTTTGCTAAGTGGAATTACTAAAAATATATTAATACTTGGTTTTGTCAGTTTTCTCACCGATGTAAGCAGTGAGATGATATATCCCCTCCTGCCGGTTTTTTTGACTACTGTTCTTGGTGCAGGACCGGCTTTCATAGGAATTATTGAAGGAATTGCAGAATCCACTGCCAGTATACTCAAACTCTTCTCTGGCTGGTTGTCTGATAAGGCTAAAAAAAGAAAATCCTTAATCCTTGCAGGATATTCCTTATCAACGATAAGCAGACCATTAGTTGCCATTGCATCTTCATGGCTTCATGTCCTCTTCATCAGGTTCTCCGATAGAGTTGGAAAGGGTATAAGGACAGCACCGAGGGATGCCCTTATTGCTGATTCAGTCCATCCTTCTGTTTGGGGGAAGGCATTTGGGTTTCACAGGGCTATGGACCATGCAGGTGCTGTAATTGGTCCTCTGATAGCCTCTCTCCTGTTATATACCTTTACACATGATTACCGAACTATATTCTGGTTTGCAGCAATCCCGGGCATATTATCTGTTATCTTAATTATTTTCTTTGTCAGAGAAGTTACCCCGTTGAAAACTGATAGCCCTGCAGTATCTGGATTCAGTCCTTTTTACCATTCAGGGGGTGTTTTTGCCCCAGAGTTTAAACATTTTGTTATTATTATAGTTATTTTTACCCTCGGCAACTCCAGCGATGCCTTTTTGATTCTAAGGGCTATTGAACTTGGGGTGACATCAGAACAGATACCCCTGCTGTGGCTTACCCTTCACATTATTAAGATGATTAGCTCTACTCCCGGTGGTGCCATATCTGATAGATTTGACAGGAGGTATGTTATAATTTCAGGCTGGCTGGTATACAGTATTATATACTTTGCCTTTGCCTATGCCTCACAGATATATCATGTCTGGGTTCTGTTTGCATTTTATGGTATATACTTTGGACTTACTGAAGGGGCAGAGAGGGCATTGGTTTCCGATATTGTTTCACCTGAAAAAAGAGGAATAGCCTATGGATTGTATCATTTTGCAACAGGAATATCACTTCTGCCTGCAAGTGTCCTTATGGGATTTATATGGCAGTGGTTCGGTGTAAAGGCTGCATTTTCATTTGGTGCGATACTGGCTATAACATCATCTGTATTGTTCGTAATATTTATAAAGAAAAGGATTATAATGGAGAAATCAGATAACCCAACGGAGGTGATGAGCCATAGGAGCATTTGAGGTCAGAGAAGCGACAGATTTTTTCCTTGCGATAATTCCAATATTTGTGGCAATAGATGCAATAGCTATACTCCCGATTTTTCTGTCTATGACAGAAGGATTGATGGTTGATGAGAAGAAGGTTATTGTAAGACAATCCATAATTACTGCCTTTGTAATAAGCATATGCTTTCTTGCTGTGGGAAAATTTGTCTTTGGTGTCCTTGGTATAACTGTATCAGATTTTAAGATTGCCGGCGGGATAGTCCTTCTCGTGCTGGCAATCAGTGACCTCCTCTTTCCTGAAAAGAGAAGGAGGTTTGAAGGGTCGTCAATAGGTGTAGTTCCACTTGGGATGCCATTAATCGTAGGACCCGGTGTGCTGACAACCATAATAATTCTCGTAGATACCTATGGCTATTTCCCGACACTATTTTCTATTGTGATTAATTTGCTTATAGTCTGGATAGCCTTCAGCAAATCTGAGACTATAATAAACATACTCGGAGAGAATGGTGCAAAGGGTTCTGCAAAGGTTATGAGTATATTTCTTGCAGCAATTGCCGTGATGATGATAAGGAGAGGTATATTTGAATTAGTTAATAATTATTAACATCAAAGTTTCTATATATCCAGAAGTAAATGGTAAAAGGAAGACCCCCAGTGTTAGTCAGTGGCTAATTGGGTTTTAAAATAATGCATAAATAAATGGTGCCACAGCAGAGGTTTCGGTAAAAATAATAAGGAGTCCCATTAAAAGCAGCATTATTACAATCGGTGCAAGCCACCACTTCTTTCTCTCCTTCAAAAACTCCCAGAACTCAGCAAAAATCTTAAATTTTCCCATAAACACTTCCTCCCTCTAATATTTATACTGCAAAACTTTTTTTGAACAACTTTTTAATTTTTCTTTTGTTCCATAGTAAGATTTAAAATAGAGCAAAAGAAAAATTAACGGAAGCGAGAAAAAAGGTTTTGCAGTATACTCAAATCTAATCCAATTCAAACTCCTTCTTCCAGTCTGAATCCCCTTTTAAAGGTTTTTGCGATCTTTTATTCAGCAGGAAATTTCCCATTACCAGATAATCTATATTGGTTCTCATAAAACACATGTAAGCCTCTTCTGGCTTACATACTATAGGCTCCCCTCTCACATTAAAGGAGGTATTTATTATTACAGGAACACCTGTCAATTTATAATATTCATTAATCAAATCGTAAAAGATTGGATTGTCCTCACATCTCACAGTTTGAATTCTCGCCGAATAATCAACATGGGTAACAGCAGGAATTACCCTCTTATTTTCTTTGACTGGAGCTACGAGCAGCATATATGGAGATTCCAAATCCTCTTTAATATCAAAATATTCTGACGCCTTTTCTCTTAAAACTGAAGGTGCAAAAGGTCTGAATGCCTCCCTAAATTTTATCTTCCTATTCACCACATCCTTCATCTCAGGAAATCTGGCATCCCCAAGTATGCTTCTACTCCCCAGTGCCCTTGGACCAAACTCCATCCTCCCCTGAAACCAGCCAATAACATTCTTTTCTGCAATAAGTTGTGCAGTCTTTTGCACCAATCTATCATTTTCTAATTCTTCAAAGGGTATTTGATTATTTTTTAAAAAATCTCTAATACAATTATTGGAAAATGATGGACCTAAATAGGATGCCCTCATACTATCCTTTTTCCCATCCACCTTTCTCTCATTTCCAAGATACTGATACCATATAAACTGCGCCACACCGAGCGCACCCCCTGCATCCCCTGCTGCAGGCTGGACAAATATATTCTCAAAGGGGGTCTCTCTGATAATCCTGCCATTCGCCACACAGTTTAATGCCACACCACCTGCCAGACAGATATTTTTTAACCTTGTCTCTTTATAAAGCCTTTTTGCCATTCTTAACATTACTTCCTCTGTAACAACCTGTGTGCTTCTGGCAATATCGAGGTATTTCTGCTCCATCTTTGTCTCAGCTTTTCTTGGCGGCATGCCAAAGAGTCTGTTAAACCTTGCATTTGTCATTTTCAGGTTATCAAGATACCCAAAATATTTCATATTAAGTTTGAATGAGCCATCCTCTTTTAAATCTATCAACTCGTTCATTATCAAATCTACATATTTAGGCTCTCCATAGGGGGCTGCACCCATGAGCTTGTATTCTCCTCTGTTGACCTTAAATCCGCAGTAATATGTAAAGGCACTGTATAAAAGACCGAGGGAATGAGGAAATTTTATTTCGTAGATTATATCTATTTTATTCTCTCTTCCGATTCCCATACTGGTGGTTGTCCACTCTCCCACACCATCTGCAGTAAGTATGGCAGCATTTTCAAAGGGTGATGGGAAAAAGGCACTGGCTGTATGGGATTCATGATGCTCTGCAAATATAATTTCACCGCTACAACCTAACTCTTTTTTAATAAGATCCGGAATCCAGAGTTTCTGATGGAGCCACATGGGTATTGCCTGAATAAAAGACTGTATACCCATAGGTGCTACGGAGAGATAAGTTTCAAGTATCCTCTCAAACTTCACAAAGGGCTTATCATAGAATCCGACAAAATCAATATCATTAACCCCTATACCAGCCTCTGAAAGACAATACTTTATTGCATTTTGAGGAAAGTGAAAGTCATGCTTCTTTCTTGTAAATCTCTCCTCCTGAGCAGCAGCAATAATCTCCCCGCCTCTCATAAGACAGGCTGCTGAATCATGATAATAACAGGAAATACCGAGGATATACATAAAATCTATCCTTCAATCCCGGTTTCAATGACTGTTTGTCGTCCCTGGCAATTCCTCCGAGCTGTCCCTGGCCCAGCGGCGGTGTCTTTCAAGAGTTTGTTGGCCGCGAATGAAATACTCCATTGGGAGGGAGGTGAAGTGCCTGTCGTAGGCGGTTTGCTTGCGGTCCTGCCACCCATCTCTCAAGGAAACCCAGCCGTAGCGGGCCATTTCTTCGAGAATCGCATCGGCGACAAGTTGGTGTCCCTCAATGGAGGGGTGGATGTGGTCAACCAGCCAGTCGTCGCCGAGAATGCCTCCGGGAGATTTGGCTTCCAGCAGCGTGTGCATATCAACCAGTGGCACTCCAGTTTCGCGAGCAACACGGAACAGCTTTTCTTCGAGCGGCTGGATCACCCGCAGCGGGCAGATGTCATGTTCGCGAGCCATCAGGAAGGCACTGCGTGCTCTTTTTACATCATGCAGACCATCGTAACACTTGCCGAGTTCATACCAAGTCAAAGCGTACTCGCCATCGATCTTTACTGCCTGTTCCAGTAATTCGGCGGCATGGCGAAGGTCGGTTCGATACAATGAACGTGCCTCTTTGATGAGCGAATCGAACCGATGCAAATCATCTTCGGACAATCTGGCAGCGTGCTCTGATTTAAACGACGGGGAGTCTCGCAGGTTGGATGATTCGTGGACCAGCAATACGGGAATACCAGCATTTCTTGCTATCCTGACAAGCCGCCGCAGATTGTGCTCAAAATGGGCTACAACTCCATCGCGCCACTTTACATCGCGGTGATAAAGGTCCATTCCACCGCGAAAGTCCAACCGTGCCGTGACTTCCGCATTGAGGATGGGTCGCCTGTCATCTTTGCCCCCTCCCTGCCGCATCAGCTTCCGCACTGCGATGCGCAGCAATGTGAAGGTGCGAAATCGTCCCAACGTCTGTTCCATAGCTACAACTACAGCAGGGGTATGCTTGATGTGGTCGTATGTCCTGTCCTCCAAGAACTCATTGTGCCCGGTGGTGATGATGAACAGGTCAGGTTGATAATTTAGGGTTTCTTGCAAAATGGGTATCAGCCGGTAGCTTGCGTAGGAGATGCCACCGCAGTTTATCACATCCCAGTCCCGTTCCGGTTCGGCTGCTCGCAGCCCCAGTTCGAGCCAGGTAGTGAATGATGTTTTATTTCCGTAGGGTTCCCCTGCAACCGTTGAACCGCCGAGAACAAACACGCGAAATGTATTCGTCCCCTTTTTTGATGGAAACATTTCCGGATAAAAAAACCACAGCCGGGACTTGGAGATGAAATATGTGTCCCCCCTGTCATTCAGCACAAACAGTGGATAAATCTTGCTGAACCCTACAAAAGGATCGTCGAAATCCGTTGGCCGTCCCCAATCGAAAATTATGCACACTCCCTCAGTAACCACGAACAAAGATAACCCCAACAGCACTGCCGAGAACCTGAACAGCAGACGCCGTGTTGGTGAGAGTGAGTGAACGGGTTGTGTTGCAGCCAGCGTAATCACGGATAATAGGAAATTGCCTTTCAAGATAATGTTACCCAGCTTAAAACTGTCTTTTATACAATTCTTTTTTGAATGGCTTTATCTCCTTCTTTTGCCAATAACTTTCTCTACCCTTCTCTATTTTTCTATCCAGCAGGTCTTTCCCAAAAATAATACTTATTATCCTAAAGAGTGTAAATATAACAAAATAGATTAAACTTAATAGTATTCTCGTATTAACCCAACCCAATGCCTTTGAAAAAAATATCCAGCAACTGTAAATCTTTTTAAAAAGACCTCTCATCTTAAAATCCTCTATCCACAATCGGGTTTGCGGGCAACTACAATCCTAATAGTCATTGGCAAGGCAATTTCATTTCCCTTCTGGTATTTATCTACAGCACTTTTTATCTCGTTTTTTGCATCGTTTTTTTGCGTGGATGAAAGTTTAGCAAAGAGTGGTTGAAGCGGTGCTGCCATCTCCATCAGGCTTTCAAAATATTCATCAGATGAGTCAAAAAAAGACTCTCCTCTTACATCTTCATCTGCAATCTTTGTAAGTCCTGATTTGGCGGCTATTCCCAAAAGGTCTCCTTCTCTGGCAAGACGGAAAATGCCCGGCTGGTCAGGGGCAGGCACAGGAATCTCAACAAACTTTTTGATGACATCCATCGGTATTCGGATATATGGGTTTTTATCAGGCGATGACCAGACAGCAGCCGCAAAATAACCTCCAGGTTTCAACACACGGCTGATTTCGCTGACGGTAAGAGGTATCTCGGGGAGGAACATAAGGCAGAATCGGCTGATGACAGAGTCAAAGGAAGCAGTCTCAAAGGGGAGGGTGGTTGCGTCCTCTGCACGAAACTCCACATTTGAAAGCCCCAGCGCATTAGCCTTGCGCCGTGCAACCGTTAGCATCTCCTCCGATAGGTCAAGACCTACCACAGACCCCTGACCTTCTACAGCCTGTGCGGCAAGGATTGCAGGATAACCAGTGCCACAGCCTAAATCCAAAACACGATATCCCGGACGCAGCCGTGCATCTGCAATGAGACGATGATTTACAAAGGACATATTTCGGCTTAGTTTCTCATCCCATTTCTCCCATGCAGGTGCAACCCGGTTCCAGTCCTGCCGCTGTATTTCAATAAACTGCTTTTTGTCCATTTTGTTTTTTTAATTATATACCCGCAGATTTCGCAGATTGCCGCAGATTAAAATGAAATATTTTTTAAAAAATCTGCGTAATCTATGGATAATTAAATTTTTATTTTTTTTTCTGTGTTTCCGTGTCTCTGTTTAAAATCAGATTTTCTCTATTTTAGCATATTTTGCGGTTATTATCTCTTGAATTTTAAAAAATTCTGTTAGATAATCCTATCAAGCACAAAACTGGAGGTTAATATGCAAGATTTAATTATTATCGGAGGCGGGCCTGCAGGGCTTTCTGCTGCAATCTATGCCCTGAGGGCAAAAATGGATGTAATCCTCATTGAAAAACTTGGTATAGGTGGGCAGATAGCCTTGAGCGATGTTATTGAAAATTATCCAGGATACAGGAGTATCAGCGGTTCAGAACTTATGAGCAAATTTGAAAACCATGCCAAAGATTTCGGACTTAAAACTGAAATAGCTACAATAGAGCGTATTATTGATGCAGGTGATAGAAAAATAACAAAAACAGACTCAAAAGATTTTGAGTCAAAAGCAGTAATTATTGCCTCAGGCGCCCAGCCTAAAAAGCTTGGAATAAAGGGAGAAAATGAATTTACAGGCAGAGGTGTATCCTACTGTGCTACATGTGATGGGCTTTTTTTCAGCGGCAGGGATATTGTAGTTGTGGGAGGTGGGGATACAGCAGTAAAAGAGGCACTCTATCTTTCAAAAATTGTGAATAAAATATATCTTGTGCATCGGAGAGATAGACTCAGGGCAGAAAAGATTATGCAGGAAAAACTCCTCTCAAATCCAAAAGTAGAGTTTCTGTGGAATTCTGCGGTAGATGAGATTTCAGGCGGAGAGATGGGAGTAGAAAGGATTTCTGTTAGAAATATACAGACCAATAAAAAAAGTGAAGTAAAGGCAGAAGGGATTTTTGTCTTTGTAGGTATTACACCCGAGACAGGATTTATTGATGTCAAAAAAAATGAAGGTGGATTCATAATTACAAATGACAGGATGGAGACATCTATGAAGGGGGTTTTTGCTGCCGGGGATTGCCGTAATACCCCTTTAAGACAGGTTGCGACAGCAGTTGGAGATGGTGCAATTGCTGCTATATCTGCTGAAGAATATATCTCTCATCTGGAAGGGAAATCATATCCTACCAGAATGGTATAATGCGAATTAAGACATGAAACAATATATAATCCCCGTCTTCATCCCCTATTCAGGCTGTCCGCACCGATGCATCTTCTGCAATCAGAAAAAGATTGCTGGAGAGGTTGAAGGAGTAAACATTGAAACAATAAGAAAAACTGTTGACACATGGATTTCCCTATCAGCTATCAGCCATCAGCCTTCAGCTTTCAAAAATAGGCAGGTTGCCTTCTATGGAGGGTCTTTCACTGCCATCCCTCTTGAGAAACAGGAGGAAATTCTATCTTCCATATCTCATTATTTAAAGAATGGAGTAGTTGACAGCATAAGGCTTTCTACGAGACCGGACAGTATATCTGCTGGAAATCTTGCCCTTTTAAAAAGATATGGAGTAAAGACTATCGAGCTTGGTGTTCAATCAATGGATAATAGGGTTTTATCATTATCAGAAAGGGGGCATTCATCGGATGATGTGGGAAATACCGCCTCATTACTCAAGGCTCATAAATTTGAGGTTGGAATTCAGATTATGCCCGGACTACCAGGGGATACCTTTGAGAGTTCTATAAATACTGCTGATGAGGTTATAAAATTAAAACCTGATTTTGTGCGGATATATCCGGCAGTTGTTATAAAAGATACAGGACTGGCTGATTTATATCAAAAAGGGGCTTTTAAGCCTTTAACCCTTTATGATGCAATAGGAGTATGCAAAATCATGCTCATGAAGTTTGAGACTAATAATATCCCGGTAATCCGTATAGGACTCCAACCTACTCCATCCCTGATTGAAAAAGGCACTATTTTAGATGGACCATTTCATCCTGCATTAAGACAACTTGTAGAATCTGAAATAGCCTATGATTTGATGAAGTATATAATCGTCAACAATATAAAAAGAGATAGGGTCTCTTTTCTTACCTCACCAACTGAGCTTTCAAATTTTATAGGTCAAAAAAGGGTTAACATAAAAAGGCTTGAATCTGAATTTGCTGTGAGTATGGATATTATTGCAGATAATGAGCTTAAGCCAGGAGGAGTTATCTTTGACAATAGTTTTGAAAAAGTTTATATTAAGAGAAAAGATTTTTTAAAAAAATATACAGGGTATCACAATGCACTTACAGATAACTGAAATTTTTAAAAGTATTCAGGGGGAATCTACCATGGCAGGGGTTCCCTGTGTATTTATCCGTCTTGCAGGTTGCAACCTGAGATGTAGTTATTGCGATACGACATACGCATATGATGGCGGAGAGAGATTTTCCATAGATGAGGTGTTATCCGGGATAGAAGGGTATAGATGTCGGTTAGTAGAAATTACAGGCGGCGAACCGCTTCTTCAGGATGCAGTATATCCTCTGTTAAATGCCCTCCTCAAAAACGGCAAGGATGTATTAATTGAGACAAACGGAAGTATTAATATTGAAAGGGTCAAGGGTCAAGGGTCAAGGGTCAGGGTAATCATGGATGTAAAGTGCCCTGAAAGTGGTATGTCAGAGAAGATGAATTGGGAAAATCTGAATGTGCTGACCAGAAATGATGAAATAAAATTTGTTATATGCAATGAAGATGACTATGAGTGGTCAAAGGGGATAATAGAAAAATATTCCCTTGCTGATAGGTGTCCTGTCCTTATGTCTCCTGCTTATGATAGGCTGACTGCAGGGAAATTATCGGAATGGATACTGAAGGATAATTTTAATGTCCGTTTAAACCTTCAACTCCATAAATATATATGGTGTGCGGGAATGAAGGGAGTTTAGGTGCTTAAAGATATTCAGACTGAACTTGAATGTATAAGCATAAGGCTTGAGGTGCTGAATGAAGAGAGCAAGAGACTTTACAGGCTGCTGGAAAATTTTAAGGTGCCCACTTCAATGTCAAATGAAGAGATAAAAATAAAAATACTTGAAAGGCTTGAGAAGAGAAAATGTGAGATGAAAAAAGAGATTGAAGAATTGTCAGTCAGGATTAAGGGATTAAGTAATTCAGGTGACAGATGAAAGATGGTCTTTCGTCGGCATCCGAATACATTTGACAGAATAGAATTTACTATTGTGGATACAATAAAATCATTGATATCTGATAAATTCATCATCTTTTCAAAAAACACCTCATTCAGAGAGGCTGTGAGGATTATTGGTGAGGGTAACAGCAAATGCGCAGTAATAGTGGAAGGAAAGATACCTGTAGGTATAATAAGCGAAAGGGATATTATAAGGATATTATCCGGAGATATTGATATAGCCAACCTGACGGTTGGAGATACTATAACTGAACCTGTTCATACGATACATGATGATGTCGCCATTTCCGATGCTATTAAAATTATAAAAGATAAGGATGTTAGCTGTCTCGTGGTTGTTAACTTAAACGATGAAATATCAGGGCTGATAACAGAAATTGATGTTATAAGGGGTTATACTGAAAATTTGGAAAAATTAGTGAAAAAAAACAGGATGGCTTTTGATAACCTTCCGGAAGGTGTATGTGAATACGATATGGAAAAAAGTATTATTGCATGGATAAATAAGGCAGGTGCCGGGATGTTTGGTTATGAATCTCCGGAAGATATGATAGGTAAGGATATGACAGATACCTTTGTGGATATAGATGACAAAAAAAAATTGATGGATATTCTTTACAAAGAAGGTGCAGCAAGAAATTTTGTATTCAGGGCAAAGAAAATTGACAATTCTATTTTTTATCTTGAGGGGACATACAATTTAAGGAAGGATGAATCAGAAGAAAAACACAAAATTGAGGGTATAATAAGAGATGTTACAAACAGAAAGGTAGATGAATACAGAGCAGTGAATAAGGAGAGATTGGAGGCGATGCTTCAGGTTGTAAGGACTGCCAGACACGAGATAAATAATCCGCTGACCGGGATATTGGGTAATATAGAACTACTAATGGATAAGGGCAGCAAGCTCAGTAAAAACGCCCAGAAGAAACTAAAGGTTATCTATGAGCAGTCTATGAGAATAAAGGATATTGTTCAGAATATGTCCACCATCTCAAGGGCTATAGAAAGAGAAAATACAAACAAAATAAATATAAAAATGATTGACCTCGAAAAATCAAAAAGAAAATAAGAAGTCCTCCTGCATATGCTAATGCAGATAAAAAGAGGGCAGCCTTAAATCCAAATGACAGTGCTATCAGGATTACGAGAACAGAACTTAGCACAGAGGAGCATCCATTTACACACCATGCCCAGGGTATAATTCTGCTGTTGTGCTTTTCTAAGAGTTTTATACCTGCCGGAAATGGCATCCCCATAAAGAATCCCAGAGGAAACAGGAGAATAAATGAGAGGGACTGCCGCCATGCAATTTTCCATTTACCAAAGGCGGGATTATTGAATATATCAGGTAAAAAAATGGCATATATAATTATCATGCTGCATAGTATTAAGAGCATGATATTTATTATCCATTTCTCTTCTTGCCATAATTTGCCAGAAAGATAACTTCCCATACCTGAAGAGACTAAAAGCGTGAATAAAACTGTAGATATAGAATAGACAGGATGCCCCAAAAAAAGTATGAACTTTTGTATCATGCTTATTTCTACAAACATAAAACCGATTCCTATCAGGAGAAAATAAAACAAAAAGAAAATATCTGTTAACCACCCCTTATCACCGCCTTTTTTTTCAGGGATTGGAGATTGCATGGTCTTAATGCCTTTAGAAAATAATAAAGGTAAAATTATAAATATGATGCTTACAATCAACGCCTGGATAAATACTACCGGAATTAGATATCCCCCTTCTAAAAAAGGCTGCCATTTCCTGCCAAATATATTGTAAGCCTCGCGGAATGTATCCCATTTAAAGAAGTGATAAAAGAAAGGTCTATTGTCAGTAACAGGTGTTATATCGAATACATAATCTTCAAAGAGTCTTTCTCTTTCAGAACTATTCATTATCTTTGATATCAGATTAAAATAGAGAGGTTCCTGAAATCTGTTGTATCTATTTGTCTCTTCCATGCCTATACCTGAATAATAGTCAATATCAAAGTGTCTGTCTCTGCAGAAATCCTTTATCCCGTTAATATCGGCACTATCCAGCCCGTTTCTCTTTATAATAATTGTAATTGTTCCCCATGTCCTGATAACTGCTATATGACTGTCAGGCGATTGGATTCCCATTTCCTCTAAGGCTTTTATGGCTGTACTGATGATTCGTAATTCATATCTCGGTGGAGGCAAAAGATAAAGTGTAATAGTCAGGACACCATTTTCATTCAGGTGTTTAATATAATCTTTAAAACCCTCAACCGTAAACCTGTAATCCTCAGTTAATCCGTATATCCCTGTTGATGATGCTGATAGAATATCTCCGGGCGTAATCTGGATGATGTCATATCTATTCTGTGATTGGCGTATGAAAGTCCTGGTATCACCAACTGCTACCCTTACATTTTTTCTGCTGTATATCCCTCCGGAAAAAGCCCCATAATCCTTTCTCACTGTATCAATAATGAGGGGATAAAATTCCACAGATTCAATCTGTCTTCCTCCGTGATAGATTGCCGAAAGTATTTCTAATCCACCCCGCGGGTCAAAAATAAGTATATCGTCAGTTTTTGTAAGGTAATAGGGGATTGCCGATGGAAGATAATCTGTAAAGAGGAGTTCCTTCTTATCTCCGTTGAATTTTGTAATTGAAGTAAGGGTGCCTCCGTCTATAGCAATTCCTATTTGTTCAGGCAACTCTCCCTGAAATTTAAGGCTTAAACCAGGGGCAAATTTAACTGCCCCGCTTTTTACCACATCTATTCTTGAAAAGGAATCCCATCTGGTTTTGACAATCTCTGCCTCGGGGTAGCGTAGTGAAACAGGAAGTCCTTTATAGGGGGAAATGGTAATCTCCATAAACGACGGGAAGAGAAAAATAATTGATAAGGGGATGGCAATGAGGAAAAATCTGTATGGGAAACCATACCTTTCCTTTGCGGTATAGAAAATAGCCGATGCAGATATACCTAATATTGATGCTATTGTAATTGTATTGGATACACCAAACAGAGAAGATATAAGTAGGGCAAGTATGCACCCGCTCCCTGCACCCAGAAGGTCATAGAAATATATCCTGTGCACCCTCTCGCTCAATCGGGATATAGCTATTGAAATAGTCATACCTGAAAAGAAGAAAGGGATGGAGAGAAGGATATAATAGATGAATATATAGGCTATTTGTAATGGGTCCCAGGCAATCTTTACAGGGTCAAAGGCTATTGTGTTAGTAATACTGTATGATAAAAGGGAAGATATGGCAAAAAAGATGGAGCAGTATGATAAAACAGTATAGATATCTTTTTTCAGAACAGATGGAAAGAGCATGAGAAAGGAACCACTTACACCATAGCCGAGGAGTGCCATGCTCACCACCATAAATGCAAAGTGATACCACTGGGCGATAGAAAAGACCCTCATTAATGAGATTTCAAATAAAAGAGTAGAAAGTGAAATCAGATATATTCCGATATATATAAAGGATGACCTGTTGAATAGATGTTTCATGCCAATGAAATTATACTACAGGGGCGGCAAGTTGGCGATTGACAATTAATATCCTATAATTGATAATTGAAAAAGATATGCCCAAACTTAAGATAATAGAAAAAAATTATCGTATCCTTTACCTATTATTTGCCCTTACCATTATATTCTTATTTAGAGGCTCCGTAAGTGCAGGTTATGAAAGGGTGAGATTCAGCGAGACAAGGATACTCATGGGGACGGTGGTGGAGGTGACCGTTATTTATAACAATGAAAGGTTTGCCAGAAAGGCTATTGGTGATGCCTTTATTGCAATGGAGAGGGTTGACAGACTGATGAGCAATTTTAAAGAAGATAGCGACATATCGAGGATAAACAGGGCAGCCGGAGCAGAAGAGGTAACGGTAGACAATGATGTCATAGAGGTTATTAAAAAATCTCTATATTACAGTGAGATATCTGATGGTGCCTTTGATGTAACCATTGGAAGGGTGGAAGAACTGTATGATTTTGAAACTGGAGGTAAAATTCCTGAAACGGATAAATTTGTTGACTCTATAAAAGGTGTTGGATATAAAAACATCTCGGTAAATGGAAATACAGTATCCCTTCTGAAAAAGGGTATAAAATTAGACCTTGGGGGGATTGCAAAGGGATATGCAATAGATAAAGGAATTGAAGCGGTTAATAAAAATGGAATAGATGATGTTTTAATTAATGCAGGTGGTGATATAAGGGCAATTGGTGAGAGTGAAAATGGTCAATGGAAAATAGGTGTTTTGCATCCAAGAGAAAAGGATAAACTTATGGATACCATTTTATTAAAAAATCTCTCTGTGGCAACATCGGGTGATTATAGAAAGTATTTTATCTCTGGTGGAAAGAGATACCACCATATATTAGACCCGGTTACAGGATTGCCTGTGGAGGGGGTTCAGAGCGTAACAATAATTGCATCACTTGCAGTTGATGCAGATGCCCTTGCGACTGCGGTATTTGTTATGAGGAAGAAAAAGGGTATGGCATTGATTGAGAGATTAAAGGATGTAGAAGGGATTATAGTGGATTCAAATGGGGTTATAAGTTATTCATCAGGGGTGAAGAAACATTTAATGAATTCACACTAAAAAATGACATTTTTCAGTATCAGTTAATGAATTAAAATTTATTGGTGCCGGAGGAGGGGGTCGAACCCTCACGAGGTTGCCCTCACGGGATTTTGAGTCCCGCGCGTCTTCCAGTTCCACCACTCCGGCCATAAAAAAATAACCACTAATTTACACGAATAGGCACGAAATAAAATAATTCTAATAAAAGATTTTAGTGGAAATTTGTGTTCATTCGTGGCTAAATTTATAATCTTTAAGATAATTTAAAAACATTGTATTGTCAAGGATTAGAACGGGAGGATTGATGCAGATATTGTTAGTAGATTTGAAGAGGCAATATTCAGCAATTGAAAAAGAGATAGACCGTGCCATTAAAAGGGTACTTGCAAGCGGTCAGTTTATACTTGGCAATGAGGTATCATCTTTAGAAAAAGAGATTGCCGAGTATACAGGGGTTAAACATGCAGTAGGGGTCGCATCAGGGACGGATGCACTTCATCTGTCATTACTTGCCATTGGCATTGGTAATGGGGATGAGGTTATCACCACCCCCTTCACCTTTATAGCCACTACAGAGGCTATTACATACTGTGGGGCAACACCTGTTTTTGCAGATATAGATATCAACACCTACAACATAGACCCGGCAAAGATTGAAGGGAAGATAACAAAAAAGACAAAGGCTATAATCCCTGTTCATATGTATGGACGTTCTGCCGATATGGGTAAAATTTTAAAGGTTGCAAGAAATTATAACCTAAAGGTTGTTGAGGATGCGGCACAGTCATTTGGCACAGAATATAACGGTAAAAAGATTGGAAGTATAGGGGACATCGGGGCATTCAGTTTTTTTCCGTCAAAAAATCTCGGGGCATATGGAGACGGTGGTATGATTGTGACAAATAACGATGTTATTGCCGATAAGGTAAGGATGCTCAGGCATCACGGCAGCAGCCAGAAATATTTTCATAAGTTTATTGGCTATAACAGCAGGCTGGATGAAATTCAGGCTGCAATCTTGAGGATAAAACTAAAGATGATTGATGGGTGGAATGAAAAGAGGAGAAAAAACGCACTGCTTTATAATAAACTCTTAAAAGGGCTTCCTGTCCGATTACCGGATGGTAAAGGGAGAGACCATATCTACCATGCCTATACAGTGAGGATGAAAAATAGGGATAAATGCAGCAGATTTCTCTCGGAAAATGGTGTATCCTCAGCCGTTTATTATCCTGTCCCGCTTCCTGCCCAGGAGGCATATAGACATCTGGGGTATTCAGAATCGGAGTTTCCTGACAGTTATAAAGCATCAAGAGAAGTTATATCACTGCCTATGTTCCCCGAATTAGAAATAGCTGAAATTGAGACGATATGCAGTCTGCTGAAAAAATTTTTCTGTAACAGCAAAATGATAATGTCCTATTCTGGCAAAGTAGAAATGTCCTAATTTAAGCATGTCATAATACCCAAACTTTTAATTATTAAGAGGAGGG